>NZ_JBVJMW010000008.1:0-398795 GCF_055583985.1 Streptomyces sp. NPDC104313
GGCGTCCAGGGCATCGTCGAAGGCCACGCCGTCCTCGTCGGACGCGAACAACTCCTGGCCGAGTGGGAGATCCACCTCCCCACCCACCTCGCCGAAGCGAAGAAAGCCGCCGAGACCGCCGGACGCACCGCGATCACCGTCGCCTGGGACGGCCAGGCGCGGGGCGTGTTCGGGGTGGCGGACGCGGTCAAGGACAGCAGTGCGGCCGCCGTGAGCGAGTTGCGTGCCCTGGGGTTGAAGCCCGTGCTGCTGACCGGCGACAACCGGGCGGTGGCGGAGGCCGTGGCCCGTGAGGTGGGCATCGACGAGGTCCACGCGGAGGTGCTTCCCGAGGACAAGGTGAACGTCGTGAAGCGCCTTCAGGCCGAGGGTCGGGTCGTCGCCATGGTCGGCGACGGGGTCAACGACGCCGCCGCCCTCGCCACGGCAGACCTGGGACTGGCGATGGGCACCGGGACGGACGCGGCGATCGAAGCGAGCGACCTCACACTGGTTCGTGGAGATCTCAAGGTGACGGCTGACGCAATCCGCCTCTCCAGGCGTACGCTGGCCACCATCAGGGGCAACCTCTTCTGGGCCTTCGGGTACAACGTCGCGGCCTTGCCCCTGGCTGCAAGTGGCCTGCTCAACCCTATGATCGCGGGCGCCGCCATGGCGTTTTCGTCCGTGTTCGTCGTCACGAACAGTCTACGGTTGCGTGCCTTCACGTAACTTCCACAAAGAGATTTAGATCACACCGGTTTCAGGGTAACCATCCGGTGGGTTCACGAGTCTTAGAGTGCGAGCCAAGGATGTCTTGGGGGACGTCCGATGGAGTGTCTTGGGGGACGCTCCTGTGGCAAGCGTTTGCCGGGGCACGTGCACCGGGGAGCTTTGAGCGGCCCTCCCGTGCGTACGTACCCCGGCGGACCGCAGCACAAGGGAACACAACAGAACAACGGGAGCCCTGGCTCCCTACAGACGCCCGGCCGGATCCCGTGGGGGGAATCCGCTCCGGGATATGGGAAACGCCCCGACCGTCGACCCGTGGGGGGATCGGCGGCGGGGTGTTTCTCGCTTTCCGGCCCGTTCGATCAGCGGCCCGTCCCATCGGCGCACGAGCCCAGCACCGGCACCGGCACCGGTCCACCTGGGCCATGAGCGCCCCGTACAACGCCGAATCGCCCCGGACACCGCGCTCTGTGCGAAGCGCGGTACGCGGGGCGAAGGCAGTCGGCCGAAGAGGCCGGGCACTACGGGCGGTACGGGATCCAGTGGCACCGGATCCGGTGGTACGAGGTCCGGCGGTACCAGATCCGGCGGTACGAGGTCCGGTTCAGCGACCTCCGCGCGGGATCCAGCGGTACCGGATCCGGGTCAGCGGCCCTCGACCGGGACGAAGTCGCGCAGGACCTCGCCGGTGTAGATCTGACGCGGGCGGCCGATGCGGGAACCCGGCTCCTTGATCATCTCGTGCCACTGGGCGATCCAGCCGGGAAGGCGGCCGAGCGCGAAGAGCACGGTGAACATCTCGGTCGGGAAGCCCATGGCCCGGTAGATCAGACCGGTGTAGAAGTCCACGTTGGGGTAGAGGTTGCGCGAGACGAAGTACTCGTCGGAGAGCGCGTGGTCCTCCAGCTTGAGCGCGATGTCGAGCAGCTCGTCGGACTTGCCGAGCGCGGACAGCACATCGTGGGCCGCGGCCTTGATGATCTTGGCGCGCGGGTCGAACGACTTGTACACCCGGTGGCCGAAGCCCATCAGGCGGACGCCGTCCTCCTTGTTCTTCACCTTGCGGATGAAGGAGTCGACGTCGCCGCCGTTGGCCTGGATGCCTTCCAGCATCTCCAGCACCGACTGGTTGGCGCCACCGTGCAGGGGGCCCCAGAGCGCCGAGATGCCGGCGGAGATCGAGGCGAACATGTTCGCCTGCGAGGAGCCGACCAGACGCACGGTGGAGGTCGAACAGTTCTGCTCGTGGTCCGCGTGCAGGATGAGCAGCTTGTCCAGCGCCGAGACGACGACCGGGTCCAGCTCGTACTCCTGGGCGGGGACCGAGAAGGTCATGCGCAGGAAGTTCTCGACGTACCCGAGGTCGTTGCGCGGGTAGACGAAGGGGTGCCCGATCGACTTCTTGTAGGCGTACGCCGCGATCGTCGGGAGCTTCGCCAGGAGGCGGATCGTCGAGAGGTGACGCTGCTGCTCGTCGAACGGGTTGTGGCTGTCCTGGTAGAACGTGGACAGCGCGCTGACGACCGAGGACAGCATGGCCATCGGGTGGGCGTCGCGCGGGAAGCCGTCGAAGAACCGCTTGACGTCCTCGTGCAGCAGCGTGTGCTGGGTGATCTCGTTCTTGAAGGTCGCCAGCTCGTCGACCTTCGGCAGATCGCCGTTGATCAGCGTGTACGCGACCTCGAGGAACGACGAGCGCTCGGCGAGCTGCTCGATCGGGTATCCGCGGTAGCGCAGAATGCCCTGCTCACCGTCGAGGTACGTGACGGCGGATTTATAGGCGGCGGTGTTGCCGTATCCGCTGTCCAGCGTCACCAGGCCGGTATTGGCCCGGAGCTTCCCGATGTCGAAGCCCTTGTCGCCGACGGCGCTGTCGATCACCGGATAGGTGTACTCGTCGTCGCCGTACCGCAGTACTACAGCGTTGTTGGTGTGCTCGCTCACGTCATCCCTCACCGACGTAGTGCCTCTTCTTCGAGGTGCCCTGACTGTCTTCCACCCTCCCCCATTCGGCTCAGGAGAGTGCACTCGGGGTCGTCCATTGGACCTACTGGCGGCACTGAGTGCCGCCAATTTACTCATCCTGCCCCCTTGGCTACGGTTCCGGAAGACCTCCGTGATGTTTGCCACCGGTTTGATCGATCATTTTTGCGCACGGGTCACGCGAAGTCTTCTCCGGAGCCGCCCCGGAGCCGGAAATCCAGCGCTGTACAGCGTCTTCCTGCGGAAACCGTGCGGACCGCCTGGCCGATCGCCTTACGGGACCCGACCAGGACCACCAGCTTCTTGGCCCTCGTCACGGCCGTGTAGAGCAGGTTGCGCTGGAGCATCATCCAGGCGCTGGTGGTGACGGGGATGACGACGGCCGGATACTCGCTGCCCTGGGAGCGGTGGATGGTCATGGCGTACGCGTGGGCCAGCTCGTCCAGCTCGTCGAAGTCGTAGCCGATCTCCTCGTCCTCGTCGGTGCGGACCGTGAGCTTCTGTTCGTCCAGGTCAAGGCCGGTGACGACGCCGACCGTGCCGTTGAAGACGCCGTTCTCGCCCTTGTCGTAGTTATTGCGGATCTGGGTGACCTTGTCGCCGACCCGGAAGACCCGGCCGCCGAACCGCTTCTCGGGGAGGTCGGGGCGGGCCGGGGTGATGGCCTGCTGGAGCAGTCCGTTCAGATGGCCCGCACCGGCGGGGCCTCGGTGCATCGGGGCGAGAACCTGCACGTCCCGGCGTGGATCGAGGCCGAACTTGGCCGGAATGCGACGGGCCGCCACATCGACGGCGAGCTTACCGGCGTCCTCCGTCTCCTCCTCGACGAAGAGGAAGAAGTCGCTCATCCCCTCGGTGAGTGGGGTTTTGCCCGCATTGATCCGGTGCGCGTTGGTCACGACGCCGGACTGCTGGGCCTGGCGGAAGATCCGGGTGAGCCGGACGGCGGGGACCGGGCCGCCCTCAGCGAGCAGATCGCTCAGCACCTCCCCCGCGCCGACCGAGGGAAGTTGGTCGACGTCACCCACGAGGAGGAGATGGGCACCGGGTGCCACCGCCTTCACGAGCTTGTTGGCGAGCAGCAGATCGAGCATCGACGCCTCGTCCACGACGACCAGATCCGCGTCCAGCGGGCGGTCGCGGTCGTAGGCCGCGTCCCCGCCCGGCCTCAGCTCCAGGAGCCGGTGCACGGTGGACGCCTCGGCCCCGGTCAGCTCGGCGAGCCGTTTGGCGGCCCGGCCGGTGGGCGCGGCCAGCACGACCTTGGCCCGCTTGGCCCGGGCCAGCTCGACGATGGACCGTACGGTGAACGACTTCCCGCAGCCGGGGCCCCCGGTCAGAACGGCCACCTTCCGGCTGAGCGCGAGCCGTACGGCCTGCTCCTGCTCGGGCGCCAGAACGGTCCCCGTGCGGGTGGCGAGCCAGGCCAGGGCCTTGTCCCAGTCCACGTCCCCGAAGGCCGGCATGCGGTCCTCACCGGTGTTCAGCAGGCGGCGCACCTGCCCGGCGAGGGACAGCTCGGCCCGGTGGAAGGGGACCAGGTAGATGGCCGTGACCGGTTCGCCGCCCTCGGGGGACGGCACCTTCTCCCGCACGACGCCCTCCGGGTCGGCTGCCAGCTCGGCCAGGCACTCGATGACCAGCCCGGTGTCGACCTGGAGCAGCTTGACGCCGTCCGCGATGAGCCGCTCCTCGGGGAGGTAGCAGTGCCCTTGGTCGGAGGACTGGGACAGGGCGTACTGGAGGCCGGCCTTGACCCGCTCGGGGCTGTCGTGCGGGATGCCGACGGCCTGGGCGATCCTGTCGGCGGTGAGGAAGCCGATGCCCCAGACGTCGGCGGCCAGCCGGTAGGGCTGGTTCCTGACGACGGAGATCGAGGCGTCCTCGTACTTCTTGTAGATGCGGACGGCGATGGAGGTGGAGACGCCGACGCCCTGGAGGAAGACCATGACCTCCTTGATCGCCTTCTGTTCCTCCCAGGCGGCCGCGATCATCTTCGTGCGCTTGGGGCCGAGGCCGGGGACCTCGACGAGGCGCTTCGGCTCCTGCTCGATGATGTCGAGGGTGTCGACGCCGAAGTGGATGGTGATCCGGTCGGCCATCACCGGCCCGATGCCCTTGATCAGCCCGGAGCCGAGATAGCGGCGGATGCCCTGGATGGTGGCGGGCAGCACGGTGGTGTAGTTCTCCACCGTGAACTGCTTGCCGTACTGGGAGTGCGAGCCCCAACGGCCCTCCATCCGCAGCGACTCGCCGACCTGCGCGCCGAGCAGCGCGCCGACGACGGTGAGGAGGTCCCCGGCTCCGCGTCCGGTGTCGACGCGGGCGACCGTGTACCCGTTCTCCTCGTTGGCGTAGGTGATCCGCTCCAGGACCCCTTCGAGGACGGCCATGTTGGACATGACCCGACGCTACCGGGTGGCACTGACAGGGCAATTCACACCCCCACACCTCGCTGCGGTGTGCGAAGTGCGGGGTGCGGGGTGCGGGGTGCGGGGTGCGGGGTACAGCCCAGGGCAGCGGCCGGTCCGGATCCCGTCGGCCGGATCCCGTCAGGGGGTGCGGGGGCCGGGCCCGCCGTCCCGGTACTCGTTCGCCAGCAGGGTGTCCATGGTCGAGGTCAGCCTGCCGAGGAACTCCTCGAAGTGCTGGATCTCCTGCGGCGAGTAGGCCGCCATCGCCTCGGCCATCCGCTCGGAGTAGGGACCGAAGAACGCGATGGCCCTCGGCCGGATGTCGGGGCTGCTGCGCAGGGTCACCACCCGGCGGTCGGCGCTCTCGCGGGTGCGGACGACATGCCCCGCCTGTTCGAGCCGCTTGAGGAGGATGGCGGTCGCGCCGGAGGAGAGCGAGACGCGCTCGCTGAGCCTGGCCGGTGACAGCGGTTTGCCCTGGTCCTCGGCGTAGAGGATCTCGACGAGGGCGACGGCATCGGTGGAGTGCAGCCCGAGCCAGGTCGCGAAGCGGCGGGTGAACTCGGTGTAGTCGGCCCCGAAGGCGCGCAGCCCGTCCATCACGCGGTCGACGCGCACGGCTTCGCGGCCGGCCCCGGAGTCCGCGTCCGCCGTGCCGTTCCCCCTGGCCCCGTTCCCGTTCGTCATCGGTGCTGCCCCTCTTTCTCCGCCGGATCCGCCGCGAGGCCTCCGGCCACGTCTCCCACCACCTGCTTTGACAACCTACCCCGTCACATTTACCTTTGCGGCAAAGCTATCTACCTTTGCCGCAAAGCAATCACGGGAGTCGAACACTGTGCCCGAACCAGCGGAAACCCCACCCACAACACGCCAGTGGCTCGGCCTCGTCGCCGTGGCGCTCGGCGTGGCGCTGATCGTCGTCGACCTGACGATCGTCAACGTGATCCTCGCGCCGATCATCGAGGACCTCTCCATCGGTTCATCCGAGGCCCAGTGGATCCAGGAGTCGTACGCGATCACGTTCGCGGCGCTCCTCCTGGTCACCGGGCGCTTCAGCGACCTGTACGGCGCACGCCGGATCTTCCTGCTGGGGCTCGCCGTCTTCGGCGTGACGAGCCTGCTGGCCGCACTGGCCTCCAGCGGCGGCCTCCTGATCCTCGCCCGGTTCGCCCAGGGCGTCGGCGGGGCGATGATGCTGCCCACCTCGCTGGCCCTGCTGAACGCCACGTTCACGGGCCGGGCGCGCGGCCAGGCGTTCGCCGTGTGGGGCTCGACCATCGGGGCGGCGGCGGCCGTGGGCCCGCTGCTGGGCGGCCGGCTCGCCGACATCTCCTGGCGGTGGGCCTTCGGCATCAACATCCCGCTGGTCGCCCTCATCGTGGTGGGGGTGCTGCGGTACCTGGACGCGTCGCCCCGCACCCGGGGCCGTATCGACGGCGTCGGCGCGGTGCTGTCGGCGACGGGCCTGGGCCTTGCCTCCTTCGTCCTGATCGAGGGGCGTACCCATGGCTGGCTGATGACGACGGAGCCGCTGGAGATCGGCGGCTTCTCCTGGTCCGGCGGGCTCTCACCCGTGTTCGCCGCCCTGCTCCTGTCCGTTCTGGCGCTGGGCGCGTTCTGGCGCAGGCAGACGGTGCTGAGCCGAGCGGGCGACGAGCCGCTGATGGACGTGGGGCTGTTCTCCATCCGCTCGTTCCGCAACGGCAACTTCGTCACGCTGATGGTGGGCCTCGGCGAGTTCGGCATCATCGCGGTGCTGCCGCTCTGGCTCCAGTTCGCCCTCGGGTACACCGCGTTCGAGGCCGGTCTCGCCCTCGTCGCCCTGGCCGTCGGAAGCTTCGCCGCCTCCGGGGCGAGCTTCCCGATGGCCTCGACCGTCTCCGCGCTCGCCCAGGTCAGGATCGGCCTGGTGCTGGAGGCCGCCGGGCTGACGATGCTGGCCCTGATCGCGTCCACGGACAGCTCCTGGTGGCTCATCGTCATCGCGCTGTTCGTCTACGGGATCGGCGTCGGCTTCGCCACGGCGCAGGTCACCAACATCGTCCTCGTGGACATACCGGAACGGAGCGGAGGCCAGGCGTCGGGCATCCAGAGCGCCGCCCGCGAGCTGGGGTCCGCCCTCGGCATCGCCCTCCTGACCACCCTGTTCTTCAGCACCCTGGCCTCCGGGATGACCGACCGGCTCACCCGGGACGGCGTCGCGACGGACGAAGCGGAACGGATCGGCGGGGTCGTGACGGACAGTGCCGGATCGGTGATCGAGACCCTCGCATCGGAGCCCCGTACGGCATCGGCGGCGGAGGCGGCCCGCGAGGCGATGGCGGTCGGCGTCCAGGTCTCCGGGTACGTCTGCGCGGGGCTGCTGCTCCTGGCGCTGGCGGCGACGTTGTTCATGTCGCCGAGGACGAAGGGCCGGCCGGGCCCGAACCGGTCGGATACACAACCGGGTTCGCCCACCGGCACCCCTGCGCGCTCGAGTACCCGTCCGGTATGAACAACTCGGTCGCCGACACCACTCCCCCGCCCCCATGATGACCGCATGCCCCTGAACGACACCCTGGCCCGCGTGGACGCGGACCTCGCCGCCGGACGTATACCGGTGGCGAGGCAGCGTCTGCGCGGACTGGTCTCCTCCTACCCGCACGAACCGGAACCCCGCCGCCGACTGGCCGCCGTCTACCGCCTGTACGGCGACGCGGCGGAGGCCGGCCGCTGGATGTACCTGGAGGAGGACCGTGCCCCGGACGAGACGGCGGCCTTCGAGGAGCGGTACGTCAATTCCGTGCGCCGGATGCGGGCCGTCGCCTGGCGAGGCACGGAGGCAGACGCCCCGACGCCGTTCGCCGCCGAGCGACTGGCCGACGTACGCGCAGCCGCGTCGGACTACCTGCGCCGACCGGTCGGCTGGGACGAACTGGTGGGGATACGGGGAGACCTGCCGGAGCGCGGCGGGCTCCGCGACGTCCTGGCGGACGCCGGCGCCCTCCTGGTCGCGGTCGCCTTCCTCGCGGTGTGGGTCTACGGGCTGGTGGCGCTGTTCGACTGAGGCGGACCGGGCGGCCGGCTCCGACGGGTCCTGATCCGGTCGGCCCAGCGACGAACTCCCCGCCGTGGACGTCGCCGTACCGGCCCGGTCTTCGCTCCCCGGGCCTGTCCGGCCGCTCCTGGCCTCCGCTCCCAGTGATCGTCGGGCGACAGGAGCGGCGCCTTGCGTCGTGCCTGTTCCTGGACCTCGACGTGCGACTCGTGAGCCGTGATGCGGAACGCCTCCTCGTAGGAGGCCAGAGCAGCGCTCATGGCACTGCCCGCGAGACCCCGTCGGCGGATGCGTGAAGCCAGCCACGCGAAGGCGCTCACCACCACCGCGAGGCAGCCGGTCATGATCAGATACGGCAGCAGCGCATGCATCTCCAGGAGCCTACTCCGGGCCGTCGGCGCGGAGTAGGCCGCCGTGCTCCTCGCGTCCGTCGTGCGTCGCGTCGAGCCGTGCGCCACGGCTCTCCGCGACGCGCACGACCTGGCGCAGCGACTCGGTCAGCCGGTCGGCGAGAAAGCGGATCTGCGGCCCGGTGGTCCCGTCGTCGGCCAGCAGATCGGCGGCGTGGCCGAGCAGTTCCTCCGCCATGTCGAGCTGGATGTCCTCCACGTCGTCGGCCATCCGCGACACACGCCCGGTGCCGTCCCCCAGGACGTAGCAGGGTTTCCCGTCGGCGCCCGTCCACGGCAGCAGCCGCACCGTCCGGGCCTCGGTGAGTTCGCTGTCCGTGCTCACGCCACGGCCCCCCGCACCTGAGCGACGTCCACGCCGCGCACGGCGACCAGCAGTCCCCCGCGACGGATACGCCGTCGCCTCGCCTCGACGGCACGCTCCTGGGCCGCGTGCTCCTCGGCCACCTGCCGTTCGTGCGCCACGAAGTACGGGCGCACCAGCGGGCTGTCCTCACCGCGCGGAGGCCGTTCACCGGTGCGGTAGCCGGTCGGGCCGCCGACGTAGTCGCAGGAGTAGGGGTGGACGTACGCGTACGTGTCCAGCGGGTGCCGTTGGCGCGGTGCGGGGATCAGCAAGCGCAGGAGCGGCTTCAGGAGCCGGGCCAGGGCGTGCTTCATGGGGCCTGCCTTCCGGAGTGCGTCGACGTTCGGGCTTCGCTTCTTTCCGTAGCGAATCCATCACAGAGTGAGGTCGCAAGTCGCTACGCTTCCAGGGGGTCGGGCATGACAGCACGCTGGTCAGGTCGAGGAGTTGGGTACGGATGAAAGCGAACGGCAAGCCGCGTACGGCACGGCAGAAGTACGGCGACGAGCTGCGGCTGCGCCGCCTTGCCGCCGAAATGACACAGGAGGCGCTGGCCGAGCAGGTCGTCTGTTCGCCGACGCTCATCAGCCACTGGGAAGCGGGGCGGCGGCTGCCTAGTCCGGATGACGCCCAGCGGATCGACCGGGCTCTGGGGACGGACGGGTTCTTTGCCCGGTGGCTGGAGGACCTGGAGACGAAGTACAACGATCACTTCGCGGCCGTGGCGGAGTTGGAGCAGCAGGCGGTGCTCATCCAGCAGTTCGCGCTGACACTCGTTCCGGGCCTGTTGCAGACGGACGACTACGCACGGGCCCTGTTCCAGGCCTACCGACCCAACCATCGCCAGGAGGAGGTTGACCAGGACGTTGTCATTCGAACAGAACGCGCTCGTCTCCTGGACGGTCCGATGAACCCGGTGATGTGGACACTGCTGGACGAAGCGGTGCTGCGGCGACGGGTCGGCGGCCCGCAGGTGATGGCCCGACAGCTGCGGAAGATCGCGGACATGGCGGAGGTGGGACGACTGCGGTTGCACGTGCTGCCGTTCGAGGCTGGGGCCCACTCCCTCCAGCAGAGCCTGCTGACGCTGATGAGCTTCGCGGACTCGGCACCGGTGGCGTATGTCGAGGGCTTTCAGACAGGCAACTTGATGGATGATCCGCGCTTGGTGACGTCCAGCCGCACGGCCTACGATCTCGCCCTGGGCGATGCATTGTCGCATCAAGAATCGGTGGCCCGTGTGCGGGCCGCAGCGGAGGAGCACGAACATGGTCAGCAGTAGGCGGAGGATCAGGGACGCGTCCACCCTCGCGGGCTGGTTCAAGTCCAGCCACAGCGGCGGGGACCAGGGCGAGTGCCTTGAAGTCGCTCGCGGCCACGCCTCCGTCCCCGTACGCGACAGCAAGGCGGCGGGCGGCCCCGCACTGTCCTTCACCCACCAGGACTGGGCTCAGTTCGTCACAGCCCTCAAGCACGGCGATCTCTCCGCCTGACCCACGGAAAACCCGTCAGCGTACGCCGAAGCATCGCGAAGGAGCATGAACATGCACACCACCGAGCCCACCCATGACGGCGTGTCCCTCACCGCATGGCGCAAGTCCAGCTACAGCGGCGGGGCCAACGCCGACTGCCTTGAAGTCGCGGACGGCCACCCCGCCGTCCCCGTCCGCGACAGCAAGGCCCCCGGGGGCCCCGCCGTCGTCTTCTCCGCACACGGCTGGTCGTCCTTCGTCGCCGCTGTGAAGGCCGGCGCGCTCTCCGCCTGACACACCGCTCCCCCGGCGGCCCCGTCACGGTCCCCGACCTGACGGGGCCGCTGTCATGATCGCCCCCGCCGTCCCCGGGCGCCGCACCTCGTCGGCACATCGCTACGACCTGCCGAGTCGCCCCGCGCTCAGCCCGTGCTCGCCGCGACCTCGCTGCGCAGCTGCGGCAGCTTGTCGTGCAGTACTCCCGGGCAGAGGGTGTCGCCGAAGTCCTTGTGCCCGTAGATGCGGCTCGGCGCGATGCCGTACTGGCGGCAGGTGTACGCACAGAGCGCCACCAGGACCTCCCACTGGGCGCGCGGCGGCTGTGCGCCGTCGTGGTACGCACCCTCGTTGGCGATGCCGATGGCCGCCCCGTTCTGACCGGAGGTGTGCGCGCCCAGCACGAAGTCCCTGCCGCTCCGCAGCGTGCTCAGGCTCTGGTGGCGGCCCTCGGTGATCCAGCCGCCCCGGCTGACGAGGAAGTGGTAGCCGGTGTCGGTCCAGCCGTTCTTGTCCAGGTGCAGTTCCTGGACCCAGTGGGCGTGGCGGTGGGCCTGGGTGCGGGAGATGTCGGAGGTGTTGGCGCTGACCGTGTGGTGCACGACGATCATCGTCGGCCGCTTCCCCACCAGCCCGACCGGGCTCCGCGGCGGCCGGGCCTTCCACCGGGACGTGTCGTCGATGTCCGGTTCGACGACGTCGAGAGCGTGGGCCGTGCCCGGTAGGGCGACGGCGGCCAGACCGCCGGCACCGGCGAGGAGGACGTGGCGACGGGACGGCTGCGGATGGTTCACAGCGAACTCCTGGTGTGGGGGGACGCGCGGCGCCGGTTGTGGTGGTGGTGCATGAGGCTGGTGGTCGCGGGGGGCCGGGTGGGTCGCTGACGGGCTCACCCGGCCACCACGAAGGGCGGAGCCGCTAGGCCGTGTTGTTGGCGAGCGCCTGGAGGCGGGCCACGGAGCCGTTGAACTTGTTGCGGTCCACGTCACCGGTGACTCCGGCGACCCGCCCCGTGGCCGAGTACTGCCAGATCGTCCAGGTGGGGAAGCCGCTGGGGATGGTCGGGCTGCTGGTTCCCCAATGTGCTACCCAGAGGGGCGACTTGGCGGCCATGCCGGTCCAGCCGCCGGTGCAGGTGTTCCACCAGCTCGCCGTCGTGTAGATCACGACGTCCCGGGTGGTACGCGCCTTGTACGTGGCGTGGAACTCGTTGACCCAGGTGCGCATCTGCGTCGTGGACAGGCCGTAGCACATGGCGCCGTACGGATTGTGCTCGATGTCCAGCACCCCGGGCAGGGTCTTGCCGTCCTTGGACCATCCTCCGCCGTTGCTCGCGAAGTAGCCTGCCTGCGTGGCCCCGTTGGAGACGTCGGGGCGGGCGAAGTGGTAGGCCCCCCGGATCAGACCGGCGTTGTAGGAGCCGGTGTAGTTCGCGCTGAAGCCGCTGTCCTTGAAGGACGTGCCCTCGGTGGCCTTCATGTAGGCGAAGTCGATGCCCGCGGCCTTCACCGAGCCCCAGTTGATGGCCCCCTGCCAATGGGAGACGTCGATGCCCTGGACGCCGCTGGTGTCCATCGGTTTCACGCCGCCCGCCGCCGAGGAAGCGGGGCCCTGCTCGATGCGGGTGCCCGCCCCCATCCACGCCTGTCCGGACCGGACCGGCTCGTCGGGTGCGGGTGGCGCGGCGGCGGCCGTGCCCGTGCCGGTCAGGATCAGCGCCGCGGCACTGCCGAGAGCTGCCGCCGGCAGAGCCCGTCCGGATCTCTTGAGCCGACGGAACGGAGAACGGTACGCGGGCATGGCCACCTCCGGGCACGTTGACGGGGAAGAGTTCCCTGGCATCCGATAAACGGACGCCATGAACATGTCATGAGTAACGCACGGACAGGGAGGGGCGTAAAGAGGACATTCGGTCTAGACCTGTGACGCTACGCCTCACCTGCGCGAACACGTCGCCGCGGCGAGAATTTTCACCCCTTGGGGGTCGCGACCACGGGCGATCAGCGCAGCGCGCTAGCCATAGTATTCAAATTTGACTACGCTGATCGGATGACCGAGACGACCATTCCGATGCTGCCCTGCCGGACCTCGCTGATCGAGACCACCGTCGACTTCTACTCCGCCCTGGGCTTCGAGACGACGTACCTGCAGAAGAGCCCGTACGCGTACGCGGTCGTCGAGCGGGGGTCGGTCGAGCTCCAGCTGTACGGCATGAAGGACTACGACCCCGCGTCCTCCCACTCCGGGTGCTACGTCCTCACCGAGGACGTCGACGGCCTGCATACGGCGTTCCGGGCGGGGCTCAAGGCCGCGTACGGGCGCATCCCGGCCCGGGGGTTGCCGCGCATCGGTCCGCTGAAGGACATGTCGTACGGGGTACGGCAGTTCCTGATGACCGACCCGACCGGGAACACGGTCCGGATCGGACAGCCGATCAGCGAGGACCAGAGCCACCGGCCCGCACCGAAGGAGACCTTCGCCCGCGCGCTGCACATGGCGGACCTCTTCGCGGACTCCAAGCAGGACCTGCCGGGCGCCGCGAAGATCATCGACCGGGCGCTGGGGCTGGCGGACGAGCACCCGACTCCGGTGCAGAAGCTGCGGCTGCTCGTCCTGCGCGGTGACATCGCCCAGCGGACGGGAGACGTGGAGCGGGCGGCGGCGCTGCTCGAAGAGGCTGCGGCGGTCCGCCTCGGGGCCGAGGAACGAGACGCCGCCACCGACACCCTGTCCAGGCTCGCCGAACTGCGGAGCTGATCCCCCTCGCCCGGTCGGGCGAGGCCCACCGGCGGTGCAGGGCACCGGGGACGGCTGCCGCCCCGGGGCCGGCCAGGGGGATTCGGGCCAGGTTGCCGCCGCGCTCTCCGTCATGGCGACAACGGCAGCGGAGCCGGAAAGGCGGAATGGGGCCCGGCCCAATCGCGGCCGGACCCCCCTCGCTTTCCCCTCCCGTCGGGCTTCCCGCTCCCCCCGGACCCCTCCCCGGAAGTCCCGACGCCCTGTGTGACACGAGAGGGTACGCAAAGGTTGCAGCCCTTTACGATCTCTTTACTCAAGCCTTGGCGCAGGTCTCTCAGCAGGCATGTCGTACGTAGCGGTCCGCCACTTCCGCCAGCGCCTCCGCCCCGTCACGGGCCCACAACGCCTCGTTGAAGATCTCCACCTCGATCGGCCCACCGAAGCCGGCCGCTTCCACGTGGCGGCGGAACGCACGGAAGTCCACGCTTCCGTCGCCCAGTTGGCCCCGGCCCAGCAGGACGCCCGCCGGGAGCGGGGTGATCCAGTCGGCCAGCTGGAAGGAGTGGATGCGCCCGCCCGCACCCGCGCGGGCGATCTGGGCGGGCGCCCGGTCGTCCCACCAGAGGTGGTACGTGTCGACGACCACGCCGACCTGCTCGGCCGGGAAGCGTTCTGCGAGGTCCAGGGCCTGGCCGAGCGTGGAGACGACGCAGCGGTCGGACGCGTACATCGGGTGCAGTGGCTCGATCGCCAGGCGTACGCCGCGCGTCGCCGCGTACGGGGCCAGTTCCGCCAGCGCCTCGGCGACCCGCTCCCGGGCCCCGTGCAGATCGCGGCTGCCGGGCGGGAGGCCGCCGGAGACCAGGACCAGGGTGTCGGTGGCGAGGGCCGCCGCCTCGTCGATCGCGGCCCGGTTGTCGTCCAGGGCGCGGGCGCGGGCCGCCGGGTCGAGTGCGGTGAAGAAGCCGCCCCGGCAGAGGCTGGTGACGGTGAGCCCGGCATCCGACAGGAGCCGCGCCGTGCGCTCGACGCCGTACTCCTGGACCGGGGCCCGCCACAGGCCGACCATGCCGATGCCCGCCTTGACGCAGCCCTCGGCCAGCTCGGGCAGCGACCACTGCTTGATGGTCTCCTGGTTGAGCGAGAGGCGGGAGAGGTCGTGGTCGCTCATCGTGCGCCTCCGTGGACCGCGAGCAGGGAGCTCATCCGGTGTTCTGCCAGCTCCGGGTCCGGGAACAGGCCCAGCCCGTCGGCCAGTTCGTACGCCTTGGCCAGATGCGGGAGCGAGCGCGCCGACTGGAGTCCGCCCACCATCGTGAAGTGGTCCTGATGGCCGGAGAGCCAGGCCAGGAACACCACGCCCGTCTTGTAGAAGCGGGTCGGCGGCCGGAAGAGGTGGCGGGAGAGCTCGACCGTGGGGTCCAGAAGGGCCCGGAAGCCGTCCACGTCCCCCGTGTCCAGCACCCTTACCGCGTGCGCCGCCAGTGGGCCCAGCGGGTCGAAGATGCCCAACAGGGCGTGACTGAAGCCACGTTCGTCGCCCGCGATGAGTTCCGGGTAGTTGAAGTCGTCGCCCGTGTAGCAGCGCACCCCGCCCGGGAGGCGGCGGCGGACGTCGATCTCGCGGGCCGCGTCCAAGAGGGAGATCTTGATGCCGTCGACCTTGTCGGGGTGTTCGGCGATGACCTCGAGGAAGATGTCCGTGGCCTCGTCGAGGCCGTCGCTGCCCCAGTAACCCTCCAGGGCCGGGTCGAACATCGGGCCCAGCCAGTGCAGGATCACCGGCTCCGAGGCCTGGCGCAGGAGATGGGCGTAGGTGGCGAGGTAGTCCTCCGGGCCCCGCGCGGCGCGGGCCAGCGCGCGGGAGGCCATGAGGATCGGCTGGACGCCGTTCTCCTCGGCCAGGGCCAGTTGCTGTTCATACGCCGCCGTGACCTCGGCCAGGGTGGGCGACCCGCCGTCGGGCAGTTGGTCGGTGCCCACGCCGCAGGCGATCCTGCCGCCCACCGCCTTCGCCTCGGCGGCCGAGCGGCGGATCAGTTCGGCGGCGGCCACCCAGTCCAGGCCCATGCCGCGCTGCGCGGTGTCCATGGCCTCCGCGACGCCCAGGCCGTGCGCCCACAGGTGGCGGCGGAAGGCGAGCGTGGACTCCCAGTCGACGGCCGCCGGGCCGTCCGGGCCGATGTCCGCGAACGGGTCCGCGACCACGTGCGCCGCCGAGAAGACCGTACGGGAGGTGGGCGCCGCCGCTCCCGGAGCGAGGTCGAGGGGGGTGGCGCGGGGTGTGTAGGGGCCCTGCGGGAGGTGGATCGTCATGTCAGCGGCTCCCTGCGGTGCCGCGAACCGGCCGCGGGGGTCACAGGGTCAGCTCCGGGATGTCGAAGCGGCGGCCCTCGGCGGACGACTTCAGCCCCAGCTCGGCCAGTTGGACGCCCCGGGCACCGGCCAGCAGGTCCCAGGCGTACGGCTCGTCCAGGGCCACATGGCGCAGGAACAGCTCCCACTGCGCCTTGAAGCCGTTGTCGAACTCCTGGTTGTCCGGGATCTCCTGCCACTGGTCGCGGAACGACTCGGTGACCGGGAGGTCCGGATTCCAGACCGGCTTGGGAGTCGACGAGCGGTGCTGGACACGGCAGTTGCGCAGCCCGGCGACGGCGGAACCGTGAGTGCCGTCGACCTGGAACTCGACCAGTTCGTCACGGTTGACCCGGACCGTCCAGGAGGAGTTGATCTGCGCGACGGCCCCGCCCGCCAGTTGGAAGATGCCGTACGCGGCGTCGTCGGCGGTCGCCTCGTACGGCTTTCCCCGCTCGTCCCAGCGCCGCGGAACGTGGGTCTGTACATGGGCCGTTACGGAGGTGACCTGGCCGAACAGCTCGTGGAGCACGTACTCCCAGTGCGGGAACATGTCGACGACGATGCCGCCGCCGTCCTCGGCGCGGTAGTTCCACGAGGGGCGCTGGGCCTCCTGCCAGTCCCCCTCGAAGACCCAGTAGCCGAACTCGCCGCGCACGGACAGGATCTCGCCGAAGAAGCCGCCGTCGATCAGGCGCTTCAGCTTCAGCAGGCCCGGCAGGAAGATCTTGTCCTGGACGACGCCGTGCTTGATGCCCGCGTCCCGGGCGAGCCGGGCCAGGTCGAGGGCGCCCTCGACGTCCGTGGCGGTCGGCTTCTCGGTGTAGACGTGCTTGCCCGCCGCGATCGCCTTCTTGATCGCCTCCACCCGGGCCGAGGTGACCTGGGCGTCGAAGTAGATGTCGATCGTGTCGTCCGCCAGGACCGCGTCCAGGTCGGTCGACCACTCGGTCAGGCCGTGCCGTTCGGCGAGCTCCTTGAGGGCGTGGGCGCGGCGGCCGACGAGCACGGGCTCGGGCCAGAGCACCTCGCCGTCGCCGAGATCCAGGCCTCCCCGCTCGCGGATCGCGAGGATCGAGCGCACCAGGTGCTGCCGGTATCCCATGCGCCCCGTGACGCCGTTCATGGCGATGCGCACTGTCCTGCGTGTCACGAAGGTCCCTCCATACAGCCGTAGCAAGCGCTTTCTATCGAAGATGACGCTAGCCTGCCGACAGCGGCCGGACAAGAGGGGGCCGCACGTGATCTCACGGAGGACAGCGATGACAGTCACCCTGGCGGATGTGGCGGCCCGCGCCCGGGTGTCCCCGGCCACCGTCTCCCGTGTGCTGAACGGCAACTACCCGGTGGCGGCGTCGACCCGGGAGCGGGTCCTGCGCGCGGTGGACGACCTCGACTACGTGCTCAACGGGCCCGCGAGCTCGCTCGCCGCGGCCACCTCGGACCTGGTCGGCATCCTGGTCAACGACATCGCCGACCCGTTCTTCGGGATCATGGCGGGAGCGGCCCAGACACAGATCGGCGGCCCCGGGGACGGCTCCGGACGGGCGGGCGGCGAGAAGCTGGCCGTCATCTGCAACACCGGGGGCTCCCCGGAGCGCGAACTCACCTATCTCACGCTCCTCCAGCGCCAGCGCGCCGCCGCCGTCGTCCTCACCGGCGGCGCGGTGGAGGATCCCGCTCACCAGGCCGCGATGTCCGCGAAGTTGACGAAGCTCGCGGACGCGGGCACCCGGATCGTCTTCTGCGGGCGGCCCCCGCTGCCCGAGGGGGACGCCCTCGTCGCCGCTCTCGCGTTCGACAACCGGGGCGGCGGACGCCGGCTCGCCGAGCACCTGATCTCGCTCGGCCACCGCAGGATCGGCTACGTCGCCGGGCCCCCGGAGCGCACCACCACCCGGCACCGGCTGGAGGGCCACCGGGAGGCGCTGCGCGCCGCCGGGCTGGAGGCCGGCGGGGCCGGGGCCGACGGGGGCCGGGGCTCGGACGATCAGGACCTGCTCACCGTGCACGGCCCCTACGACCGGCGTTCCGGCTACGAGGCCACCCTCGAACTCCTGCGCAGGGCACCGGATGTGACCGCGATCGTCGCCGCCAACGACACCGTGGCGCTGGGCGCGTGCGCGGCCGTGCGGGACCAGGGGATGCGGATCCCCGAGGACATCTCGGTCGCGGGCTTCGACGATCTGCCGTTCTCGGTGGACGCGGTGCCGTCCCTCACGACGGTGCGGCTGCCGCTCTTCGAGGCGGGGGCCCGGGCCGGGCGGCTCGCGATGGGCAAGGAGAACCCGCCGCCCGGCGGCATCGCGTCCATCGCGGCCGAGCTGATGATCCGGGGGTCCACGGCGGCACCGCGGCGGTGAGCCGGCCCGTGGCGCCGCCCCTCGGGGACAGCGCCACGGGGCCCGCGAGCCCTGTGGGCCGACGCCCTCAGCCCAGCAGGCCGAGCAACCGCCCCAGCGCGTCCGCGACGGGCTGGGCCACCGGGCCGACGGCGGTGGTGATCTGGCCGAGCCGTGCCAGGGTGAGGCCGCGCTCGGTCATGGCCGCGCGGTCCAGGGCGAGCACGGGCAGGGTCTCCTCGACCGTGCGGGCCTGGTCCGGGGTGAGGTGGGCGGTGAGAACGCGGAGCTGGGACTTCAACTCCTGCACTGCCGCACGGAGTTCGGGGTCCTGTGCGGCGCCGACATAGCCGTGGTTGATGCCGATGTTCTGGCCGCCGTTCTGGTGGAAGACGGGGCCGTTGTAGGTCGAGTGGTGCGTCGGTTCGGTCATAGCCTGATCCCTGTGTTCTGAGCGCCGTTCTGGTTGAAGACCGGGCCGTTGTAGTTGTTCAACTGGTGCACGTGAGCCGTGAAATCGGCCTCCGGCCGGTCGATGGCGTGGACGATCTTCCCGGCGATCGCCCGCAGCTCGTCCACGCTCGGCAGCGTCACGAGCACCAGGGAACCGCCGGCCGTCTCCACGGCCAGGACCGGCCTCTCCGGTGCGATCAGCGCCTTGACGAAAAGGACGATCAGACCGATCAACAGGAGGAGAACCGGCACCCAGTCGGTCACCGAGTAGAGGAAGGCGACGATCCCCAGGCCCACCAGGAAGCGGATCACGTTCCGCTCGGGCTTGATCTTGATGGCCTCGACCCGGGTGAGGTTGTGCAGCGGCAGGGCCGCCGCTCCGATCCAGAGCATCCGGCGCCTGACCGAGATCTCCAGGACGCCTCCCGGACGCGGCAGCGGCGGTAGCGGCGGCGGCTGCGAGGGCTGCGAGGGCGACCCGGACGGAGGGACCGGCGGCGGTGGCGGCGAGGCCGGTGGTCCGGATGGTGGATTTGGTGTCGACGGCGGTCCGAAGTTCCCTGTGGCGCCCATGTGCTACCCCCGTGCACTCGTCACTCACCCCGCACGCGCGGGAGCCCCATTAAGCATCAACCCAGCTCCGAGCGGCAGATGAGAAACCGCCAATCCGCGCTCCGGGAGCGCGTGTTACCCGCTTCTGCGGGCCGGGGGGCGAAAGATGGGGGCGACTCCCCCATGTGCCCGCCCCCGCTCCCCGCCACGATGGACGCGGGCGGCCCGACCGGGGCCGGCCGGGACCGGGGAGGTGCGGAGCGTTGGCGGAGAAGGATCTGATCGACAGAGGGACGACCCGTCGCCCCGCCCCTGCTACTTCCGCCGCCCCCTCTTCGCTCTCCCCGGCCCCCTTCGTGGGTGCGGCCGGAGAGCCGTGGTGGCTGGCCGGTGTCGTCGGGGGCGGCCCCTCCGGCGAACCCGACTGGGCGGTCTTCGCCCGGGAGGCCGTCGACTCGGCGCCTCGTGACGTGGTGGTCGCCGAACTGGCGTACCCCGGGCTCAGCGGCTTCGGGCCGGTCGTCGCGCCGTTCGTCGAGGCCGCGGCAGAGCGGCTCCGGGACGCGCTCGCGAAGGACGGCCCGGCGGTCAGCGGTCCGGGGAACGGCCGAACGGCCGGCCCGGCGGCGGACGGCCCGGCACCGGCCGACGCGACGGCGGAGGGCTCCTCGCCCGTCCTGGCTGACTTCCGGCGGCAGCTGACGCGTCGGCTGTCCCGGATCGCGGCACGCACCCTCGTCACGGAACTGCACGAGGCCCGGCGGCTGGGCCGGTTGAGCGGTGAGGGGCCGAAGGAGCGCTTCCGGGACTTCGTCCGGCGGACCGCCCGCCGCGACGGCCTCACCCTGCTCGTCACCGGCTACCCCGTGCTGGCCCGCCTCCTCGCGACGGCCTGCCTGAACGCGGGGGACGCCTTCGCGGAGATGGCCGCGCGGCTCTCCGCCGACCGGCACCTGCTGGCCCCGTCGGGGGTGCTCGGCGACCGGACCGGTTCCCCGGAGGGCGGGCTCGGCGGGAGCATGGGGCCCGGGGCGCTCACCGGTGTCGAGGCCGGGGCGGGCGACAGCCATCGTGGGGGCCGCTCGGTGATGCTGCTGCGGTTCACCGACGGGACCCGCCTGGTCTACAAGCCGCGTCCGCTCGCGGCGCACCGGCACTTCAACACCCTGGCCGAGTGGTTCGGTTCGCTGCCCGGCGCCCCGGAGCTGCGGGTGCTGCGGGTCCTGGACCGGGGGGAGTACGGCTGGGCCGAGTTCGTCGAGGAGCGGCCCTGCGCCTCGGCGGCGGAGACCCGGCAGTTCTACCGGCGCCAGGGTGCGCTGCTGGCCCTGCTGCACACAGTGGACGGTACGGATCTGCACCATGAGAACCTGATCGCCTGCGGCCCGCACCCGGTGCTGGTCGATGTGGAGACCCTGTTCCACCCGCCACTGGGGCCCGCCCGGTCCGCCGACCCGGCCGCCCGGGCCCTGCACGACTCGGTCCACCGGGTGGGCCTGCTGCCCCAGTTGCTCGTCGGGGACACCACCGCGCTCGACATGTCCGCCATCGGCGGGGGCCGGGCCGCGTCGTCGCCGATCGAGACCGCCGACTGGGCGGAGGCCGGAACCGATCACATGCGGCTGGTGCGGCGGGCGGGCCGGTTCACCGAATCCGCCAACCGGCCCCGGCTGGGCAAAGTGGCGGCCGACCCCTCCGCGTACACCGAGGCCCTGTGCGGCGGCTTCCGCGCCGGATACACCGCGATCAGCGAGCATCGGAGCGAACTCCTGGGCGAGGGCGGGTTGTTGCGGCTCTTCGCGCGGGACGAGGTGCGTGTCGTGCCCCGGCCGACCTGGACGTACACGACGCTGCTGGACGAGTCGACCCACCCCGACCTGATGCGGGACGCCACCGAACGGCACCAGGTCCTCTCGCTGCTGCGCACCCCGCTCCTGGGCGTACCCGCGCTGCCCGGAGTGGAGGACGAGGAGGTCGCGGAGCTGTGGTGCGGTGACGTGCCGGTGTTCGCCACCCGGCCGGGCGGCACGGAGCTGTGGAGCGGCACCGGCCGTACGGTCCCGGGGCCGGCTCACGACCTGCCCTCGCCCGCCCGGACCGCGACGCCCGACCGCCCCTCCCGCGACCGGACCGCGACGCCCGACCGCCCCCCGCACGACCGCCCCCCGCACGGCCGGGACCCGCGCGGCCCGGCCGACGCCGGCCCCACCGTCCCCGCCGGCCTCACCGGGCTGGCTCGCGTCGAGGCGAAGGTGCGCGCGATGGACACCGTGGACCGCCAGGACCAGGAACGGATCATCCGGGCCGCCATGGTGAGCACCTCGCCCGAGCCGCCGCACCGGGCAGGACCGGGCGGCCGGTCGCGGAGCGCGGCGAGGGCGCCGGAGCCCGAGCAACTGCTGTCCGCCGCACGGTCGGTGGGCGACCAGCTCGTCTCCCTCGCCTACCGGCACGAGCGCCGCACCAACTGGATCGGGCTTGAGCTCCTCGGCGAACGCTACTGGCGGCTCACACCGATGGCGGCGGATCTCGCGGGCGGTTACACGGGGCCCGCCCTCTTCCTGGCGCAGCTGGCCGCGCTCACCGGCGCCTCCCGGTACGCGGAGGCGGCCCGCGAGGCGCTCACCCCGGTCCCGGGGCTGCTGGACGCGCTGCACGGGCGGGCCGACGAACTCGGATCCCTGGGCTCCGGCGCCTTCGCGGGCCTCGGCGGCATCGCGTACGCGCTGACCGAGGTGGGAACGCTCCTGGGCGACCGGGAGGTGCTGGACCAGGCCGGGCCGGCCGTGCGGCTGAGCTGCGCGGCGAGCGCGGCCGAGGACGGGTACGGGGTACGTGGCGGTGCGGCGGGCGGGCTCGTCTCGCTGCTCGCGGTGCACCGTGCCACGGGCCGCCCCGAGGCTTGGCGTGGCGCCGAGCGCTGCGCCGAGCGGATCGCCGCCGCCCCGCTCCCCGACGCCGGGGGCTTCGCCGACGGGGCGGCGGGGATCGGCTGGGCGCTGCTGCGCCTCGCCGGGGCCGGGGGCGAAGCCCGCCACCGGAGCGCCGGACTGGAGGCCCTTCGCCGGGCGACGGCCGGAGCCACCCACGCGACCGCCGGAGCATCGCACCGAGCGAGCGCCGGGCGGACGGACGAGACGGCCGCCGGGCCGGCCTGGTGCGGTGGGGTGGCCGGAATCGCGCTGGCGATCGCGGACAGCCCCGACGCGCTGGCGGACCCGGAGCTGTCCGGCTGGCTCGCGGCACGCTCCGAGGAGCTGGCGGGTATCGGCCCGCTCGCCGACGACAGCCTGTGCCACGGGGAGTCGGGGCTGCTCGAACTCCTCGGCCACAGCGCGCTGCCCGCCGCGCGGCCCGCGTGGATGCGCCGGGCCGGGACGCTGCTCGCCTCGGCGGACCGGGCGGGCCCCCAGTGCGGGACGCCCGGCCGCGTACCGCACCCGGGGCTGCTCACCGGGCTCTCGGGGATCGGGCACGGGCTGCTGCGGGCCGGGTTCCCCGACCGGATCGGGTCCGCCCTGCTCCTGCGCCCCTCCCGGGCTCCCGAGCTCCCGAGCCCAGCTCACTGACCGAACCACGGCTCCGACGACGACCATCACGACCACGACGACCACCATCACCATCATCATCACCACCACCACCACCACCACCACCACCACCACCACCACCACCACCACCACCACCACCCAGAGGATGAGGCAGAGATGAAGCAGTTCGGCGAATCGGCCCTGCAGGCGTCCGGCGAGATCGCGCACGAGGGCGGCTCCGAGCACCCGGCCGGGCAGATCTCCTTGGGGTCCACCGGAGGCCTCGGTGCGCGCGCCAGACTTCTCAGCGCGTCGGAGGGCGAGAGCGGCTACAGCCACGACCTGCCATGGACCACCATGACGGCCCCGTGGTGAACGGTTCCGGCCAACTCAACCGTAAATAAGCCGAAATAGCCCGCTGCCGTAGGGGTTGGGCCTCCAGTAATCTGCGGCCATGCGAGCCACTTCGCCGGTCATCGTCGGGCGGGACGACGAGATCGGACTGCTGAGCAGCGCCCTGGACGCCGTACGACGGCGTTCGGGGCGCGCGCTGTTCCTCCTCGGGGAGGCCGGGATCGGCAAGTCCCGGCTGGTGGGCGAATGCGCCTACCGGGCCTACGGACTCGGCATGCCGGTGCTGCGCGGCCGGGCCACCTCGACCGGGCTCGTCGTCCCCTTCCGCCCGCTCGCGGAGGCGCTGGCCTCCCGGTTCCGGGCCGCAGGCACCCCGACCGATCCGGAGCTCGCGCCCTACCACCCGGCGCTGGCCCGGCTGGTCCCGGAGTGGCGCAGGGGCGGTTCCCCCGGCTATCCGGAGACGGTCGTGGAGCTGGCCGAGGCGCTGCTGCGGCTGCTGTCCGTACTGGGCCGGGAGACAGGCTGCACGATCCTGCTGGAGGATCTGCACGACTGCGACACGGAGACCGTCGCGGTCGTCGAGTACATCATCGACAACCTCTCCGATCTGCCCATCCTGTTCCTGGGCACCCTGCGTCCCGAGCCCGGCGCCGCACTGGACCTCGTCCGCTCCGCGGAGCGCCGGCACGCCGCGGCGGTGCGGGAGATGGGGCCGCTCCGCGACGACCGGGTGCGGGAGCTGACCGGCGCGTGTCTGGAGGCGCCGCCGCAGGAGATACCCGAGTCGGTGCACCGACGGCTGGCCGAACGGGCCTCCGGCAACCCGTACTTGCTGGAAGTGCTGCTGGCGGACCTGCTGGACACCGGCCGGCTCCGGCGGACGGACGACGGGTGGGAGGCGGTGGAGCAGCCGGGCGGTTCGGTCCCCTCCGACATCGTCCGCAGCTGGGCCCGCCGGATGGAGCGGCTGGACGAGCCGGTGCGGGACCTCTTACTGGCGGCGGCCACCCTGGGCAGCCAGTTCTCGGTGACCGTGCTCCAGACCGTCACCGGTTTCGAGGACCGGGCCCTGTTCACGCATCTGCGCTCCGCGGTGGAGGCCGGTGTCATCGCCCCGGACGGCGCGGCCCCCGACCGCTACACGTTCCGGCACTCGCTCACCGCCGAGGCCCTGATCTCCTCACTGGCACCGGCCGAGCGCGCCTCGCTCGCCCGCCGCGCCGCCGAGACCATCGAGCGTTCCGGGCAGCCGCTGGACGAGGACGGCCGCCAGCTCGTCGCCTCGCTGCAACTGGCCGCGGGCAACCGGGCGGTGGCGGCGCGCCAGTTCGCGGAGGCGGGAAGACGGATGCTCGCTTCGGGGGCGCACGGCTCCGCCGTGGTGCTGCTGGAGCGGGCGCACCCGCTGGCCGCCGAGACCGACCGGGCCGCCGTCGCCGAGTCGTTGGCGGTCGCCCGTGCCGAGGGCGGCGATCTGGACGGCGCACTGGCGCTGGCGGACGCGCTGCCGCCGGTTCCGGCACGTTCCGAGGCCGCCGAACGGCGCGGTCTGATCCATATCGAACTCGCCTGGGCGGCGGTCATGGCGGAGCGCACCGCCGACGCCGCGCTCCAGGTCGAAGCGGCCCGTGTCCTGCTGGGCCCGTCGCCGCCACCGGGCCGCCGGGCCGCGCTGGTGGTGGTCGACGGGTATCTGGCGCTGCTTCCCGGGCATGGGCGAAAGCCCCGGGATCCGGCGGACTCCGAGCGGGCCGTGCGGGAGGCCGCGGAGAGGGCCGAGGCCGAGGGGCTGCCCGTGGTGGCCTGCCAGGCCTGGCAGTTGCTGGCGCTGCTGCGGCGCGAGGAGGGCTTCGACGCCGCGGACGCCGCACTGGAGCGGATGCTGTCGATCTCCACCGAACACGCCCTGCCGGTCTGGCGGGTGGAGGCGCTGGTGCGGCTCGGGGCGAACGCCTTCATGCGGACCGGGGACGCGACCCGGCTGCTCTCCGCGCGGGCGGCGGCCACCGAGCTGGGCGCGCTGCTGCTGACCCGTACGGTCGACGGGCTGCTCGCGATGAACGCGGTGATGTGCGCCCGGTGGGAAGAGGCGCAGGAGGTCATCGACCGCTCGGCGGAGGCCAGCGCCCGGGTCGGCGATCTGTCCGCCCACCGGTATCTGCTGCTGACCGGGGCGACGATGGCCGCGCACCGGGGGCGGCGGCGGGACATGGACCGGGCGCTGGCCGCGTTCCGGCGGGCCGGTGGCGAGCAGTCCTTGCTGGTGCCGCTCCGGTCGGGGCTGTGCCGGGCGTTCGGGGCGCTCCTGGAGGAGGACCGGGAGCGGGCGGCGGCGGGTCTGGACGAGGCGCTGGCCTGGGAGTCGGACCACCCGAGCTACTACTACCTGAGCGGGCGGTACGGGCTGCGCCCGCTGCTGCGGGTACTGGCGGGCGAGGCGGACCGGACGGAGCTGGCGAGGGCGCGGGCGACTCCCGGGGGCGCCCTCGCCTGGAACCGGCAGTTCCTGGACCTGGCCGACGCGGTGCTGCTGGGCCGGGAGGGGGACCCCGCCGGGGCCGCCCGCCTGATGGCGTCGTTCGATGGGTGTTCCGCGCCCTTCCCGGTCGCCCGGCACCTGGGCCTGCGGCTGGTCGCGGAGGCGGCCCACACGGACGGGTGGGGCGAGCCGGTGGCGTGGCTGCGGTCCGCCGAGGAGTTCTTCTACGGGGCCGGGGTGCAGCCGGTGGCCTCCGCGTGCCGGGCGGCGCTGCGGCAGGCCGGGGCGAGCGTGGGCCAGCACCGGGGCGGCTGGGACCGGATCCCGTCGCCGCTGCGGTCCAGCGGGGTGACCCCGCGCGAGTACGAGGTGTTCGTGCTGCTGCCCGAGCGGCCCGGGAACCAGCAGATCGCCCGGCGGCTGTCCATCTCGCCCCGCACGGTGGAGAAGCACATGGCCAGTCTGCTGAGCAAGACCGGGCGCGCGGACCGGGCCGCGCTGTGCGAGTTCGCCGCCGAGTGCACCGTCGAACCGGCCTGAGGCGGGGTCCGCCGCGGGGCCCATGGGGGGCGGGGCGGGCAACATGGGGGCGCCGGGCGGTTTCGGTCGGGTGGCCGGGCGGAAAATGCGTGCGGGGCACCGATGTGCGGGGGCCGGGGCGGCAGCAGGATCGGGGCGTACGTACGGCCCACTCCGCCGCCCGTCCCCGTTTCCGGAGGCCCGCTGATGACCCGACCTCCCGCCCGTACCGGCTCCTCCGGTGCGGTGTACGTCTCCCTGCTCGGCCCGCTCACGGCCCGGCTGGACGGCCGTGAGCTGCCGCTCGGCCCGCGAAAGCAGCGCTTGGTCCTCGCCACACTGCTGGCCCGCCCCAACACCCCCGTACCGGTGGGGGTGCTGACCGACGCGGTGTGGCCGGACGACCCGCCGCGTACCGCCCGCAAGAACCTCCAGGTCTACGTCAGTGCCGCCCGCGCCCTCCTGGGGCCTGCCGGGGACGGGGGCCGGGACCGGGTGGTGCACGGCTGCGGCGGCTACCTCCTGCGTATCGCGGAGGGCGAGCTGGACACCCTGCGGTTCGGGGCGCTGGCCCGCGCGGGGCGGGCGGCGGCCGGGCGGGGCGATCTGCCCGGTGCGGCCCGGCTGCTGCGTGAGGCACTGGACCTGTGGGAGGGGCCGCCGCTGAACGACCTGCGGGACTCCGCCGAGATCGCCGAGGAGGCCGGCCGGCTGGAGGCCCGCTGTCTGACGGTGTTCGAGGACTGGGCGGAGACCGAGATCGAGCTGGGCCGGGCCGCCGTCGCGGTGGACGGGCTGCGGGATCTGGTGGAGCGCCATCCGCTGCGGGAGCGGCTCCGGACCGCCTGGATGAACTCCCTCCACCAGTCGGGCCGGCAGGCCGAGGCGCTGGCGGTGTACGACGACTACCGGCAGTTGATGGCGCGGGAACTGGGCCTGGAGCCGAGCCCGGCCATGGCGGCGCAGTACCGCTCGATGCTCGGCCGGGGGCGCGAGGCCCGGCGGCCCGCCGCCGCCCGCGAGGCGAGGAGCTCGGTGGCGCTGCCCGCCTGTACGGGGGCCTTCACCGGCCGCCGCGAGGAACTGCGGGACCTGCTCGACGTGCTGGGCGGCGGCGAGGAGCGTGTGGTGGTCGTCTCGGGTCCGGCCGGGGCGGGGAAGTCGGCGCTCGCGGTGCGGGCGGCGCATCTGCTCGCCGACCGCTTCCCCGACGGCCGCGTCCATGTGCGGGTGCGCCGGGAGGACGGTACGGCGCGCGGCCGGGCGGAGGTCCTGGCGGAGCTGGGGCGGCTGTGCGGGGTGGTGGGCGCGGCCCCTCGGGAGCCGGAGGGCGGGCCGGCGGACGGGCCCGGGGCGACAGCCGCCCTGGCGGACGCCTGGCAGGGGTGGCTGGCCCGGCACCGGGCGCTGGTCGTCCTGGACGACGTGCCGGGCGAGGCGGCCGTCCGGGGGCTGCTGCCCCGGTCCGGGAGGTGTTCCGTACTGGTCACCGCCCGGAGCCAGTTGGCCGGTCTCGCCCCGGTGCACCGGATCGCGTTGCCCGCGCTGGCGGACGGCGAGGCCCTGGATCTGCTGGGGAAGCTGATCGGGGCCGGGCGGCTGCGGACGGACCCGGGGGCGGCGTTGCGGATCGTCCGGGCCTGCGGGGCGCTGCCGCTCGCGGTGGAGGTGAGCGGGATGCGGCTGGCGGTACTGCGGCATCTGCCGCTGACGGAGTACGCGGCCCGGCTCGGCGACCCGTCGGCCGCACTGGACGAACTGGTCGCCGGGGACGTCTCCGTACGGGATCGGATCGCGTCCGGCTGGCGGGATCTCGCGGACGGCGACCGGCGGGTGCTGGGGCGGCTGGCGGGGCTCGCCGATGACGGGGGCTTCACCCTGGACCGGGCCACGGCGGCGCTGGGCTGCGGGGAGCGGGCGGCGATCCGGGCCGTCGAGTCGCTGATCGACGCCGGGGCGGTGACCTCGCCCGCCGGGGAGGTCACCGCGCACGCCGCCCTGTACGAGGTGCCGAGGCTGCTCGGCCTGTACGCCCGTGAGCGGGAGCTTCCCGACCGCCCCGGCGTACCGGCCGAGCAGGAGGCCCCCGAACACCCCGGCATAGCGGCCGAGCAGGAGGCTCCAGACCACCCCGGCGTACCGGTCTGCGCCGCTTTCAGCCCAGGGTGAGCAGCTCCAGCAGTTCGTGCGGCCGGTCGCCGGCGGGGGTCCCGCGGGAGGGTCCGCCGGCTTCCGCACCGGCCAGGAAGTGCAGGGACATCAGCAACCCGGCCGCTCCGGTGGCCAGGTCGGCGGAGCAGCGCAGCAGCCCCGCCCCCGGGACGAGCAGCCGGTCCTCGTCGGCGACCAGATGCCAGGACAGGTTGCGTACGGAGGCCAGGACCCCGGGGGCCGTACGGCCGTCCGGCGACAGGGTGCCCGCCACGGCCATGAGCCCCGCCCGGCCGGTGAACAGGCCCGGCTCGCGGACGAATTCGAAGGCGCAGCCCTTGGCCACCCCGGGCAGCAGGGCGGCCAGTGCCGCGTCGGGCGAGGTTCGCGACGGGGCGGACCCAGGCTGACGCGGCACTGGCTCCGGGCAGGCGCGGCGGGCCAGATAGGCCCGGGCCACCAGGGCGAACCCGCCGCTCCCCTGGTCCAGGTAGAGCAGGTGGCGTCGGCCGTCCTTCACCTGGACGGTGCCGTCCGGCATGGTCACGCAGTGGGCCGCCTCCGCCTCCAAGGCCCGGCCCGCGGCCGCCAGGAACTGCTCGTCGCCGGTCAGGGCGTGCAGTTCGAGGTGGAGCAGGGCCGCACCGCTCAGCCCGCGCAGCAGCCCCGCCGACGCGGGCGCGCGCAGCCCCGGCACGGGCTCGCCCCGCACCAGCCGGTCCAGGTCGCGGGCGGTGCGGGCCGCGGCGTCGACGAGTTCGTGGTCGGTCCTGGCGTCGGCCGGCCCGTCCCCCGCGCGGTCCGGCCGGGCCAGGCGCAGCGCGGCGAGCGCGATGCCCGCGCGGCCGTTCATCAGGTCGGCCGAGGCGGACAGGGGCGCGGCGGCGGACCGTTCGTAGAGCTCCCGGCCCTCGTCCCGGCGGCCCAGCGCGGACAGCACCACCGCCGTGCCCGGCAGCCCTCCGTAGAGGCCGCCCGGCGCCGCGGGGTCCCGTCGCCGGGCCACCTCGGCAAGCCAGTCGGTCCACTCGCGCGGCACCGGGGCCCCGGTGCGGTGCAGGGCGTGGAGCACCCCGGCCGCCCCGTGCGCGACGTCGCTCCCGCCGGTCGAGAAGACGTTGGGGTCCCCGGGGAAGAGGCGGTCGGTGCGCTCGGGCGTCGCCCCCGCGTGGATGCCCCGCAACAGCCGGTCCCGCAGCCCGGCCCAGTCCGGTTCGGGACCGTCGAGCAGCGCGGCGGTCTCCCTCTCGCGGCCGTCGGCGCGCTCCGCGGCGCGCAGCGCCGCGGGCCGGCGCGGTCCCGTTCCGGCGTCGAGGCCGTACCTCCGGCGGGCCCACCGCTCCAGGGTCAGGGCCTTGGCCCGGTCGTGGCCGGCCATCTCCATGATGGGCATCAGCATGTAGAGCCAGGTCGCCCAGAGCGCGTAGGTGTCGGCCTCCGAACCGGTGGTCCCGGCGGGCGCCTGGAGTCCCGGGGCGCCCGCCACCGGGGTCTTCCGGTCGTCGAGGGCCGTGGCGTACTCGAAGTCGATCAGGGCCACACGGCCGTCGGGGCGGATGATGATGTTGGAGGGGTGGAGGTCGCCGAAGCGCAGACCGCGCCCGTGGACGGCGGCCAGCGCCTCGGTCAGCCGCTCGGTCACCGTGTCCACCCAGGCGGTGTACGGGGCGAGTTCGTCGGCCGTGCCGGTGCTGTGGAGCAGGGCGAAGCGGCCGACGATCTCCTCCAGGAGGGTGGCCCCCTCGATGTGCTCCTCGATCAGGAAGTGGTGCTCCCACACGGTGCGTACGCCGTACACCTCGGGAACGCAGTCCAGCCCGGCCAGCGCGGTCAGGGCCCGGTGCTCGCGGTGCAGTCGCGTCACCGCGTCGTCGCCCGCCTCGTCCAGCCCGCTGTGCGGCCGGGCCTCGCGGAGCACCACCTGCCGGCCGGTCTCCCGGTGCCGGGCCAGGTAGATGCCGCCCGCGTTGGAGAACTGGAGGGCCTCGGAGACGTCGTAGGGGAAGGCGGCGTCCCCGGCGGCGGCGCGGGCCGCCAGGTGCGGGCGCAGCTCGTCGGGCACGGTGACCCACGGCGGTACCCGGAACACCACCCCCCGCTCGTCGGGCACCAGTTCGCCCGAGGGATGGCGCAGGGCCAGCACCCGTTCACCGTCCCTGTCGAGGCACCAGTGGGAGACGAACGCCCCGTACCGGACGTACACCGGGGCGTCGCCGATCCGCAGGTCGCTGAGGATGTACGGGCCGCGGCGGCCGGCGAGGGCGCGGGTCAACTCCTCCAGCACCCGCAGGAAGACACGCTCGTCCGGCGGGTAGAGCGTGATGAACTTCCCGGCGCCCGCACGGGACATGTACTTGCCGGACATCAGCAGGAGCGCCCGCTCGCTGCGGAGGAACTTGAACGGCACCCCGTGGGCCCGGCAGATCCGGGCGGTGTCGAGCAGGGTCTCCTCGGCCTCCTCCGGGACGGTGGAGACATGGATCTTCCAGCCCTGCCCGGCCGGTTCACGGTCCTCGGGGAGCAGGGAGGTCCACAGGCCGCCGGCGACCCGGCGCCAGCCCTCGGGCGGCGGGTCGGAGTCCAGCGGGTAGCGGGTGCTCTCGTCCTGGAGCCGGGCGGGGGTCTCGTAGTACGTCACGTCGGCGAGGCAGTAGAGCTGGGTCTCCTGGAGACCGGGCACGGGGTTCCTCCTCAGGGTGCGCCGGGACCCGCGGCGTCGGGGACCGGCCCGGCCGCGGTCCGCTCCGGGGCGACCGCCGGGCGGGTGGACACGGTTCCGGTGGATACGGTTCCGGCCGGTTCCGGGTCCGGCCCTTCGGGCGTCCGCGGCCCCGCCGTCTCCCGCGCCGGTTCCGGTGCCCCGGTCCTCTCCCGCTCCCCGGCCGCCTCCGGCTTCTCCCGGGACCCGCCCGCCCCGGCGCGGACGGAGGGGGCGAGCGTGACGACGGCCGCCGAGACGGCCAGCACGCAGCCGATCACGCCGAAGGCGGCGCCGCTGCCCAGCGTGGTGAGCAGGAAGCCGCCGACGAGCGGTCCGAACGGCTGGACGATCGAGGAGAGGAAGCCCGCGGCGCTCTGCACCCGCCCGATCCGCTCCTCGGGAGTGACGACCAGCAGGGTCGAGAGGAAGCCGATGCTGGCGACCGTCGAGAGGCACATGCAGAGCGCGCAGAGCAGGCCGGCCACCAGCGGGCTGCTGAGCCAGGCGAGCACGGCGGCCGTCCCCACGCAGCTCCAGCAGGTGATGACGATGAGCGCCCGGACATGACGCTCCGCCGCGAACCGGGGCGCGATCAGCGCACCGGCGAGGGCACCCGCCGAGACGCAGGTGATGACGAAGCCGCCGCCGAGGCCGGAGCGCCCACTGTCGGAGAAGACCGCGAGCGCCGTGAAGGTGAGGGCACCGAAGGAGAAGTTCATCCCCAGCCCGAAGACGAGCAACACCGTGCGCAAATAAGGCAGTTGCCACAGGAAGTTGAGCCCTGCGGTGAGTTCCCGGCGGCTGAACACCGAACCCGCCTTGGTCCTGGCCTCCGAGCGGGTCCGCACGAGCGCCACACAGACGGTGGAGAGGAACAGCCCGAGGAACTGAGCGGTGAAGGGCAGGGCCTGGTGCACGCCGAACAGCGCCCCGCCGACGAGCGGGCCGACCAGCCGGGCCGTGGAGGTGCGCGCCTGGAGCCGGGCGGTCGCCGCGCTCATCCGGTCCGGCGGCACGACCGCGCGCATCAGACCGAAGGCGGCGGGGGCGTAGACGCTGTTCAGTACGGCGCCGGAGGTCGCGACCAGCAGGACGAGGGCCATCGGGGCGTGCCCGTTCCATACGGCGACGGCCAGGGCGGTGACGGCCGCCAGACTGCCCACGTCGCACACCCGCATCAGCCGGCGGCGTTCGACCCGGTCGGCCATGACCCCGCCCGGCAGCATCGTGATCAGCACGGCGCAGACGGCCACCGTGCCCACAGCGCCGGCCTGCACGGCGGAGCCGGTCTCCTTGAGGATCAGCAGGGGCAGCGCGATGGCGCTCATCTGACTGCCCAGAACGGCGAAGAGGCCGCTCAACCAGAGCAGCCGGAAATCCCGGTTGGAACGGAGCGGCTCGGCCATCGGGGGCTCCTGTTGTCCGTGGTCGTCGGCAGCGCGGGACGGGGCGGCCTCCGTGGTGCGCGAAGGCCGCCCCGGCTTCGGCCGGCGCCACGACTGCGGGGCCCGGCCCCGTCGGACGTGGCTACGACCGGATGGTCCGTCCGATCAGCCGAGGACGAGGCTCACGGTGCTGACGCAGTTGCCCGGGACATCGATGATGTCGTGGTTGTTGGCCGTCTCCTGGAGGTCCAGGACGGAGTGGGCCTCGACCTCGGGGGTCTCCTCGGCGTCGCCGGCCGCGGGCTGGGTGTTCTCGGACATGGTGATCTCCATCCACTCGTCACAGCGGGGCCCGGGTTCCGTCGGGGATCGCCCCCCGGTCTCCGGTGCGGCCGGCCGATGCCTGCCGTTGCCGAGAACGTTAGGAAGCCGGGCCTGGCGATCGCTTCGGCGGCGGTATGGGTCCGGTATCGGGCCAGTTGAAGGCGTACGGAACCCGGTCCGCGGGCCTGGCCGGCGGCCCGCGGACCGCCCCGACCTGGGCCCATACCGCCGCCGAAGCACCGCCGGACCGTCCGTGAACCGATGGCGCGCAGCCTGGGTACGCGCCCGACGCGCCCCGGCCCCGAAGGAGGCGGCCCGCATGGAACTCGCCGAACTCGTCGCACGGCGGCCCTTCCCGGCCGCCGGTCTGCTCCTCGGCCTCACCCGACGCTGCCCGCTGCGCTGCGCGCACTGCTCGACCGGATCGGACCTGTTCACCCGGGAGGGACCGGACGGCGGTCAACTGGAGCGCTTCGTCGGCTCGTTCAGCGAGGAGGACCGGCCCGACGTCGTCATGCTCACCGGCGGGGAGCCCCTGCTGCTGCCCGCGCTCGCCGAACGGCTGAGCACGCTGGCGCGCCGCGCCGGGTCCCGTACCGCGCTGCTCAGCGGCATGTTCTTCGCCCGGTCCGGGAGCCCCCGGGGCGGGCTCGGCGGGCGGGCGGGGCGAAGCGGTCGGGGCGGGAGGGCGATTCCCCCCGCGATCCTGCGCGCGATCCGCTCCGTCGACCATTTCTCGGCCTCCCTCGACATCCACCACGAGCGCGAGGTTCCGCGCGCCGACGTGTTCCGCGCCCTGCACCGGATCCGGGACGAGGGTGTGGCCGTGAGCTTCCACCTCACCGGGACCGGCGCGTCCGACCCGTATCTCGCCGACATCACCCGGGCGGTGGAGCAGGAGTTCGGCGGCGCAGTCCCCTGCCTGGTCAACGAGGTGCGGCCGTTCGGCCGGGCCGCGTCCTGGGCCAGGCCCGCCCGCACCGGCCCCGACCCGACGGCGGCGTCGCCGTGCTCGATGGCCGCCTGGCCGGTGGTCGCCTTCGACGGCCGCGTGCTGGCCTGCTGCAACCAGGACACCGTCGACAAGCGGCCCGTACCCGCCCATCTGGATCTCGGGCACATCGGCGTCGACGACTGGGCGACCGTACGCCGCCGGGCACTGGAGTCCCCGGTGCTGCGCATGCTCCGCACGGTCGGGCCCACGCATCTGGCCGCCCGGTACGGCTCCGGCCCCGGGACGGGCTCCTACTGCGACGGCTGCCGGGCGCTCGGCGGCGACGAGGCGGCGGCGGCCGGGGCCCGTGCCGTGGCGGGCGGGGCGGCCGGAGCCCTGCTGGACCTCACTGCCGCGGTGCGCGGCTCCCGGGAGGGCGCGCAGGGCGTCGTGCGCCGCCACGGCTGTGCGGCGTACGCGCCGCTGGTGGTCACGGGCGGGCCGCCACCGCCTTCGAGCGACGCGCAGGATGTCCGATGAGCACGGCGACCGGCGGTACGCGGTCCGGATACGCGGGGGCCTCCGCGCGGCTCCGGGTCAAACTCCTGCTGCTGGAGCCCGAGTTCCGGGACGCCACGCACCACATGTGGCGTTCCGATGGGCTGTTGACGCGCTACCGGACGTATCTGTGCACCATGCACGCCGTCATCCGCGCCTCCGTCCCGCTGATGGAGCTGGCCCTCGGCCGCGCCCGCTGTCTGGCCGCGTCCGGCGATCCGCTGGCGGCGCCGCTCTCCGCGTACCTGGAGCAGCACATCCAGGAGGAGGAGGGCCATGACGCCTGGCTGCTTCAGGACCTCCGGGCGGCGGGCGGCGACCCCGGGGACGCGCTCGGTCCGCTGCCCCCTCCCCTGGTCGCCTCGCTCGTCGGGTCCCAGTACTACTGGATCGAGCACCACCACCCGGTCGCCCTGCTCGGCTACATCGCCGTACTGGAGGGCTACGCGCCCGCCCCCGGTCTCACCGGCCGCATCGCCCGGCTGACCGGACTGCCCGCCGCCGCGCTGCGGACCGTACGGGAGCACTCGGTGATCGACACGGAGCACCTGGACGAGCTGTACGCGCTGCTGGACCGGCTGCCGCTCGGCCGGGGGCCGGAAGCGGCCGTGGCGGTCAGCGCACTGCACTCCCTCGACGCGCTCACCAGGCTGTTCGTCCGGCTCGGGCGCTCCGCACCGGCACCGTCGCTGCGGAGAGCCGGATCTGTCCCACCGATGGGAGTCACACCATGACCGGACCACCCGAGAACGGCCGACGGCCGGGGCTGCCCGACGCGTTGTACGAGGCGGGCTTCCCCGTGGACCTGCTCACCGAGGAGCAGCGCGAGGTGCTGAGCGGGCTGACCCCGCAGGAGCTGGCGGTGCTGCTGGACGTCAAGGGCCGGCTGGACGCCGTGGGGCCGGAGGTCCAGGCGCACGGCGAGATAGCCGGCGGCGCCCTGTTCTGACCGGCGGCCGGTGACCGGTCACCGCTACGGGCCCGGCGCCGGGTTCACCGCCGCCGGGCCCGTCCCCGCCGGGGTGCGAGCGCCCGGTGAACCCGCCCGACACCCCTTGACCGCACGACCCCCGGGAGAGAAGGTCCGCCATGAACTGCTCCTCGTGCCAGCAGGATCTGCCGCCGACGGCCCGGTTCTGTTCGTCCTGCGGGACGCCGTGCGCGACCACCGGTACCGCCGGGGCCGGGCCGGCCCCCGCCGCACCTCCCGGTGACGAACGCAAGCCGGTGACCGTGCTGTTCTGCGACCTCGTCGGGTCCACCGCGCTGTCGGGGGTGCTCGACCCGGAGACGCTGCGCACGGTGACCCTGCGGTACTTCGAGGCGATGAGCGCGGAGATCGTGGCGCGGGGCGGCACTCCGGAGAAGTTCATCGGGGACGCGGTGATGGCGGTGTTCGGCGTACCGGTGGTCCGTGACGACGACGCCCGCCGGGCGCTGGCGGCGGCGCTCGGGATGCGTCGGGCGCTGACCCGGCTGAACGAGGAGCTGGACGCCACCCTGGGCATCGAGCTGGCCACCCGGATCGGCGTCAACACCGGTCAGGTGGTGGCGGGTTCGGATACGACCGCCCGGCAGGCCCTGGTCTCCGGGGAGACCGTCAACATCGCCGCCCGGCTGGAGCAGAACGCGGGCCGCGGCGAGATCCTGATCGGCGCGGGGACCCTGCTCGCCGCCGGCCCGACGGTGAGCGCCGAGCCCACCGGGCCGCTGCGGCTGAAGGGCAAGCGGGACAGTGTGGAGGCCTACCGGCTGCTGGCGCTGGGCGCGGACGACCCCGAGCTGCTGCGCCGTTTCGACGTCCCCTTCGTCGGCCGCGACGCCGAGCGGCAGGCGCTGGACGCCGCCTTGGAGCGGGCTGCCCACGGTGGCGGGGCGGGGTTGCTCCGGGTCACCGGGGAGGCGGGCATCGGCAAGACCCGGCTGGTACGGGAGTGGCTGGCGCGGCGGTCGGCGTCCGGGTCGCTCACGTACGGTGCGGGGCGGTGCCGCAGTTACGGGGACCAGGGCACGCTCGCCCCGTTGGCCGAGGCGGTGCGTTCGCTGGTGGCGGCCGGGCCCGCGACCACGTCCGGCCCCGGGCCCGCGGCCGAACCCGGGCCGGCGTCCGGTACCGGGGACGACGCGAAGGACACGGCCGGCGGTCTCGCGGTCGAGGACGCGATGGCCCTGCTGTCCGGGGGCCTCCTGCGCGACGGCACACCGAACGCTCCCTTCGAGGACATGTGCGCGGCCCTGACGGCGGTCCTGGAACGGGCCGCCCGGGCCCGCCCGGTCGTGCTGGTGCTGGACGACTGGCACGCGGCGGCCCCGTTGCTGGTCCGCACGGTGCACCGGTTGGCGGACGGCTCGGGCTGCGCCGGGGTGCTGGTGCTCTGCGCCGGACGGCCCGACGGACCGGAGGGTCCGGACGGGCCGGACGAGGGAGCGGAGGGGGCCGGGCCCTCCGCCGGTACGGGGCGCCTCCAGGTCACCGGCCTGCCGCCCGAGGAGGCGGCGCGGCTCGCCGCCGGTCTCGCGGGTCCGGACGGAGCGCCGGCCCCGGTGGACGACCGGCTCCTGGCGCGGGCCGGAGGCAATCCGCTCTACCTGGAACAGCTCCTGGTCGGCGACCGGGCGGACCCGGCCGTCTCCTCCCGCCCGGGCGAACCCGCCGCCCAGGAGGATCTGCCGCCCACGCTCCAGGCCCTGCTGGGCGCGCGCATCGGGGCCCTGGCCCGGGCGGAGCGCGGAGTGGTGGACCTGGCCGCGGTGATCGGCCGGGAGTTCACCGCGCCGGAGCTGGTCCGGCTGGAGCTGTCCGTACGGGCCGGGGAGGGCCACGACGCCGGGCGGCTCGCCGGGGCGACCGGGGCCGCCCCGGAACACCGCCGACGCGTCGAGGAGGCGTTGGCGGTGCTGGGCCGTCGCCGGCTGGTGGAGTCGGGGGTCCCGGGGGGTCGCGAGGCGGCGCCGTACCGGTTCAGCAGCGGACTGGTGCACGAGGTCGCGTACGCGTCGCTGTCCAAGCGGGCCAAGGCGGAACGCCATGCCTGGGCGGCGGAGCTGCCCAGTGTGCTGCGGAGCGGCGACGGTGCGGTAGGCGGCCATCTCGAGCGCGCCTACCGCTACCGCGCGGAGCTGGGCCTGCTGGACGATCCGGCCCGGCGGCTGCGCGAGCGGGCCGCCGCCGCGCTGGGCCGGGCCGGGGCACAGGCCGCCGCCCGGTCCGATCTGCACTGGGCGCACGGCCTGCTGGAGCGGGCGGTCGACCTGCACCCCGGGGATCCGGCGGCGACGCGGCGGCTCGGCGAGGTACGGGTGGCGCTGGGCCGCACCGGGGAGGGGGCCGAACTGCTGCGCCAGGTGCGGGACTCGGGGGCCGACCCGGTGGAGGCCGCGCATGCCCGCCTCGCACTCGCGGTGCTGGATCCGGGCGGCCCGGGCCCCGGCCCCGCCGCCGTGGCCCGGGCCGTGCTCCCGGTGTTCGAGGCGGCCGGGGACTCGGCCGGCCGGGCGCGGGCCCATCTGCGGCTCGCCCAGCAGTTCCAGCGGTCCGGGCGGCACGAGGAGGCGGAGCGGGACCAGGCGCGGGCCCTGGAGCACGCGGTGCTGGCCGGTGCGGAGCCGGAACGGGCCGGGGCGCTCGGCGCGATCGGCGTCTCCCTGTGGCGGGGGCCTGTTCCGGTGCCCGCCGCGGTGGTCCGCTGCCGGACGCTGCTGGCGGCGCACGGGGCGGGCCGGCCCACGGTCCGGGTCACCCTCAACTGCCCGCTGGCGGTGCTGTACGCGCTCCAGGAGCGGCCCGATGAGGCGTACCGCTGCCTGGCCGAGGCGGAACGGCTGGCCGGGAAGCTGGGGTTCGCCGAGGCGGAGGTCTTCCTTCCGGTGTTCCGGGCGACGGTGGAGGCGCTGCTCGGCAACGGCACGGAGGCCGTGGACCTGCTGGGCCGGGCGGACGCGGCGGCCCGGCGCACGGGGGCGGCCGGGATGCGGACGGCGGTGGCCTTGGACGCGGCCCGCCTCGAACTGGACGCGGGCCGTGAGGACCCGGCGGCCGCCCGGCTGGCGGGCGTCGGCGACACGTCGGGGCTGAGCCGTGCGGACGCGGTGGACCTGGCGGGGTTGCGGGCCCGGCTGGCGGTGCGGGACCGCCCCGAAGAGGCGGCGGAACACGCGGACCGGGCGGTCCGGGCCTCGCTGCTCACGGACTCCCCGCTGGTGCAGGCGACGGCCGAGCTGGACCGGGCGCAGGCGCTCGCCGCCCTGGGCCGGTGGCCGGAGGCCGGGGCCTCGGCCCGTGCGGCCGGGGCGCACTTCACGGGCAAGGGGCATCTGCCGGGGGCGCGCCGGGTCGCCCGGTTCCTCGCGCACCCGCCCCGGCCCATGGCCACGACGAGGGAGAGGAGCTGACCGATGACGACCACGGAACCGGAACGGACACGGGCGGAACCGGGGCAGCCGCGGACCGGGCCGGGAGCGGGCAGGGCCCCGGGGCAGGGGCTGACCTGGAGTCTGCGCGGGCGCGGCCCCGAGGACGTACCGGTACTGGCGGACGCCGGACCGCCGGACGGCCGCCCCGCCGGGCCCGCCACCGGGCGCGGCGTACGTGTGTGCGTGGTGGATTCGGGTGTGGAGCGGGACCATCCGCTGATCGGCCCGCTGGCCGGTTCCTGGGTGGTCGTCAAGGACGGGGAGAGCGGGGAGATCACGGTCGAGCCGACGACCACCGGGGACACCTGCGGGCACGGCACCGCGTGCGCGGGCATCGTCCGCCGGACCGCCCCGGAGTGCGAGATCCACAGTGTTCGGGTGCTCGGGGAGCGGTTCTCCGGCACCGGCGACATCCTGATGGCCGGGCTGCGCTGGGCGGTGGAGCAGGGCTTCGACGTGGTCAACCTCAGCCTGTCGACGACCCGCACACGGTTCGCGCAGGAGCTGCACAGCCTGGCCGACAACGCCTACTTCGCCCGTACGGTGATCGTCGCCTCGGCCCACAACACCCCGGTGGAGAGCTTCCCCTGGCGGTTCGCGTCGGTGATCTCGGTGGGCAGCCACCAGGAGGACGACCCCGAACTGCACCTGTACAACCCGGATCCCCCGGTGGAGTTCTTCGGTCCTGGCCAGAACGTGACCGTGCCGTGGCTGGGCGGCCGGACGATCCGCACCACGGGGAACAGCTTCGCCACGCCGTACGTCGCCGGGCTGTGCGCCCGCGTCCTGTCCGCGCATCCGCGGATGACGGCCTTCCAGCTCAAGAACGCCCTCTATCTGTCCGCGGCCAATGTGCGCCACGTGCCGCGCCCTTCCCCTGCGGCAGGAGATATCCGTGATGACTCCGAGAACTGATTCCGCCTCGTCCCCGTCCCTCTCCCCCACCGCCGCCGCGACGGTCGCCGACGCGCCGCGCAGCGAGCTGCTCCAGTCGGTCGTCGACGTGGCCCGAGCCATCTTCGGGGCCGAGGCCAGTTCGGTCTTCCTGCTCGACGAGGAGGCGGACGAGCTGGTCTTCCAGGCCGTGTCCGGGCAGGGCGAGGAGTTCCTCGTGGGCCGCCGCTTCCCGGCCGGCCGGGGGATCGCCGGGTGGGTGGCGACCTCGGGCGAGCCGATGGTGGTGGACGACCTGAGCGACGATCCGTCCTTCGACCGCTCGCTGGCGGAGTCGACCGCGTACGTGCCGAACTCCCTGATGGCGGCCCCGCTCATCAGCGACTCCCGGATCCTGGGCGTGCTGGAGGTGCTGGACCCCTCCCCGCAGGCCCGGTCGGGCGTCCGGGAGCTGGATCTGCTCGCGATGTTCGCCCGGCAGGCCGCCGCCGCCCTGCGGGTGATCACCCCGGAGCGGGTGCCGGAGGCCGAGCGGCACGCGGTGTCCGACGCGGGCGCGCTGGAGGGCGCGCGGCGCGAGGACGCGCTGAAGCTGCTGGGTAGCCTGGAGCGACTGCTGCGGGGCACCGGCTGAGGAGCGGCACCCGGGATGGCCGCCGGCCCGGCGGCCGGGTCCGGGCAGGTGGCCGAGGCCCGGCACCCGGGAGTAGCCACTGGCCCGGCGGGCAGGAGCGGGGCGTCGGCACAAGGGAAGGACACGCACGATGAAGCTCGCATTCTCCACCCTCGGAGTGCCGGGAACGCCGGTCTCCGAGGTCGTCCGGCTCGCCGCCGGGAACGGCTACCAGGGAGTGGAGCTGCGCGTCCACCCCGAGGAGCCGGTGCACCTGGGGCTCTCGTCACTGGAACGGGCCGATGTGGTCGAGGCGTTCAAGGCCGGCGGGGTGGAGATCCTGGCTCTCGCCGGGTATGTGAAGGTGGCTGCCGAGGGCGACGACGAACCGGTCCTGGCGGAGCTGTCCGAGCTGGTGAAGCTCGCACGGGACCTGGGCGCGTCCTCCGTCCGGGTCTTCCCCGGCGGCGGCGGCCAGGAGCGGGGGGAGGCCGACGCGACGGCGGCCCGGCGGCTCGGTGCGGCCGCACCGGCCGCCGCCGACATGGGCGTGAGCATCCTGCTGGAGACCCATGACTCGCACCGGGCGGGCCTCGACGCCGCCCGGGTGCTCGCCACGGTCGGGCACCCCCGGGTCGGCGCGATCTGGGACGTGCTGCACACCTGGCTCGCCGGTGAGGAGCCGGCCGCGAGTCATGCGGTGCTCGCTCCGCACCTGGGATACGTCCAGGTGAAGGACGTCGCCTCGGCGGACGACCTCACTCCGGTGGCGCTGGGCTCCGGGGTGCTGGGGCTGGCGGACTGCCTGGACGGGCTCGATCCGGATACGTGGGTGTGCTGGGAGTACGAGAAGCGCTGGCACCCGGGGGCGGCGGAGCTGCCGGGTCTGCTGGACGCGGGGCGCGAGTACCTGCTGCGGATCGGAGCGCCGAAGCAGTAACGGCGGGGCGGTACGAGGGCGCGGGGGCCGGTGCGAGGCGGCGTGCCCCCGCGCTTTCCCGTCCGTGCGGGGCGGCGTGCCCGTACGGCTTCCGCGTCGGTGCGGGGCGGCGTGCCCCGCATACCCGTGTCGTCCCGTTCGCGTCCCTCCGTTCGCGTGCGGGGTGTGACGCGAGCGGCCCGGCCTCTTGACCGGAAGTTACTTTCCCTATAAGCGTACTTACTTGGAAGTTTCTTTCACCCCGGGAAGGAGCTCACATGCCCCACCGCACCTCACGACGCACCCTCCTCACCGTCACCGCGGCAGCCACCGCGGCGGCTGCCACCGGCGCCCTCGCCACCTCCTCCGCCGCATCCGCATCCGCACACTCCACGAAAGCGAACGCGAACGCCTCCACCGACCGCCGGCTGCGACGGATCATCGCCGGGATGAGCCTGGAGGAGAAGGTCGGCCAGCTCTTCGTGATGCGGGTCTACGGGCACTCCGCCACCGAACCCGACCAGGCCGACATCGACGCGAACCTCACCGAGATCGGGGTCCGCACCGCCGCCGAGCTGATCTCCACGTACCACGTCGGCGGGATCATCTACTTCACCTGGGCGCACAACACCCGCGACCCGCACCAGATCGCCGACCTCTCCAACGGCCTCCAGCGCGCCGCGCTCGCCGGGCGCTCCCGACTGCCCCTGCTCGTCTCCACCGACCAGGAGCACGGCATCGTCTGCCGGGTCGGCGAACCCGCCACGCTGCTACCGGGCGCGATGGCGCTCGGCGCGGGCGGCTCACGCTCCGACACCCGCCGGGCGGCCTGGATCGCGGGCGCCGAACTGGCCGCGCTCGGCGTCAACCAGAACTACGCGCCGGACGCCGACGTCAACGTCAACCCGGCCAACCCCGTCATCGGCGTACGGTCCTTCGGCTCGGACCCCGACGCGGTGGCCGCCCTGGTCGCGGAGCAGGTGAAGGGCTACCAGGGCGCGGGCGTCGCGTCGACCGCCAAGCACTTCCCCGGCCACGGCGACACCAGCACCGACAGCCACACCGGGCTGCCCGTCATCAACCACACCCGCGCGCAGTGGGAGGAGCTGGACGCCCCGCCGTTCCGCGCCGCGATCCGGGCCCGGATCGACTCGATCATGACCGCGCACATCGTGGTCCCCGCACTCGACCCGTCCGAGGACCCGGCCACGCTCTCCCGGCCGATCCTCACCGGCATCCTCCGCGAGGAGCTCGGCTACGACGGGGTGGTGGTCACCGACTCGCTCGGCATGGAAGGGGTGCGCACGAAGTACGGCGACGACCGCGTGCCGGTCCTCGCGCTGCTGGCGGGCGTGGACCAGCTGCTGAACCCGCCGCACCTCTCCGTCGCCTGGAACGCCGTGCTGGAGGCGGTGCGGGGCGGCGAGCTCAGCGAGGCGAGGATCGACGCATCGATCCTGCGGATCCTGCGGCTGAAGAGCCGACTGGGCCTGTTCCGGGACCCGTTCGTCAGCCCGCGGGACGTCGAGCGCACGGTCGGCAGCCGCGCCCACCGGGCCGCCGCCGACCGGATCGCCGAGCGCACGACGACCCTGCTCGCCGACCCGGGCACACTGCTGCCGCTCTCCCGCCGCAGCCACCGAAATCTGCTGGTGGTGGGAGCGGATCCGGCATCCCCCTCCGGGACGACGGGCCCACCGACCAGCACCCTGAGCGAAGCTTTCGGCGAACTGGGCTTCACCGCACGCGCGTTGTCCACCGGTACGGCCCCGAACCGGGCGAAGATCGCCGAAGCGGTCGCCGCCGCCGAGGGCCGGGACGCGGTGGTCGTGGCGACGTACAACGTCACGGCGACCAGCTCGCAGCGCACCCTGGTCACCGCTCTCGTGGCGACCGGCGTCCCGGTGGTCACCGTCGCCGTCCGCAACCCCCACGACGTCGCCCACCTCACCGGGACCGGAGTCGCCGCGTGCCTCGCCGCGTACTCCTGGACCGACGTCGAACTGCGCGCCGCCGCCCGGGTGATCGCCGGCCACGCGGAACCGGAGGGCACCCTGCCGGTTCCGGTGCGGCGCGCGGACGACCCGACGCAGGTGCTGTATCCGGTGGGCCACGGGCTGTCGTACTAAGGGCTTGCAGGGAATCAAGGTGTTGCTTCCCTGCAAGCCCTCAGCCGCGTTCAGAAAGTAGCGACGTCTGCCCGGAGGGCAGGACCGGCGGATCCGTTCGTGAGGGTCAGCCGAGATACGGCCGAAAGGGATGGCAGCGCGATCTCGAGAGGGTGACCAGTGTCTCCGGGTCGGCTGTCGGTGGGGGTCGCCGGTCACCCTGGTACGGTCCCGCGCGGAAGTGATCGTTTTCCTATCAAGGGGCGGGAACCGGCGGCGTGACCTCGATGGAGCGGACCTCGTAGGGGAAGGGTGCCGCCGAAGCCCACGAACCGTCAGGCCGAGGATCCACTGTCGATGACCAGGTCGGTGCCGACCACCGCGCCGGCCGCGGGCGAGGCGAGGTAGAGCACCGCGGCCGCCACTTCTTCGGCTTCCGCGACCCGGCCGAGCGGAGTCGCCGTCTTCATCCGCTCGGTACGGCCGGCCTCGGTCTCACCGGGCAGCAGCGACATGGACGTGGCAGCGGGACCCGGGCTGACCGCGTTGATGCGGATGCCCTGGTGGATGTGGTCGAGAGCGGCGGCGCGGGTCAGCGCGGAGACTGCAGCCTTTGAGGTGATGTAGGCGGCGACGTTCGGGATCCGCAGGTGCGCGCCGAGGTTGGAGGAGATGTTGACGATGGCACCGCCGCCGTTCTCCCTCATGTGCGCGATCTCGTGTTTCATGGCCAGCCAGATACCGGTGACATTGGTTCGCAGCACCGCGTCCCAGTCCTCCTCACTCACCTCGCTGACGGGTCCGGTGCCGCGGAGTATTCCGGCGTTGTTGACCGCGATGTCCAGTCCGCCGAAGCGGGTGACGCTCTCGCGCACGAGGTTCTGGAGCTGGCCGGAGTCGGTGACATCGGCGGTGACGGCGGTGGCCGTGCCGCCGGTGGCCTCGATGAGACCGACCGTCTCGTCCAGGGAGGCCGCGGTGCGTCCCGCGGCAACCACGGATGCGCCCTCAGCGGCGAAGGCGAGCGCGATCGCGCGGCCGAGGCCGGAGCCCGCACCGGTGACGAGGACGGTCTTGCCCGTAAAGCGGTTCATTTCGGTGGCTCCCTTGAGTGATGGATTACCTGGTGCGGTGGTTCAGGAGGGCCACGAGGGCCAGGCCGGCCCCCGTCGCGGCGAGCGACCAGGCGTCGCTGCCGAGCGTGAGCAGGATCGCGAACAGGACGGTCGGGCCGAATTCCATCGCGGTGTTCAGCACGCCGCCCGCGAGCCCCGTTTGCTGCTGCGGCACGCCTTCGGTGGCGAGCACGGCGGCTCCCGCGAAGGAGGCCGCCGCGCCGGCCGGCAGCAGCACGAGGCCCGGCAGCAGTCCATACCCGTATGAGATGTGTGCGTCGATCCCGGTGAGCGCGAGGAGGGCGAGCCCGGCCGCGCCGGTGCAGAGCCCGGCCGCTGTGACGGTTCGGGCCCCGTACCGGCCGATGAGCGGTCCTGCCGCCCGGCCCGAGGCGATCAGCGCAACAGCGAACGGCAGGAACGCCGCCGAGGTCTGCAGCTGTGACCAGTCGCGCACCTGCTGGAGGTGGAGCGAGAGGACCACGAAGGTCATCGCGGTCCCGCAGGCGCTCAGTGCGATGGCCGCGAGGGCGAAGGCCCGCCGCCGGCCGAGCAGGAAGCTGGGCGGCAGCAGCGGGTCGCGGGCGCGGCGCTCGGCGTACCAGAACGCGGCGAGCAGCGCGGCCCCGCCGAGCAGCGGCACGAGCACGCCGGCCGACGACCAGGGGCGGGCGTCGGTGACGACGAGTCCGTAACTGGCGAGGGTGATCCCGGCGGTGGCGAGCAGGGCACCCGGCAGGTCGAGAGTCCCGCCCCGGCTCGGCGTGGTGTCCGGCAGCAGCCGGAACGTGAGGGCGAGGGCTGCGAGGGCCACCACGAGCGGTACGGCGAAGGTCCAACGCCAGGACAGCAGCGCCGAGATGACGCCGGAGAGCAGATTGCCCGCGGTCGCGCCGAGAACCGAGAGCCCGCCCCAGGCGGCCATCGCCCTGCCGTACGCGGGTGGGGAGGGGAAGACGGCGCGCAGCACGGCCATGGCGGCGGGCGCGATCAGAGCAGCCCCCACGCCCTGCGCGAAGCGCGCTGCGAGCAATGTCCCCATGCCGGGGGCGAGCGGGGCGGCGGCCGAGGCAGCGGCGAAGAGGACCAGGCCCGCGGTGAGGGCACGCCGCCCGCCATAGCGGTCCGCGAGGCGTCCGCCGAAGAGCAGCAGCCCGGCGAAGGTCAGTCCGTAGGCAGCGCTGAGCAGGATCAAGTCGGCGCGCTCCAGGCCTAATTCGCGCCCGATGAGGGGCAGCGGTACGGCGAGCGCAGCGAGCGTGAAGATCAGCGTGGTCTGGACGCCACCGAGGAGGACGAAGGCGTATCGCTGCTGCGTAGTGGCGACGCGGGCAGCGTCCGTGGCGGTCATGCCTTCCTCCTGATATTTGACCGATCGGTTCATTATTTGGGCATACGGAAGGAAGCCCGGTGGCTTCGGTGGGTGTGAGTCAGTCCAGCAGGGCCAGGGCCTGTTCGGCCGCATCCCGCACCCGGGCGGGATCGTTCGACGCCTTGCCGACGATCCGAACCCCCTGCAGCAGGACGAGCAGCAGGCGGGCCAGCGCACGCGGATCGCGGCCCTCGGGCAGCTCGCCCTGAGCCTCGGCCCGTACGAGCGCGGAGTGCAGCAGGGTCTCGATGTGCTCCCAGCTGATCTCGACCCGGCGGGCCGCCGCAGGGTCGTGCGGGGCCAGCTCAGCCGCGGTATTGGTGACGAAACAGCCGCTCAGCCGGCCTTCCGGGGAGGCGGCCTCTGCGGCGAAGCGGCGCACTACCGCCCGCACCGCGGGCAGTGCGGGGCCCGGCTGGGACAACTCGGCGAGGAGAGCCGGGTCGCGCGTCTCGACGTACCGGTCCATGGCCTTCAGATACAGCTCGTGCTTACTGCCAAAGGTCGCGTAGATGCTGGCGCGGCCGATGCCGAGGTACTCGACGAGGTCCGTCATCGACGTCGCTTCGTAGCCGCGCCGCCAGAACAGCTCAAGGGCCGACTGCAGCGCGGCGTCCGGATCGAATTCCTTGGTCCTGGCCACGTCGAAGACCATAGACGCATCTGGAACGGTCAGTCAAATAACTGCGCACCGTGGCCGGGTCCGTGACGACTCTTGACTTCCCGCGCGCTCCAGAACCCGGTACACCGTCGCGCGAGAGACGGAGAGTAGTTCGGCGAGGTCAGCGATGGTGCGCTCGCCGGTGGCGTGCTGCTCGACGAGGTAGGCCTGCTGACGGGCGGAGAGTTTAGGCTGCTTGCCGCGGAACGGGGCCGGTGGGCCGCGCCCGCCGGTCACCGGGAGAGTGACCGAAGGACGCGGCCCACGTGAGACGCCGCAGACACCACAGACGCCGCCAGGAGAACCGCGCGACCGCTACGGGCGCAGCGTGGCCTCGTCGCGCCCGATCTCGCCGTTGCGCTTGTCCAGCTTCTTGTCGAACTTCGCCAGCGGCTTCGCCTTGGCCGGGTCGGCCTCGACGGCCGCCGGGGCGACGCCCGCCCAGCGCAGGATCGCGGCGGTGGCCTTCGCCTTCTCGTCGGCGACGAGACCGGAGACCCTCGCGCCGTGGTTGCCGCCGGGAACGGTGTAGACGTAGCTGTCCTGCGCACCGCGCCCGAGGCGGAACGGCTCCGCGCTCCACGGGTCGTTCTCGCCGTTGACGTACATCATCTGCCGGGCGTTGCCCTTGACCCAGCGGTCGATGTCCCGCATCGCGCCCCGGTCGAACGTCATCGGGATGGAGCGGGGCACGAAGTTGCGCGGGGGCTGGTAGCCGTAGCGGCTCAGGTTGCCGAGCCAGGGCTGCTTGATGTCCGGCGACCCGAGCTCGGTGCCCGCCTGGTAGTAGTACGGGGTGTACGTCTGAAGGCCCTGGTCGACGTAGGCGGAGAAGCCGGAGATGGCGTCGACGGAGTTCCAGATGTCCTCGTCGGTGGCCTTCTCGGCGTCGGCCGGGATGTCCACGCAGTCGGCGACCAGGCTGTACTGCCAGAACGCCCACCCGTAGTCCATGACCGTGGCCTCGTAGGCGCGGTCGAGGGAGCCGACGGTGTTGAAGGTCCAGCCGTTGGCGGCGGCCAGCTCCTTGTACTTCTTCTGGAGCGGGGCCCGGCGGATCAGCGCCTCGCGCTGCACACCGGCCAGCTGGTCGCGGCACTCCTCGGTGCCGACGTTGCGGAAGAACCGGTCGTACGCCGAGTCCTCGTCGTTGTTGACGTCGTTGGGCGCGACGTAGGCGACGACGCCGTCCATGTCCTTCGGGTAGAAGCGCTCGAAGTACGTGGCGGTCATGCCGCCCTTGGACCCGCCGGTGGCCAGCCACTTCTTGTCGTAGATCTTCTTCAGCGCCGTGAACGCCCGGTGCTGGTCGCTGGCGGCCTGCCAGATGTCCAGCTTGGACCAGTCGGCGGGGGCCGGCCGGGACGGGGTGAAGTAACGGTACTCCAGCGAGAGCTGGTTGCCGTCGATGATCTGCGTCGGCTCGCTGCGGCTGGGGTTCGTGGAGACGTTGTAGCCGCTGGTGAAGAAGACCGTCGGGCGGCTCACGTCCTTGTGCAGCAGCGTCAGGCGCTGCTGGAACGTGCCCTTGGACGGGCGCCGGTGGTCCACCGGCTGGGTGTAGTTGAGGACGAAGTAGCGGTAGCCCGCGTACGGCTTCTCCTGGATCAGGCTCATCCCCGGGATGGCCAGGATGCGGTCCTTGATGTCCTCGTTGCTCGCTTCGCTGCCTCCGGCAGCGCCGCTGCTCCGCTTCGCGGCCGGCTCCGCGGCGGTGGCCGCACCGGCCGAGGCCCCCGTGGCTCCGACCGTGCCTATGAGCACAGCGAGCGAAAGAACCCCTGTGAGCGACTTGCGCATGCACCCTCCCCTTGATTCACAACATTCGCCGTGAACTTATCGGGGCAAGACACGCCACGCCAGACCTGGTTGCCCGTGTCAGTGGAGAAGACCGGTCAGGTGGCGGGCCAAATCAGCACAGAATCCACCCGGTGGATGCGGACTTCCTGCCGATCGCGCCGGTGGCCCGGACGCAGCGGTTCAGCGCGCTGACCGTGACGGGCCCGGCCATCTTCGTGTACGAGCCCTTGTCGGTGACGGGGTGTCCGCCGCGCGCCTGGAGCGTGACGCTCATCGTCCGCCGCTTTCCGGGCTTCTTGGCCACGGTCACCGCGCACGCCTGCGCGCGGCTCTTGTAGACGCGCAGTTCTCCCGTGGAGAACTCGACGGTCTTCGCGGGGCGGCCGGAGCAGCCGGCGGCCGCCTGCGCGGTCGCCTGCGCGGTGGTGGGCGCGGCGATCAGCGGTACGAGCCCGGCGAGGAGGGGAAGGACCAGGAGGCGCACGAGGAGGCGCCGTGTCCTCGGTCCGCCCGGTCCGCCCGGCCGGGCGGCCGTCCCGGGCCCGTCCGGTTGCGCCGGTCCCGCCGGTCCCGCTGCTCTGTCGAACACCTTCGCCCCCACCTGACGTCTGTGCGTACCCGTGCGTCTCCGGCTACGACGCAGCAGACCGGTGGGAGGTTGCACGGCAGCACCGGCGGCCCCGGTGACCCCTGGGCGGACCCGGCGGACTCGGCGGCCACCGGGGCAGCCCCGGTGGCCGCTCAGACGCCCGCCGGCTCGTCCTCCCCGATGCCCTCGCCGAGGAAGGTCCGCCACAGCCGGGCGTACTGCCCGCCCCGGGCGAGCAACTCGTCGTGTGTGCCGTCCTCGACGACGCGCCCGTGGTCCATGACCACGACGCGGTCGGCGCGGGCGGCGGTGGTCAGCCGGTGGGCCACCACCAGCGTGGTGCGGCGGCCGGCGAGGCGGTCGGTGGCCTGGTTGACCAGGGCCTCCGTGGCGAGGTCCAGGGCGGCGGTGGCCTCGTCCAGGAGCAGGATGTCCGGGTCGACGAGTTCGGCGCGGGCCAGCGCGATGAGCTGGCGCTGCCCGGCGGAGAGGTTACGGCCGCGCTCGGCGACCTCGTGGAGATAGCCGTCCTCCAGCGTGGCGATCATCTCGTGTGCGCCGACCGCGCGCGCGGCTGCCTCCACCCGGGCGTCGGTGGCGTCGGGCAGCCCGTAGGCGATGGCGTCGCGGACCGTGCCGGCGAAGAGGTACGCCTCCTGCGGGACGACGCCGAGGCGGTGCCGGTAGGCGGTCATGTCGAGGGTGCGCAGATCGGCTCCGTCGGCGGTGACGCGCCCACCCGTGGGGTCGTAGTACCGGGCGACGAGCTTGACGAGGGTCGACTTCCCGGCCCCCGTCTCCCCGACGAACGCCACCGTCTGGCCGGCCGGTATGCGCAGGTCGACACCGGTCAGGGCCTCCTCGTCCGAGCCGTACGCGAAGGTGACGTCCTCGAACGCGATCTCGCCGCGCAGCGAGAGCACGTCGAGCGGCTCGTCCGGGTCGGCGGTCGAGGTGGGTTCGCGCAGCAGCTCCTGGATGCGGCCGAGGGAGACGGTCGCCTGCTGATAGCCGTCGAAGACCTGGGAGAGCTGCTGGACGGGGGCGAAGAACAGTTCGATGTAGAGGAGGTAGGCGACCAGGGCTCCGGTGGTCAGCGTGCCGTTGTCGATCCGGCCCGCGCCGACGATTATCACGGCGGCGCCGGCGACGGAGGCCAGCAGCTGGACGAACGGGAAGTAGACGGAGATCAGCCACTGGCCGCGTACCCGGGCCTGGCGGTAGTGGTCGCTGCGCTCGGCGAAGCGGGCGGCCCCGTCGTGCTCGCGGCCGAAGGCCTGGACGATACGGAGGCCGGAGACGGACTCCTGGAGGTCGGCGTTGACGGCGCTGATCCGGGTCCGGGCCAGCTCGTACGCCTTGACGCTGCCGCGCCGGAAGAAGACGGTGCCGATGATCAGCACGGGCAGGGTGGCGAAGACGACCAGGGCGAGCTGGACGTCCAGGATCAGCAGCGCGACCATGATGCCGAAGAAGGTGACCACGGAGACGAACGCGGTGACGAGCCCGGTCTGGAGGAACGTGGCGAGCGCGTCCACGTCCGTCGTCATCCGGGTCATGATCCGGCCGGTCAGTTCCCGCTCGTAGTAGTCGAGGCCGAGGCGCTGGAGCTGGGCGAAGATCTTCAGGCGGAGCGAGTAGAGGACCCGCTCGCCGGTCCGGCCGGTCATCCGGATCTCGCCGGTCTGGGCCACCCACTGGACGAGCACGGCGATCAACGCGATCGCGGAGGCCGCCCACACCGCGCCGGTCGAGAGCTGGGAGACGCCCTCGTCGATGCCGTGCCGGATCAGGACCGGCAGCAGCAGGCCCATGCCGGCGTCGACGGCGACGAGCCCGAGGCTGATGAGCAGGACCGGGCCGAAGCCGCGCAGCAGCCGGCGCAGCCCGTAGGAGTCCTCGGCCCGCACGGCGGCGGCCTCGTCGACCTCGGGGGTGTCGGTGGCGGGTGGCAGGGCCTCGACCTGGGCGAGCAGCTCGGGCGTCGCGGGCATGCCCGCGACGGCGGTGTCCCGCTCCTCCTCCTCGCGGATCCACAGCGCGGGGGTGATGCCGCGCTCCGCGTCGAACTCGGCGTCCAGCTCCTCCTGGAGGGCGCGGTCGCCCTCGGGGTCCGTCGCGGTGCGCGGCGGCCGGTGGCCGGGCGAGGTGCCGCCGAGCTCGTCGGGGTCGGTGAGCAGGCGGCGGTAGAGCGGGGAGGTGCGCTCCAGCTCCTCGTGGGTGCCGATCGCGGCGAGCTTCCCGCCGTCCAGGACGGCGATGCGGTCGGCGAGCTGGAGGGTGGAGCGGCGGTGGGCGATGAGCAGGGTGGTGCGTCCCGCCATCACCTGCCTCAGGGCCTGGTGGATCTCGTGCTCGACCCGGGCGTCGACGGCGGAGGTCGCGTCGTCGAGGAGGAGGAGCCTGGGGTCGGTGAGGATGGCGCGGGCGAGGGCCACGCGTTGGCGCTGGCCTCCGGAGAGGGTGAGCCCGTGCTCGCCGACGGCTGTGTCGTAACCCTTCGGCAGTTCGGCGATGAACCGGTCGGCCTGGGCGGCGCGGGCGGCCTGTTCGATCTGTTCCCGGGTGGCGTCGGGGTGGCCGTAGGCGATGTTGGCGCGGATGGTGTCGGAGAAGAGGAAGCTGTCCTCGGGGACGAGCCCGATGGCGGAGCGCAGGGACGCCTGGGTGAGCTCGCGGACGTCGTGGCCGCCGATGAGGACGGCCCCGTGGGACACGTCGTAGAAGCGGGGCAGCAGGAGCGAGACGGTGGACTTGCCGCTGCCGGACGCACCGACGACGGCGACGGTCTCGCCGGGTTCGACGGTGAGCGAGAACCCGTCGAGGACCGGGCGCTCGTCGTCGTACCCGAACCGTACGTCGTCGAACTCGATCCCGGCCGGGGCGTCGGCGGGCAGCTCCTTGGTGCCGTCCCGCATGGAGGGCTCGGTGTCGATGAGCTCCAGGACGCGTTCCACACCGGCCCGGGCCTGCTGGCCGACGGTGAGGACCATGGCGAGCATCCGGACCGGGCCGACGAGCTGGGCGAGGTAGGTGGAGAAGGCGACGAACGTGCCCAGCGTGATCTCGCCCCGGGTGGCCAGCCAGCCGCCGAGGGCGAGCATGGCGACCTGGCCGAGCGCGGGCACGGCCTGGAGGGCGGGGGTGTAACGGGAGTTCAGGCGGATGGTGCGCAGCCGCCCGGCGAACAGCCGGCGCCCGACCTCGCGGAGCTTGCCGGTCTCCTGGTCCTCCTGGCCGAAGCCCTTGACGACCCGGACTCCGGAGACGGCCCCGTCGACGACTCCGGCGACGGCGGCGGCCTGGCTCTGGGCGTACCAGGTGGCGGGGAAGAGACGGGTGCGGGAGCGGCGGGCGATGAACCAGAGGGCGGGGGCGACGGCGAGGGCCACCAGGGTCAGGGGCAGCGAGAGCCACGCCATGATCACCAGGGAGATGAGGAAGAGCAGCACGTTCCCGATGGTCATCGGGAGCATGAACAGCAGCCCCTGGATCAGCTGGAGGTCGCTGGTGGCACGGCCGACGACCTGCCCGGTGGACAGCTCGTCCTGACGCTTCCCGTCGAGCCGGGTGATCGTCGTGTACATGTCCGTACGCAGGTCGTGCTGGACGTCCAGGGCGAGCCGGCCGCCGTAGTACCGGCGGATGTAGGTGGCTATGTAGACGAGGACCGCCGCGCCTATGAGCAGTCCGGTCCAGAGCTCGAGGGAGCGGGTGTGGTCGGTGACCACGTCGTCGATGATCACCTTGGTGATGAGCGGCACGAGGGCCATGACGGCCATTCCGGCGAGCGACGAGCCGAGGGCGAGCACGACGTTGCGCCGGTACCGCCACGCGTACCCGGTCAGCCGCCGGCCCCACCCCTGTCGCTCTGCGCCCGTCACGCGTTGCCTCCCGTTTCGGCCTTCTCCCCGGCCTGTCCGCTGATCCAGCTGATCCACCCGTGATCCACCTGTGATCCAGCCGTTCCACCTGGGCTACCGGAAGGCACCAACGCCCGGGGCCGCGGATTTCATCCCACCGCAACAAAAGGGGGGCGGGAAACGGGGCCGGTGGCCGGGGGGCGTGCGGGCCGGTATCCGGCCGCCGCCACCAACCGGGACCAGGGGCCCGCCGCCACGGACGCGCGGCCTACAGGTGCGTCGACTCGAACATCCGCAGCAGCGCCGGCAGCACGACGACGGACGGCCCCGGGGCAGCCAGCGCCTTGCCCAGATCCCCGGCGAGGGACTCCGGTGTCGTACGGACGGCGGGGACGCCGAAGGACTCGGCGAGCGCGACGAAGTCCGGGCGGGACAGCTCGGTGGCGGTGGCCTCGCCGAAGGTTCCCGTCATGTACTCGCGCAGGATGCCGTAGCCGCCGTCGTCGACGATCAGCCAGGTCAGCGGCAGATCGTACTGGCGGGCGGTGGCCAGCTCCGCGATGGAGTACATCGCGCCGCCGTCGCCGGAGACCGCGAGCACGGGCTTCGTCGGGTCGGCGGCCGCCGCGCCGATGGCCGCCGGGAAGCCGTAGCCGAGGCCGCCCGCGCCCTGGGCGGAGTGCATGGTGTTGGGGCGGCGGGCGTCGAACGCGGACCAGGCCCAGTACGCCAGGATCGTCATGTCCCAGAAGCTGGGCGCGGCGTCGGGCAGTGCCTCGCGGACGGCTGCGAGGACCCGCTGCTCCAGGGTGAGGCCCTGGGCCTCGATCCGGACCCGTACCTTCTCCAGCACCGTGGCCACCCGCTCGGCGGCACCGGCGTCCTCGCGCCGCTCGACGGTCTCCAGGAGGTCGGCCAGGGCCTCGCGGGCGTCGGAGTGGATGCCGAGCGCGGGGTGGTTGGACTCCAGCTTCCCGGCGTCCGCCTCGATCTGGATCACCCGGCCGCGCGGGCGGAAGGTGTGGTAGTTCGAGGAGAGTTCGCCGAGCCCCGAGCCGACGACGAGCAGGACGTCCGCGTCCTCCAGGAAGTCGGTGGTGTGCCGGTCCTCCAGCCAGGAGCGGAGCGAGAGCGGGTGCTCCCAGGGGAAGGCGCCCTTGCCCCCGAAGGTGGTGACGACAGGGGCGTCGAGCTTCTCGGCCAGCGCGCGCAGCTTGCCGGAGGCGTCGGAGCGTACGACTCCGCCGCCCGCGATGATCACGGGCCGCTCGGCGTTCGACAGCAGGTGCGCGGCGGCGATCGTCAGCTCGGGGCGCGGATACAGCTCGCGCGGGGTGGCGTCCATGGCGCTGACGACCGGCAGGACCGTCTCGGTCAGCAGCACGTCCTGCGGGATCTCCACCCAGACCGGCCCGTGCGGGGCGGTCAGCGCGGACTCCCAGGCGGCGGCGATCGCGGAGGGAATCTGCGAGGCGGACCGCACGGTGTGGACGGACTTCACGATGTCGCGGACGGAGGCCTGCTGGTCGCGCAGCTCGTGGAGGTAGCCGTGGCGCCCGCCGCCGAGCCCGGCCGTGGGGATCTGGCTGGAGATGGCGAGGACGGGCGCGGAGGCGGCGGCGGCCTCCTGGAGCGCGGCGAGCGAGGTGAGCGCGCCGGGTCCGGTCGAGAGCAGGAGCGGGGCCACCTCGCCGGTGATCCGGCCGTACGCGTCGGCGGCGAAGCCCGCGTTGTTCTCGACGCGGAGTCCGACGTACGAGAGGGAGGAGCGGCGCAGCGCGTCGAACATGCCGAGCGCGTGCTGGCCGGGCAGCCCGAAGACGGTGGTCGCGCCGAGCCCCTGCAGGGACTCGACGACGAGGTCGCCGCCGTTGCGGCCGGCCGGCGGGGTCAGGACTGCCGCGGCCTGGGCGGCGGTGAGCCGCGGCCGGTCGTCGTGGTCGTGGCTCACTTGGCTGCGGCCTCCTTCGTCTCCTTCGCCGCGGCGATCTGGCGGGACATGATCGTCGTCAGCTCGTACGCGGCGTGCGAGGCGGCCACGGAGGTGATCTCGGCGTGGTCGTAGGCGGGGGCGACCTCCACCAGGTCGGCGGAGACCAGGTGGCAGGAGGAGAGCCCGCGCAGGATCTCCAGCAGCTCGCGGGAGGTGAGGCCGCCGGCCTCGGGGGTGCCGGTGCCGGGGGCGTGCGCCGGGTCCAGGACGTCGATGTCGATGGAGATGTACAGCGGCCGGTCCCCGATGCGCCGGCGCAGCTGGTCGGCGATCTCGTCGACGCCGCGCCGCATGACGTCGGCGGAGGTGACGATGCCGAAGCCCATCTTCTCGTCGTCGGTCAGGTCCTGCTTGCCGTACAGCGGGCCCCGGGTGCCGACGTGGGAGAGGGCGGAGGTGTCGAGGATGCCCTCCTCGACGGCCCGGCGGAACGGGGTGCCGTGGGTGTACTCGGCACCGAAGTAGGTGTCCCAGGTGTCCAGGTGTGCGTCGAAGTGGAGCAGGGCGACGGGCCCGTGCTTCTTGGCGACGGAGCGCAGGAGGGGCAGGGCGATGGTGTGGTCGCCGCCGAGCGTCATCAGGCGTGCGCCGGTGCCCAGCAGGTCGTCGGCCGCGGCCTCGATGGTCTCGACGGCCTCGTTGATGTCGAACGGGTTCGCCGCGATGTCCCCGGCGTCGGCGACCTGCGCGAGGGCGAACGGGGAGGCGTCCTGCGCCGGGTTGTACGGGCGCAGCAGCCGGGACGCCTCACGGATCGCGTTGCCGCCGAAGCGGGCGCCGGGCCGGTAGGAGACCCCGGTGTCGAAGGGCACGCCGACCACGGCGACGTCGGTACGGCCGACCTCGTCGAGCCGGGGCAGCCGGGCGAACGTCGCGGGCCCGGCGTACCGCGGGACGCGGGAGGAGTCGATGGGGCCGCGCGGCGATTCGGTGCTGCTCATGGGGGTGTGCCTCTCCTTCGGTTTCGTACGGTGTCAAGTGTGCGGGGTCCGACGGACAACCTCGGCCCGCCGGGCCACGTCCGGCCCGTGGGGCGACCCGTCCGGCGATTGAGGACGTCTTCGGCCTCGACCGGCCAACCCCAGCCCGTCCGGCGATTGAGGACGTCTTTGAGGTCGCCCCGGTCCGGCAACAGGGTTCCGTCCTCAAGCGCCGGACGGGCTGGGGGCGGCCGACGGGGCCCCGGCGGCGGCATCCGCATCCGCGTCCGGGCCACCGCGCCCCGCCAACCGCTCGCGCCAAGCGGCAAGCACCGCCGCGTCCGTCGGCGGCGTGGCCAGCGAGACGACGACGTACACGGCCAGCGACGCCAGCAGCCCGTAGTAGATCGGCTGGTTGGCGAGGATCCCGTAGCGCGCCATCAGCCCGATCACCGCGACACCACCCACGCACACCGCCGACAGCGCCCCGGCCGCCGTGCCGCGCCGCCACAGCAGCCCGCCGATGATCGGCACGAGCAGCCCGCCGACCAGCAGGTTGTAGGCGACGGTCAGCGCCTCGACCACGTCGTTCAGCGCGATGGCGATGAGGATGACGCCGATGCCCATGATCAGGATGAAGATCCGGTTGCCCTTGACCTCGTCGTGCGGCTCCTCGCCGCCCCCGCCCCGGCCGACGACGCCCCGCAGCCGGGACCAGATGTCGTTGTTGGCCACCGTCGCGCAGGCGATCAGCGCGCCGGAGGAGGTCGACATCACGGCGGCCAGCGCGGCGGCGAGCACCAGCCCGCGCACGCCGACCGGCAGCTCGTCCTTGACGATCGTCGCGAAGGCGGCGTCCGAGCTCGCCAGGTTCGGGTACATCACCTTGGCGGCGGTGCCGATGACGGCCCCGGCGATGGCGTAGACGAGACAGTACGTACCGGCGACCGTGCCGCCCCAGCGGGCCGTCGTGTCGCTGCGCGCGGTGAACACGCGCTGCCAGATGTCCTGCCCGATGAGCATGCCGAACGTGTAGATCAGCACATACGTGAAGATCGTCTCGCCGCCGATGCCGAGCGGGTCGAAGTACTCGGTCGGCAGTTGGGCCTTCATCTCGCTGAAGCCGCCCGCCTTGACGACGGCGATCGGCAGCAGGAGCAGCAGCACCCCGATGGTCTTGACGACGAACTGGACCATGTCGGTGAGCGTGATCGACCACATGCCGCCGAGCGTCGAGTACGCGACGACGATCGCGCCGCCGAGGACGATCGAGACGGTGCGGTCCACGTCGAAGAGGACGTCGAAGATGGTGGCGTACGCGATGGTCGAGGTGACCGCGAGCATCAGGGTGTACGCCCACATCACGACGCCCGAGATGACCCCGGCCCGGCCGCCGTAGCGCAGGTCGAGCATCTCGGAGACGGTGTAGACCTTCAGCCGGGCGATCCGCGCGGAGAAGAAGACCGACAGCGCGAGCAGGCCGAGTCCGATGGTGAAGACCATCCAGGCGCCGGAGAGACCGTACTGGTAGCCGAGGCCGACGCCGCCGATGGTGGACGCGCCGCCGAGGACGATCGCGGCCATGGTGCCGGAGTACATGCCCGGCCCGAGTCGGCGGCCCGCGACCAGGAACTCGCTCTTCGACTTGGCGCGGCGCATGCCCCACCAGCCCATGGCGAGCATGCCGGCCAGGTAGACGACGATCACGGCGTAGTCGACAGCCATGGGCTTCCCTCCGTCTCGCGCAGACAGTTGTCCGTGCGAGGAAGACGGTAGGTGGCCGAAAGCCGACGCTGAAGTGTACGTTTCCTCCATTCTCGTCGCACCGAATGGAGGAACTGTCCATGCCGAGCTCTTCCGGGGGCACCCCGCAGACGACTCCGCCGGCCGGCCCGCCGACCCCGCCCGTCCCGCTGGCGGAGCTCCTGGCGCGCGAGGAGCTGGGGCTGCGCCGGATCGCGGGCCCGGCCGACGCCGATCTGCTCTGGGTGCACACCTCGGAGATGGCCGACCCGTATCCGTATCTGCTCGGCGGCGAACTGCTGCTGAGCGCGGGCGTGCTGCTGAGCGACCCGGACCACTACGTCGGCCGGCTGGTGGCGGCGGGGGCGGCGGCGCTGGGGTTCGGGGTGCGCCCGGTGCACGAGACGGTGCCCCGGGCGCTGATCGAGGCGTGCGACCGCCACGGACTGCCGCTGCTGGAGGTGCCGCCCGAGACCCCGTTCACCACGATCGCGCGGGCGGTGTGGCGGCTGATGGCCGAGGCGCGCCACCGCGAGCTGCGCCGGGTGACCCGCGCCCAGCAGGCGCTGGCGACTGCGGCGGCCCGCCCCGACCCCGTGCCGGCGGTCCTGCACCAGCTCGCGACGCAGCTGGGCGGCCGGGCGGTCCTGCTGACGGCGCGGGGCGAGGAGGTCCACGCGGCGGGCCACCGCCCGGGGCCGGAGGCGGCGGGGGCCCTGACACGGCTGGCCCGGGTGGTCGCCCGCGAACGCCCCGGCTCCCCGTCGTCGGCGACCGACGCCCACGGCGGTACCCACCTGTCCGCGTACGCGCTGGGCGGCGGCGAGGGCCTGGTCCTGGCGCTGGCGACCCGGCGGCGGGGATCCGGCGACCACACGGTGGCGGGCATCGCGGTGGTCCTCCTCTCCCTCCTGGCCGCCCCTCACCAGGGCGCGGACGCGGCGGGTCGTTCGGCGGCCCTGGTCCGCATGCTCCTGGGCGCCTCCCCCGCCGAGGTGGCGCCGCTCCTCGGCACCACCGGCACGACCCACACCACCGGCACCACCGGCACCACCGGCACCACCCACACCACCGGCACCACCGGCACTACCGGCACCACCGGCACCACCGGCACGACCGGCACCACCGGCACCACCGGCACCACCGGCACCACCGGCACGACCGGCACGACCGGCACGACCGGCACCTGGACAGTGATCCACGCCCGCCGCACGGACGGCGCCCCGGCGGACGCCCTGACGGCCGGGGCCCTGGGCGCGTCACTGGGCACGGCCCTGGTCGACGCGGGGCGCGGGGGCGGCGAGGCGGTCCGGCTGCTGCTGGGCGACGGGGAGGGGGCGGCGGCGGGCGGGGAGCCGCTGAACGACGATCCCGCGGGGACGGGTTCACGACCCCGGTCCGCCCGACTCACCCCGCAGCCCGGCTGGACGCTCGGCGCGTCCGCCCCCACCCCCATCACCGCGCTCGACGCCGCCGACACCCTGGCGGCCCGCGCCCTGGCGCACGCGCAGGCGACCCGCGCCCCGTTGACGGTGGATACCCCCACGGGTGGCCTCGCCGCGCTGATCCCGCCCGAGCAGGCGGCCGCCCACGCCCGCGTCCTCCTCGCCCCGCTCACCGAGCCGCTGGCCGGCACCCTGCGCTGCTGGCTCTCCCTCCACGGCAGTTGGGACCGTACGGCGGTGGCCCTCGGCGTCCACCGCAACACCGTCCGCCAACGCATCGGGCGGTGCGGGGAGTTGCTGGGGGCGGACCTGGATGACATGGACATACGGGCGGAGTTGTGGTTCGCGCTGCGGCAGACCTGACCGCTCGCCCGGACGCAATCGCCCGCGCACCTCCGCGGCATGCTGGCTAGTCTCCCGCCCATGACCTCACTCACGCGGCACCGCCTGTCCCCTGCCGAGACCGGTCCGGCGCTGCGCGCGCTGTGCGCGTGGACCCCGTCGGACATCCCGGGCGGCGGCCTCCATCCGGGGGACGTCGGCTGGTATCTGCGGCTGGACGACGCGACGGTCCACCTCTGGACCGAGGCAGGGGCCGACACCGCGTCGCCGTTGGCGGTGGGCTTCCTCGACGGCCCCGTACTGCGGGTGACCGCCGCCCCCGGCGCCGACCTCGGGGCGCTCGCGGCGGACGCCGAGAAGCTGCTCGTACCCGGCAACGACTGGTCCGACGGCCTGCCCGTGCCCGGCTGGGAGCCGGACCCGCAAGAGCCCTGGCTCGTCCTGTCCTGGACCCCGGAGCCGGTGTCGAGCCGTGCGGTGGAGGTGGACGAGTCCGACGCGACCGACCTGGTGCTGGTGCAGCGATCCGCCTTCGAGGGCTCGACGTTCACCCTCGAACGGCGGCACGCGATGCGGCGGTCACCGGCCGGCCACCTGGCTCTGGAAACCCTCGTCCGCACCCCCGCCGGGGACCCCGCCGCCGCCGCGACCGGCTGGTTCGCCGGCGTGGGCAGGTGCGGACTGCTCGAACCGGTCGGCACACACCCGGACCACCGCGGACACGGCTACGGTCGCGACGCCGTACGGGGCGCGTGCGCGGCACTCGCCGACCGGGGCGCGAGCGCGGTGGCCGTTCTGACGCCCGCCGCGAACGAGGCGGCGGCGGCGCTCTACAGATCGGCCGGATTCACCCTCGTACGCGAGAGCCACGACTGGACGCGCCCCGGCCCGGTGTGAACACCGCTCCCCTCATGTCCCGGCCCCTGGTGTGTACTCCACGACCGCCCCTCGGTATGTTGCAGTGGCAAAGGGGGATCGTGTGGCACGGGATTACGACAGTCAGCTGCTGGAATCGGTGGGGGTACGCCGCCGCAGGATGCGAGACGCCCTGCTCTTCGGCTCGGGGCGCGCACGGCGCACCGCCGACGAACGGCTCGGGAAGGTATTCGCGGGCGTCGCCATCACCGCCGTGCTCTGCGCCGGGTGCGTCGGCTGGTCCTTCCTCCAGCACACGCTGGACAAACAGAAGGCCGAGCAGGAGAAACCGCAGAGGCAGGCGCAGCGGTACGAACCGTCGGCGCATTCCTCCGGCCCGGAGAAAGGCCCCTGATCAACACCGCCCGAGAACCGACGAGGCGGCCGGATATTCGCCGGGCGCACACATGGCGCGGGCGAGATTTCGCCGAACTCGGAAATGCGCCAACCACACCATGCGCTATGCCTCATTGGCCCGATATTTCGGAACATCACGATGATAGGTTTCCGTAAGTGGTGAGCACAGCGATGACGTCCCGATCAGAACTGAGCCGAGTGACCCTGGTCGGTGAGCGGCGCCGGGCCGACATCGTGCTGCCATCGGACACACCTATCGGTCAACTCCTTCCGGACATACTGCAGTTGCTGGATGACCGGGCGGCTTCACGGCCGCTGACCCGGCAGTTGATCACCTCCGACGGCTCGGCCCTGCCGCACGACAGCACTCTCACCTCGGCCGGCATCAGCGACGGTGCCGTGCTACGCCTGGTCAGGACCCACGCGGCGCCGCCCGCCCCGGTGGTCCACGACGTCACGGACCAGGTGGCCGACAGCCTCGGCCTAGGGGCCTGGCGCTGGCGTCCGGCCGCTCGAAGGGTCACCGCCGGGGCGTCGACCGTGGCCTTCGCCGTGATCGCCGCCCTGTTGGCCCGGCGCGAGTTCCCGCTCGACACCCTGGCCGTCGCGCTGGCGGTCGCCACCGCCGTCCTTCTGGTGGGCGGCGCACTGTGCGCCCGGATCGGAACGGGCAACCGCGGCCTGGCGACCGCCCTGCTGTTCGTCTCGGGCGGGCTCGGCGTTCTCACGGCCTGGACCGCCGCCGACGCGTACGACTGGTCGGGCCCGGCCCGGCTCGCCGCGGTGGCGACGGCCCTGGCCCTGGCCCTGCTGCTGCTCGGGTTCTTCTCGCCGCTCGGCCGCGGCGGCCTGATCGGCGCCGGCGCCACCGCCGCCGTCACCGCGGTGTGGGAGGCCGTCGCCGCCGTCGAGCCGGATCCGGCCCGGCTGGGCGCCGTGATGGCGGTGTTCTCCGTGGTGCTGCTCGGCATGCTGCCCCGGCTCGCGCTGATGGCGTCGGGCCTCACCGCGCTCGACGACCGGCGATCGGGCGGGGCATCGGTCAGCCGCCACGACGTGGCCGACGCCCTGGCCGCCACACACCGCGGTCTCGCCCTCGCCACCGTGGTCACCGCGGCTTCGGCGACGGCTGCGGGCTGGCTCCTCACCCTGGCCGCGCGGCCGACCGTGTGGACGGTGCTCCTGCCCTCGCTGGTGGCGGTGGTGCTGCTGTCGAGGGCTCGTGCGTTTCCCCTGGTGGCCGAGGTGGTGGCCCTGTTCGCCGCCTCAGCGGTCCTTCTCGTACGCCTGGTGATGCTGTGGATGGAGCAGGCGTCCGGGGGTGCGGGGCCCGTCGTCGTGCTCGGCGTGGCGGCGCTGCTGCCGCTGCTCGCCCTGGCGGTGGAGCCTCCCGAGCATGTACGGGTACGGCTGCGGCGCACCGCCGATCTGGTCGAGTCCATCGGCATGGTGGGGCTGTTCCCGCTCGCCATCGGCGTGTTCGGCATCTACGGCCAGTTGCTCGACAAGTTCTGACATTCATGCGCGGGCGGCTCCGGTCGGGGCATCGGAGCGGAGGAGAAGGGCAGACATGCCGAACGCGGACAACTGGCAGGGTGATGTGCTGCGCGATCTGAGGGGAACGCCGCCTTCGCAGCACGCGCAGGGCCGCGGTGCGGCGCAGGACCAGCATCCGGCACGGGAACAGGAGCAGCCTCCGCGACCGCAGCAGCAACCGCCGCCGGAGCGTACGGATGCCGGTGCGGGTACGGGTACGCGGGCGCCGGGCCCGAACTCCCCCGCGTCCCCCGCCGCGTCGATCGCCCCCTCTCCCACCGCTCCCCCGGCACCCGCGCAACGGCCCGCCCGCTCCCCCGAGTCACGGCCCGTGATCGACAGCGCGCTGTCCGGTACGGCACGCCGCCCCCGGCAGGGTGAGCCGGCCGCCGCGCGGATCTCGCGCGCGGTCCGCCGGATCGTCTCCTCGTCGGCGGCCCGCGAGGTCGCCGAGATCACCCGCACCGCCGAGCGGATCCAGCAGCCGGTGACGACCGGCCGGCAGATCGCCGTCACCTCCATCCGGGGCGGTGCGGGCAAGACGACGGTGGCCGCCCTGCTCGGCACGGCGTACGCGCACTACCGCCAGGACCCGGTCCTCCTCGTGGAGGCCGATCCGGCGCTCGGGTCGCTGCCCCTGCGTCTCGGAGCGAAGTCGCTGCGCTGGACGACGGCCGATCTGGCGGACATCGTGGAGCCGCAGATGTCGCTGCTCGACGTCACCGGCTATCTCGTGCAACTCCCCGACAACGCCTGGCTGCTGCCCGGCAGCCAGGGCCGGATCGGGGCGATGCTGGACACGACGGCGTACGAGCGGGTCATGGTCGCTCTCCGCCGCTACTTCGGGGTGACCGTCGTCGACTGCGAGACACTGCCCGCCGAGGTCGCCCGGGTCGCGCTTTCCGCCGCCCAGGCCCGGGTACTGGCCGCCCCCGCCACACTGGACGGCATCACCAGCACGTACGCGGTCCTCCAGTGGATGCAGGGGCTGCCGCGCCACCTGATCGCCGGGACCGTGGTGGCGCTCACCAGCACGACGTCCCGCCCCGGGATCGATGTGGAGGCCGCCGCCGAGAAGCTCCGGTCCACCGGCGCGACCGTCCACGTGCTGCCCCACGACCGCCATCTGGCGGCAGGTGGAGCGCTCCGCACCGAACTGCTCGCCCGGCCGACGAGGCTGGCCGCCACCCGGCTCGCCGCCGAGGTCTTCCAGCTCTCCCAGAAGCGCCGGTGACCGAGATGCGGACGCCCGCGACACCGACCACGAACCACGAGCCCACCGCGAACGCCGGACCACGCCGATGAGCACCCGTCTGATCCACCGCCCCGCCCGGACCACCCGACCACCGGCCGCGCCCGCGCCCCGCACCATCGAGGCCCCGCCCAACCTCCCCGAGGGGAAGGCGGGCAACATAGCGATGTCGCTGCTGCCGGTCGCCGGGGTCATGTCGTCCGTCGTGATGATGACGGTCGTCCGCAACAGCCAGTTCGCCGCCCTCGGCGCGATCATCCTCGTGGTCACCGTCATCGGCTCCGTGGCGCTGCTCTTCTCGCAGCGGGGCAAGGCCCAGCGCACCCGCCGCACCCAGCGCGAGGCGTATCTCGCCTACGTGGAGGACCTGCGGGAGGAGCTCTCGGGCGAGGAGCGCGAACGGCGTGAGCGCGCCGATGTCCTGAACCCCCCGCCGTACGCCCTGTACGACATCGTGCGCGACCCCGCGCGCCTCTGGGAACGGCGCAGGGTCGACGACGACTTCCTGCGGGTGCGGGTCGGCACCGGAGAGATGCCCGTACGGGATCTGGGGATCGCCGAGCCTGGTTCGACGGTCCTCACACCGCCCGACCTGTTCATGCTCAACGAGGCCTCGGCGCTGGTGAACCGGTTCCGCAACGGCACCGAACTGCCGCTCACCGTCCCGCTGGACCGGATCGGCAACATCAGTGTGATCGGCCCCCGCGAGGACTGCCTGCGGGTGGCCCGCACCCTGCTGGTCCAGACGGCCGCCCTGCACGCCCCCGACGACGTGGCGATCGCCGTCGCGGCGCCGGGGGACCGCATGGCCGACTGGGAGTGGGCCAAGTGGCTGCCGCACCTGCTCGACACCGAGCAGTTCGACGGGCCGGTCGCCGCCCGCCGCATCGCCCCCTCCGCCCCGCAGCTCGCCCGGCAGATCGGGGCGGAGCTGCGCCGCCGCGCCTCGTACGCGGCCGAGGTCCGCCGGGGACTGGCCGGCCGTGACGCGCTGTCCATGAACTCCCGGCTGCTCGTCGTCACCGACGGGCACGGCGAGGACGCCGTGGACCTGCCGCGCCCGGACGACGCCGTCGGTCTGCGCGAGATGGGCGTCACCGTGCTGCATCTGCTGGAACAGCGGGTGCAGGAGCCCGGACACGTCAGCGTGCGGATCACGGTCGACGGCGCGGACGTCAGCATCGAGGACCTGCGGACGCCGGAGCCCGTGGAGGCGCACGGCACGGTGGACGAGGCGGGCCTCCCGTTCGCCGAGGGTCTGGCCCGGATGCTCGCGCCGCTGCGGCTGTCCGCCGAGTCCCTGGTCGACGCCCCGCTCTCCGGGCCGGTGGAGTTCGCGGCGATGCTCGGCATCGACGACGTGGCCCGCCTCGACCTGGAGCGGCTGTGGGCGCCGCGCGGCGAACGCGCCTTCCTGCGCGTCCCGATCGGCGTCAGCGACGCCCACGAGCCGGTGCTGCTGGACCTCAAGGAGTCCTCGGAGCTGGGGATGGGCCCGCACGGTCTGTGCGTGGGTGCGACGGGCTCGGGCAAGTCGGAGCTGCTGCGCACCCTGGTCCTCGCCCTGGTGGCCACCCATCCGCCGGAGGACCTGGCGCTGGTGCTGGTCGACTACAAGGGCGGGGCGACGTTCGCACCGTTCGCGGACCTGCCGCACGTGGCCGGGGTCATCACCAACCTGGAGAACCAGGCAGGGCTCGTCGAGCGGGTCCACTCCTCCCTCGCCGGCGAGGTCAAGCGCCGGCAGCAGGCCCTCAAGGACGCGGGGAACGTCGCGGACATCGGGGACTACGCGGCTCTGCGCGCCGAGAAGCGGCCGGACCTGGACCCGCTGCCGCACCTGTTCGTGGTGATCGACGAGTTCGGCGAACTGCTCACCGCGAAGCCGGACTTCATCGACCTGTTCCTCTCCATCGGGCGGATCGGCCGCTCCATCGGCGTGCATCTGCTGCTCTCCAGCCAGCGCATCGAGGGCGGCAAGCTCAAGGGTCTGGACACCTATCTCTCCTACCGTCTCGGCCTGCGGACCTTCTCCGCCGACGAGTCCCGGACCGTCCTGGACACGACGGACGCCTTCCATCTGCCTCCGCTGCCCGGTTTCGGCTATCTGAAGGTCGACACGAGCCACTACGCCCGATTCAAGGCGGGCTATGTGTCGGGCGGGTATCGCGGTCCGGTCCGCAGCACCACCGAGGAGGAGAGCGGCCCGCTGGCGCTGCCCTACGAGGCGTTCAACACCCTGGCCGGACCGGACGAGACACGGCGGTCCGCGGAGCCGGCGTCCCGCCGCCGCGAGACGGGCCCGACCGAACTCGGCGTCATGGTCGACCAGTTGACCGGATCGGCACCGCCCGTTCGGAGTATCTGGCTGCCGCCGCTGCCCACGGCCACCACGCTGGACACCGTCGCCGGTCCGCTGGACATCGGACCGCGCGGGATGCGGCTGACCGGAGCGGTCACGGAAGGGCCCCGGAGGCCTCTGCGCGTACCCGTCGGCCTGCTCGACGACCCGGCCAAGCAGTGGCAGGGGCAGTGGCTCCTGGACCTCACGACGGCGGGCGGCCACGCGGCGGTGATCGGCGGGCCCCAGTCGGGCAAGACGACGCTGCTGCGCACGCTCGTCCTCTCCCTCGCGCTCACCCACACCCCGCGCGAGATCGGCGTCTACGGACTCGACCTGGTCGGCGGCGGCCTCCAGGCGCTGGCGGGTTTGCCGCACGTCGGCGGCGTCGCGGGCCGCGCCGACCGGGAACGGGCGGCCCGCACCGTGGAGGAGGTCCGCACGATGCTCGCGCTGCGCGAGGACCTCTTCCGCGAGCACGGCATCGACTCGGTCGAGCAAATGCGCACCCTGCACGCGGCCGGCCGGCTGCCCGAGCTGTCCTCGGCCGAGATCCTCCTCGTCATCGACGGATTCGGCGCACTGCGCGACGACTTCGACGAGCTGGACGACGCGATCACCGACATCCTCAAACGCGGCGGCGGTTACGGCATCCACGTCGTCGCGGGCATGCTGCGCTGGAACGACGTACGCATCGCCACCCAGTCCAACTTCGGCACCCGCGTCGAACTGCGCCTCAACGACCCCGGCGAGTCCAGCATCGACCGCAAACTCGCCGAGACCCTGTCGCCCGACGAGCCCGGACGGGTCCTCACCGACGGAAAGCTCTTTGCCCAGGTGGCGCTCCCCCGTACGGACGGGGTCGCCGACACGGCGGACCTCGGTACGGTCCTGGAGCGTGCGACGCGTACGGTCCGGGCCACCTGGAGTGGTGAAGTGGCCCAGCCCGTACGTGTGTTGCCGCAGATTCTGGAGCCGCACTCGCTGCCGGGGCCGGCGGCCGAGCCCATCCTCGTACCGATCGGGCTCGACCAGTCGGCGCTCGCGCCCGTAGTGCTCGACCTGTTCCGGCACGATCAGCACCTGCTGGTCCTGGGGGACAGCGAATGCGGCAAGACGAACCTGCTGCGGACCGTCGCGCACGGCCTCATCGACCGTTACGGCGAGGACGAGCTGGTGTTCGCCGTGATGGACCCTCGGCGCTCACTGCGCGGTGTGGTGCCGGAGGAGTTCAACGGAGGGTACGCATACAACTCGAAGCTGTGTGCCGTACTTTCGGCGGGCATCGCCACCGAACTGGAGAAGCGGCTGCCCGACGAGAACGCCCGTCTGGAGGACCTGGAGCCCGGCAACTGGGGCACGGGCCCGCGCATCGTCGTCCTCGTCGACGACTACGACGTCCTCACGACCGCCGGACAGTCCCCGCTGTCGGCCTTCCTTCCCTACATCCCCTCGGCGGTCGACATCGGCCTCCACTTCGTCCTGACGCGCCGGGTCGCCGGCGCCTCACGGGGCATGTACGAGCCGCTGGTGCAGGGTCTTCGGGAGTCGGGGGCCTCGGCGCTCCTGATGGCGGGCGACCGCAGCGAGGGCCAGTTGTTCCCTGGCGTGTACGCCTCCCAGCAGGCTCCCGGACGAGGCGTGTTCGTCCGCCGGGGGCAGCCGAACCGCCTGATCCAGACGGTGTACGCGCCGAGGTGAGAACCCGCGCCGCGGAACAGCGCCGGCCGCCCGAGCACGCCCACCGCCGAACGACGAAGGACTGGACGAGCACTCCATGACCAAGGACGTCATCGCTCTCACCCCTCGTATGCCCGAACCGTGGGCCGTCCTGGCAGGCCTGCTCTCGGGCGGCCCGGACAAGCTGGTGGGCACGCGGGGTGAGGGCGCGGTGATCCAGCTCTGCGACGCGCAGGGCCGCCCGCTCGTCTCCGTGGAGGCGCCCCTGCTGGTCTCCGTCGAGGGCGAGGCCGAGCGGCTGCTCGGGACCACGGCCCCGCCGGTCCCGTACTGGTGGACGGAGGCCCGCGCCACCACGGGCGTCGCGGAGGCGGAACAGCTCGCGGGCACCTTCGCGACCCGGCTCGCCGCGTTGGTGGGCGGGTCGGCCTGGCCGCCGGACGCCGCCGGCTCGCTCGCCGTGGTGAAGACCGACGGTGTGAGCGTCGCACCGGAACCCGCCGCCGCACAGCTGGCCATCGACGTGCTCACCGGCAAGGTCGCGGTCGTCATCCAGGACCGCCCGGTGGTGGCGATGACCGCCTGGCTGTCCGACGCCTTCCGGGCGGCGGCGGAGGCGGGTCTCGGCCTCCAGATCGTCAGCCCGGCGGGCACCACGCTCTCCCCCGCCGTACGGAACGCGCTGGGCGGTTGGCCGTCCCGCTGGATCGTCCAGGACGAACGGGACGGCTACTACGACGGCCTGACCGGAGCCGTACTGCGCTGGCAGGACGGCGCCTTCGACCCGATGCTCTCCCCCGACGCCACCAAGGACGACCCACGCACCCCGGTCGCGGCCTCCTACCAGGAGGTCCACGACACCGGCGAACGCCAACTGGGCCTGACCTTCAAGATGGTGCACCCGGCGGATGAGCGGCTGGTGCTGGGCGGCGGTCTGGAGACGGTGTGGCGGGAGCTGACGGGCGAACCGCCGGCCGGCTGGGGCACATCGGAACCCGCGACGCTTCCCTGGTCCCCGGGCCGGCTGACCGACGTCGCGTCCGAACGGGCGCCGGAACCCACGTGGTTCGTCGTGGTCGGGAACCGCTCGCGACCGAGCATCGCGACCGTGCACATCACGCGGACGAAGGCGGGCGTGGAGGAGGAGGTCACCCTCGCCTTCGGCTACGGCGCCGACGAGGAACCTCCGCTGGGCGCTCTGCCCGCGGTGGCCGAGGCGCTCGCCACCCGCCACCGCCTCCAGTCGATGCTCGTACAACTTCGCAAAGCGCGCCGCGATATGGCCGTACCGCCGCGCTTCGAGGGCCCGGGGGTCCCGCTGGCGTTCGTGCTGGGCGCGGAGGAGGTCCGCGCGATGCCCGGAGACCGGGCCCGGCGCACCCCGCTGGCCGAACAGCCGGTGCGGCTCGGCCCGAGGACGAGGCCGGCGCTGTACTACCCGCTGCCGGGAAACCCGTCGGATCTGGCGGGGTGGCAGGACTTCGAGAGGCTGATGCGGCACCTCAAAGGGGTCTAGAGGCTCCGCGGGCGGGAATCTGGCTGATTGCGGATTGCAGTAGCGATGCCGGCGTTGATAGACAGAGAGGTGGGCGCGCGTACGCGCGCACATGGTCGTTCGATGCGTTCGAGGCGTTCGAGGTAACGGGGGATGTCATGAAGTTCGACATGGGGGCGTCGGTCCTGTCGAGGCTGCTGTCGGATTCGCAGGGTGCGAGTACGGATCTGGGGACCCTGATCCAGCAGTTGATCGCGGCGGCGGAGCCGTTGGAGGGGAAGTTCAACGGAGCGGGGAAGGTCGCGTTCGACGATTTCAAGATGCGTTCGGACGAGATCACGAAGGCGTTGAACGCGTCGTTGTCGGGGATCCTGGGCGGTCAGTCGGGGATGGACGCGGCGTTCGGCTCGGGTGACCAGGAGCAGGACGAGAACGCGAAGTCGCAGATGGCGTCGGCGAATTTCGACGCGGCGCGTTTCGGCGGCCGGTGACGCCGGTGACGGTGAACAGTTCGTACAGGTTGTGTCTGACGGGGAGTTGAGAACTGATGGCGGGCAGCACGGACCGGCGTTCGTACGACACGGGTGCTTCGACAGAGGTACAGGCCGCGCTTCAGGTGGTGATCGGCCGGCTGGAGCAGGTGATCACGGCGCGGGACACGCAGGTGAAGGCGGCGATGAACGACTTCGCGGCCGATGGTGTGGCGGATGAGTACCACGGCAAGGAACTGCGGTGGAACGCGACGTCGCAGGAGGTACGGAACATCATCCGGCTGCTGCGGACGACGTTGGAGAAGAACGACGGCACGGCCGCACAGACACTGGCGCGGGCGAAGGCCGCGGTCGACGGCATCGGCTGACCGCCGGCGTGGTTCATGTCGTCGCCCACCGTGCGGGGTGGGCGGCTTGGCTCTGTGGTGCGTACGGGGGATACGGGATGACCGGGTGGGATATCAAGCCGCAAGGCGTGCAAGGCCAGTTGAAGGTGGTCGGCGGGCACGCCGGTGAGCTGGAGCAGGCACTCAACGCGCTGATGAAGGACCTGATGGAGGCCGCGCAGGCGGCGGGGACCGCGGTGCCGGGCGGCATGAAGGCAGGCTCACCGATGGGTCCCGTGGCTCCGGGCCAACAGCTCAGCCCGGTCGCGGCGAGTGCGGTCGCGCCGACCGCGACGGGTCCGGTGGCAGCGGCTCTGGGTGAGTACGTCACCGCACGGCAGGCCCAGCTGAAGTCGATGTCGGAGCGGATCCAGGCCGCGGTGCTGGGTGCGGCGACAGCGACGAACGAGTACGTGGAGGGCGACCTCGACACGGCGAAGCAGGCGCAGGACGCGGCGAAGGCGGTCCGTCTGGACCTGCTGAAGGAACTGCGGGGCACTAAGTGAGCGACGCCGAGCCGGTCGACCCGTACGGAGTGCCGGTGTTCACCGGTGATCTCGCGGTGCTGGACACGAAGGTGACCGCCCTGACCAAGGACGCCGCGAAGATCGCGACGGCCACGGGCGACATCCACAGCAGCTTCGGCGGACTGCAGGCCTTCTACAGGGCACCGGAGGCGGATCAGCTGTTCGCGACGACGAAACCGGTCGCGGACCGCGGGGCGGCGCTGAAGTCCGACCTCGCGGTTGTCACCGGCGCCCTTGGCGCCTATGCGGACGACGCGCAGCCGCTGGTCACGAAGCTGGAGCGGCTCAGGCAGGAGGCTTCGACCTTCCTGGACAAGGCGAACGCGGACGAGACGTGGCGCGAGGACGGCGATCTGGTCGAGGAGAACAACCGCCGCCGCGACGAGATCGCCGAGACCTGGACCGCGTTCCAGGCGGTGGAGCGCGCCTGCTACAACAGGATCATCTCCATGGTGCCCGGCGGCACACCGCTCAAGACGGATGACGGGTCGGGCGGGAAGGGCATGTACGGCTACGACGCCGAAGCCCTGAAACAGGCCAAGGGTCTGCCCTGGGGCGACCCGGTCAAGGAGTCGACCCGGTGGTTCCAGTTCTACGAGCATGTCTGGGACTTCGGCAAGGGCTTCGTCGTGGACGGTGTCTGGGGCACGGTCAAGGGCCTGGGGACGCTCTTCGGCACCGAGGGCTGGGACGCCGCGAAGCAGGCCTGGACCGGCCTCGGGAACCTCACCACCGGCGTCATCCTCACCGTCGCTGCCCCGCACGTCCTGTGGCTCACTCCGGAGGAGAAGCTGCCGGGCTTCGCCCGGGACGCGCGCAACGCGATGAAGGAGACCGGCAAGGCACTGATCGCCTACGACCAGTGGGGCGAGAACCCGGCCCGCGCGGGCGGTGCCGTCACCTTCAACGTCCTGACCACGGTCTTCACCGGCGGCACCGGAGGTGCGGTCACCGGTGCGGGCAAGGCGGCGGTGGCGGCCAAGGCCCTGTCGTTCGCGAACAGGGCGGGCCGCTTCGCCGACCCCACCACGTACCTCTTCAAGGGCGCGGGCGCGGGCCTGACGAAGATCGGCGACGTCATGGCCGGCCTGAAGGAATCGGGCCGCGTCGAGATCCCCACGCTGCCGCCCGGTACCGTCACCCTGCCGGACGGTGCGTTCAAACTCGCCGACGGCACCCTGCACCTGCCCGAGGGTACGGCGATCCCGGACAACGCTTTCGAGATCCCGAGGAACTCGGTCAGGCTGCCCGACGGGGCGGAGATCCCCGCCGGAGCGGTCGACCTCGGCGACGGCGTGGTCCACCTCCCCGAAGGCGTGACCCCGCCGGGGGGCTCCCTACCGGTCCAGGAAGGCGCCCTCAAACTCCCCGAAGGCACCACCGCCCTGCCCGAAGGCACCCTCAAAGACGTGAACGCCCAGGGCGAGGTCGTGCACGTCGACCGTCAAGGCAACATCCTCGGCGAGGACGGCACCCTCCTACAGCACCACACCGGTGCCACCAAGGAGAACCCGACCGACGACGCTTCTGTCAGGACGGACGCGAACACCCCCCTGCCCCGCACCCCGGCCGAACAATCGGCCCTGATCGGCGCGGGCGCACGCGGCAGCGGCGACACGGTCCGCCTGGGCTCGGACCTGGGCGACGCGGGCCGGATCGGCGACGACCTCGGCCGGGCGGGCAACGACACATCGGTCTCGAACAGAGCACCGGGCGGCACCGCGAACAACCTGCCGACCAACAGCGTGGACAACGGCACGCCTGGTACTGGTCCGCGAGGCGGCCAGAGCGACCATCTCCAGGCGAACAGCCTGGATGGGGGCAAACCCACGGACGCCCCGACGGCCAGCGGCGGTCACAGCGCCGACGCCAAAGGCACGTCCGGTCATGGAGACGGTCATGAGCCACCGCCACTTGGGGGTAATTCCGAGGTGAGGCCGGACGGTGCCCGATATGTCGAGGAGCCTACCGCCGAGCACACAGCAGCGGCAGAGTTCTACGACCGAGTGCGAGCTGACCCCGGTTCCCTGGACATCACGCGCATCTCCGAGAACACCGGCGTGAGCAAGGATGTACTGGACCGCGTCAGAACGCATTTCTTCCTCACCGAGCACGTGGTGTCTGATGCTCCGGGCACTGCGCGCAAGGCATATTTTACGCCCCGTGAAGATATTGCCGCTATCCTCGAAACTGCAAGTCAACGCAGCTTGGATCCAGCGGAAGTTGTCAAGTTTGAAAGGTTCATCGCTCATGAATATATTGAGAGCCACCTGATGGAGGCAGGTATGCCCTACTTGCGCGATTATCCGGACGCGTGGGAAAGTTTCTCCAATGATGGTGGTAAGACGGTTGATTATTACCATGTTTGGCCCCGGGATGCGTTCGACGCGGGCGCCCATGATCTTTCCTTGAATGAAGGTTCGGGCGGGTTCGGCCATTGGCGCTCATTGGGCATGGATGCTTCGCGGGTCGAGGTGGCGCCCCAACTGGCAAATATTGACGACGTCGTTGCGGCCCTCAAACGGGAGCTGCGATCCAAGGGGGTTGATCTGAAGTGACTGACGGGCAAGGCGAACAGACGGCATCCAAAGTGATGGAGCGTCTCCGCTCAGCGGAATGGGATGGCGATTGGGGTGACGTTTTCGGGAAATCGATTTCGCGGCGACTATTGATGCGCGAATACCTGAGGCGATCCGCCTTGTGGGCCCAGACGTACTCCGCCGAGAGTGTCTGGCCATTCTTCGATATCACAGAGTATATGGATCCAGAATTTAAACTTTCGCCCGGCACGGCGCACGAATTGGAGGAATTTCTTCGCGCACGAATGAGCGGGGACGTCAAAGTAACCTGCCGTGGCGCTGTACGCCTTGCGGAACTACGTTTGCATAACCCTGCAATCGGGGCTGACAATCTCCCTGACCTCTATGAGCCGCTGATTCGCCTGTATGAGCGAGGCGGCGAGTTCATGACAGACAATGCCGGAGCCCTGGATCTGACAGGTGTCTCGTTTCGCCCCGGAAGCTTGCAGGGCAATGCGAGCAACACCCCAGTTGTCGCGCTCCACGGCGCCGTACTCGACGCTCTGGACATTGAAGGGCGCGTCACATTTTACGCCTCTGATAGTGATCGAGGGCCCGTTTTCAGGCGTCTTTTGCCGCAGGAAGGCGTGCAGCGCGATGAGGTATTCAGTGGGCACCTGGGATGGCAGCCGACGGCCCAACTGTCCGCCTCGGAAGGGGATGCCGACTGCGTCCGCATCTACGACCAGGATGCTGCCAGGATTATCGAGGAGGCCATATTTGGCGTACCTCGATCCGCGGACCAGGAGTGAACCACGTCTGACCAGTTAAGAAGAAAATCCCTGATTCCGTCGTCGAGGCCATGGAATAGTCTCGCTTCGAGGCTCCTTCGGGAGGGGTGCAACAGCCCCTGTCATCTCCAGTCGCCCCTTTAGCTCGGGGGCCGCAGTCTCGAAGAATGAATCGACCTGCCGGGACTTCCGGAGAAGCTGACGGATGCGATCGCGATACCTCATCCCAACATCGCCCGTACTACATCTCACGACCTGCTCCAACGCGTGATGCATCCGCCGATCAACCTGTTTTACAAATTTGTCCTAGAAGACCATGCCAGCTTCAACGAGGCACTCATCGAAGCTCTGGAATTCCGGCTGATCCGAGGGTGGGGTGACGTCATCTGTCAGACCGAGCCGCATGGTTGGGGTGTCGTCGGGCTGCGCTACTGCGGTCGGGCGCGGAACGATGCCCGGCGTGAGCGGACGGATGAGCCGCAGCCGTACGCCCCGCCCGTCGGTGGCCGTGGTCCGGGGGGGGGCGCTCGCGGTCGTCGATCCGCTTGCCGCCGTCTTCCTGCTCCGCGGCAAGCGGATCGGCCTCGATCTCACCTGCGGTGTCATGGTGACCGACCTGAAGGTCGGCCTTTACACCGCGTACAGCCTCCTGGACAGTGGGCTCTTCGCCGAACCCGGTCTCCAACGGGCCTCTGTTTTCGCCCTGTTCGTGTTCCGGGCTGCTCCGTCCGCCCGCCGGTGGCCCGTATGGGGGACCCGTCAGCCCAGCAGCCGGCCGAAGTTGACCGCCGACGGCTTCACGCCCAGGCTCGACTCGCCGAAGGAGACGCTGCCCTTGGCGATGGGGCCCGTACGGCTGCCCTTGAAGAGCCACACACCGCCCTGGCCGGTGTTCTCTCCGGGGGCGGCCACCGCGAGCGTGGCCCGTACGCCCTTGGCGGCGGCCACCACGTGGACCTCGCCGCCGAAGGAGTCGCCCTTCTCGTCGACTCCGGGGACGTTGACCGTGGACTGGCCGATCACCTTCGTGTCGGCGCCCGTGATGCCCGAGGCGCGGCCCTTGAAGACCAGGACCCCGCCGGCGTCCTTCGCCGTGCCCACGTCCTCGCCCGGCAGCCCCACGACGACCTCGCCGTAGCCGTCGCCGTCCAGGTCCCCCACCGCGGCGCTCGCACCCATGGCGTCGCCCTGCTCGTCGGCTCCGGGCACCCCGGTGGTGGCCTGGGTGATCCACTTCGGCTTCACCGCGGTGTTCTGGCCCTTGGGGCCGCCGAGGACGACCGCCACCGCGCCGCCCTTGCTCGGGAAGTCCACGTCGCTGTCCATGCCGGTGGGCTGCCGGGTGAAGACCAGGTCCGGGTACGCGTCGCCGTTGACCGAACCGACCGTCATGGAGGAGTGCTTGAAGGACGTCCCCGGCGCGGTGACGATGGGGGTGTAGGTGAAGCCCGTATCCGTCGACAGGTAGAGCGACCTCCCACCGCAGTCCGGCTCGTCGCTGCAGCCGCTGCTCACCAGCAGGTCGTCCTTGCCGTCGTTGTTCATGTCCACGGTCTGCACTCTCTCGAAGACGGTGACGCCGTCGGCGGTGAGCGCGGTGCGGGTGCTGCCGATCGAGCCGTCCGCGCCGATGCTTTCGTTCAGCACGACCTTCCCGCCCCATTCGGCATGGGCGATCCCGGCCGCGTCCGTCCGCCCGTCCCCGTCGAAGTCGCCCAGGGCGTACCCCTGGCCCTGGAACTCGACGGCCCGGGTGCCGAGACCACCCTTGCCGCCGAACAGGATGGTCTTCGGGCCGCTGCCGGGCGAGACCAGCAGGTCGGTGTATCCGTCGCGGTCGATGTCGGCGGGCGTTCCCCCGCCGAAGCGGGCGTTCGCGGCGGCCGAGCCGGGTACCCCGGACGTGTTCTGGTTGATCACCCGGTGCCGGGCGGGGCTGATGCCCTTCGCGTCGCCCGGGTAGACCACCAGGTACCCGGCCTTCTTGATGCCGGACACGGTCCCCTCGGGCACCGAGACGTACATGTCCTCGTACCCGTCCTTGTTGAAGTCGATCTGCTGACGTGCGGCAGGGGTCGGCGTGGCCGCCACCGCCGTACCGGACAAGGCCGGTGCGGCAGCGGCCGTGGCCGCGAGCGCCACGAAGATCGCGGAAGCGGTACGGAGTCGATAGGTCTTCATAGGTCATCCCCCGGATATGCACACAGTCGGTCGGCGGGCTGTCTGTACCCGCACACAGAGGAAGACCATCCGTACGGTGAATGGTTGTGCGCTCCGGTCCCAATCGCTATGCGTACGAGGGTGGCTCCCACGCCATCTTCTTGCGTTATGGGCAACATCGCATGCATCAGGCGCAAGTTTCCGTACGCTCGATCGCATGGCTCACGCACACCAGCACCAGCACCAGCACGGACCTACGGCGGCGCACTCCTCGCACGCCCACGGTCACATCCACGACTCCGACGCGACGCCGAACGGCCTCCCCGAGATCCTCGACCTCGACGCCGCCCTCTTCGCACCCCACCTGACCGCGCTCACCCAGCGCATCGCCGCTCTGGCCGGTGACGGCGTCCGGAGCATCGTCGACCTCGGCTCGGGCACCGGTACCGGCACCTTCGCCCTGCTGGAGCGGTTCCCGACCGCCCGGGTGACCGCCGTCGACAGCTCCCCCGAGATGCTGGAGCGACTCGCCTCGGCAGCCCGGGACCGGGGGCTCGGCGATCGCGTGCGCACACTGGAGGCAGACGCCGGTGCGGGGCTGCCCGGGGTCGTCGACGCCGACCTCGTCTGGGCGTCGGCGTCCCTGCACCACTTGGACGACCCCGCCACCGCCCTCGCCGGCATCCGCGCCGCGCTCCGTCCCGGTGGGATCCTGGCCGTCGCGGAGGTGGACGGGATGCCGGCCTTCCTGCCCGAGGGCGGGGAGCCGGGTGCGTTGGAGGCCCGCTGCCGGATGGCGCTCGACGGCCTGCATGCCGAGCGGTTGCCGCACCGGGGGGCCGACTGGGGCTCGCTGCTGGCGGCCGCCGGCTTCTCCGTCGAGCAGGAACGCGCCGAACCGTGGGAGCTGCGCGCCCCGCTGCCCGAGGGCGCCGGCCGGTACGCCTACCTGGTCTTCGAGCGTATCCGCGGCTCTCTCGAAGGGCGCGTCGCCCCCGAGGACCTGGCCGCGCTCGACCGACTCGTCGACGGCGGCCCCGAGGACGTACGTCACCGCGACGACCTTGTCGTACGGTCCACCCGCCAGACGTGGATGGCCCGCCGCCCCGCCTGAGCGGATCCGTCCGTCCATCCATCCGTCCATCCGTCCATCCGTCCATCCGTCCGTGCAGACGCAGGACGCAGGACGCAGGACGCAGGACGCAGGCGGGGCAGCGGTCCGGTCTCAGGCGGGCCGCAGTTCCCATCCACAGGCGGTCCGCGCGACTTCGCGGAAGCCGTGGCGGTTCAGGACATCGATCTCGTCCCGGTCGTCGGGGTCGGCGCACGTGATGAGGCGGTCGATCCCGCAGAGGGCGAGCCAGTCGTGGGCGTGGGCGAGCAGCCAGGTGAGGGTGCCCGCCGGGGCGTCGGGGCACAGGTCGACATCGGCCAACTCCGCCGGCCCGGCTCCGCGACCGACACGTTCGGGGCGGTCGATGGTGGTGTCCAGTTCCAGGTGGCCGAGGACACGGTCGCCGGCGAGGGCGGTGAAACGGGTGCCCTGGGAGCCGAGGGTGCGCAGGAGGGTGGGGCTCCGCCAGGAAGCCCTCCCCTCGGCGGCGGGCAGGCCGCTCACCTCCGCGAGGAACAGCGCCTCCGTCGCACCGGTGTGCACGAAACCCGCCCGCTCCAGTGCGGCCCGGACATGCGGCCAGGAAGCGGGGACTCCGTACACCCCTGGGCAGGGAAGCGCTCCGTCCGCGTGTACCACCCCGACTCCCCATCGGGTGACGGTCGCCAGGCACGCGGAGAGCAGCCGGTCCGCCGCGTCCGACGGGGCCGCGTCGGACGGGCCGTCACCGGGAAGGTGCAGAAACCACTGGACGGCCGCGGCTCCCCGGTAGTCGGGGCCGACGTCGGGCTCGTCACGGTAGCGGTGCAGATGAGCGGCCGCCACGACGCGGCCCCGGTCCTCGGTGACGAGCGTGACGCGCTCCGCGACCCAAGGATCGACGACGTACTCGTCGGGCCGTCCCTCAAGGCTGCTCAGGACGGTGTTGACGGAGATGCTGACACCTGGAAGCACCGCTGCGACGTGGCGGTTCACCAGGTCGGTGAGCTGGTGACGGTCGCTGCGGCGGAAGGTACGCACGGCAGGAGACGGAGACATGGCGGTCCTCTGGAGAGCAGTGAGGGAAGACCGCCATGCGATGCGGCACACCGCGACGCTAGCAGATGCGCGGGAGAGGCCGTTCGGCTGATGCCGACTCCGCCGCCGATGCGGTGTGGGGCGGTGTGGGCTGTCACCACTGTTCAGCTCGGCAGGTAACCCGTAGGGCCTCCGCCGCGGAAATCGCATGGCTGACCAGTCTGTTCGCGCCCGGCGACACCTGGCGCCGAGAGGGCCCCGGCCCCGATGCCGGGCGGGTATCGGGGCCGTCACCGCTTGGACGGTCAGGCGGCTGTGCGCAGTTCGCCGACGGTGACGACGCGCAGGAACGGGGGGATCGTGGCAGCGACCACGGTGGCGAAGACGAGGAAGGCAAGCTGCGTCCCGAACCATTCGGCGAGGATGCCGATCAGGCCCGCTCCGACCGGCATACCGCCCCAGCCGACGAGCCGTGCTGCGCTGCTGAAGCGGCCCATGAGGGCGTCCGGCACGGTGTTCTGCGCTATGAGGCGTGAGTTGACCGTCCAGAGGGTGCCGCCCATGCCGCCGAGGAAGGCGGCTGCCGCGACGGCCCAGACCTGAGTGGTGAGCACGGGGACGGTCATCATCGCCAGCGTGCCGAGGAGGTCGGCAAACATCGCCCAGCGACGTCCGAGCAGCCGGTTGATCCGGGTGACGGCGAGCGTACCGGCCAGCCCGCCGACGCCGAGTGCACTGAGCACGATGCCGTACTCCTGCGTGGACAGGCCCATCGTTTCCTTCGCGACCAAGGGCATGAGGGCCAGCCAGGCACCCCAGCTCGCGCTGAGGACGGTCAGGATGAGGGTCGTCGTACGGAGCAGGCGGTGGTGCCAGAGGTAGCGCAGCCCTTCGGTGAACTCCCGGCCCCTGGGCAATGCCCCGGTCTCCGGCTCAGCAGTGGCCTTCGCCGCGCGGAAGCGACCGGTGAGCAGGAGCAGGAGGAGGGCGGCCGCGAGGTAGGCGACCCAGGTGGAGCCCAGCGCGACAGCCGTTCCGGCGGTCAGGAGCAGCCCGCCGACCATGGGACCGCAGAACTCGTTGGCGGCTGTTTCGACGCCGGTGATCCACGCGTTCGCGCGTTCCCGTTCCGCGCGCGGCACGAGGGCGGGGACCAGTGCGGTCTCCGAGGTCTGGGCGATCACTTCCGCGGTGCCGAGCACCGAGCCGGTGATGGCCAGCGTCCAGATGGTGGTGCTTCCGGTGGTCACGGTCTGTATCAGCCAGCCGATCGCCAGCAGCCGGATCCCGTTGGCCAGCCAGAGCAGCCGACGGCGGTCGGTGCGGTCGGCGAGGACGCCGGCGGGCAGGGAGACGAGCAGCCAGGGCAGTGTCAGGGTCAGCGCGACCCCCGCGACCCGGCCGGGGGAATCGGTGATCCCGGTCGCCAGTACCGGCAGAGAGATCTTGATGATCCCGTCCGCGAGATTGGTCACCGCGGTGAGGACGAGCAGGACGACCGTGTTCCGTGTGCCGCGCGGACCGGAGGATGTGGAGCGAGCCTGAGCCCCACTGACCGACAGATTCTGGGTGCTCATGACACGACACCTAACTGGCTAACGGGTTGACTGGTTAATTCTGGCGAAGACTGCCACCCGGCCTCTTCACCAGTCAACCCGTTAGCTGGTTACTCTGGGGAGAGATCGACTCCCTCTCCTGGAGTGACCCATGCTTGAAGCACCGCCTTCGGCCCAGCTGGTCGAAGCCTTCGTCAACACCGTCGACGTGGAACTCGGCACCGACGATCTCGCCGCGCCCGCCCAGCTCTCCGCCTGGCTGGCAGACCGGGGACTGCTCCGACCCGGCAGCCGGATCACCACCGAGGACCACGACCTCAGCCTGCGACTGCGGGACGGTATCCGCGAGGAACTGGGAGCCCACACCGGTGACACCCCTGACCCGCGCCTGCTCCACGCCGCCGACGAAGCGCTCCACCGTCTCCCCCTGGTCGCCGCCCTCCGGCCGGGCTCACAGGCCGCCCTGGTACCGGCATCCGGACTCGCACCCGCCCGACAGGCACTGGCCACCATCACCATCGCCTGGACCGAGCTCGCCGTCACCGGCGAAGCCGCACGGCTCAAACGCTGCGCCGAACACGCCTGCGCCTGGGCCTTCTGGGACTCCTCCAAGAACCGCAGCCGCCGCTGGTGCTCCATGCGCATCTGCGGCAACCGCACAAAAGCCCGCCGCTACGCGACCAAACACACCACCACCCCCGCACCCGGAGCGCCCAGCTAACCCACATCCGCTTCGCCGGGCCGGAGTCCCGGGGCGCCCCGGACGCGGCCACGGTGCGGCCAACCGGCCACTACGGCACCGCGGTCACCCCTGCGGTACGCGGTCGGGTGGCGGGTCTGGTGTCTCAGAGTGCGGAAGCGGACAGGAGTTCCCGGATTCGGTGGGCGGGAGCGGGGACAGCGGGGGCCTGGAAGATCCACTGCTGGATCTCCTGCTCGCCGAGTCCCACGGGGAGAGAGGGCATGTAGGGCAGGGCCTGGAGTGCGAAGCCGGGCTGGCTGGGCCGGCTGTCGGCGAGGGTGCCGAGGTCGACAGCGTCGTAGCCGAGAGCGTCCAGCAGGGCGATGACCTCGGCCTTGGCTGCCTGGTCATCGGCGGCGAGGGGCAGGGCGCTGCGGTCGGGGGCATTCGCCGGGCGGGCGAGCGCGAGCAGGTGGCGGAAGAAGACGTTGTTGAGGGCCTTGACCACCCGCGAGTCACGGAGGTGCCGCTGCACGTATGTGCTGGAGGTGAGGCCTCCGGTCTCGAGTGCGGCGATGTGGCCGTCGCGCTCGGCATAGTAGTTGGTCGTGTCGATCACCGTGCGGCCTGCCAGGGCGTCGGCGGGGAGCTTGTCGACAGCGCCCAGAGGGACGGCCGCGACGATGAGGTCGGCGGCCTGCGCCGTCTCGGTGACGGATGCCGCCCGGACGCGTGGCCCCAGCTCGGCGACCAGGTCGGTGAGGGTCTGAGGGTCACGTGAATTGCTCAGGACCACGTCGAGTCCGGCGTCGGCGGCCAGGCGGGCAATCGTGCCGCCGATCATTCCGCTGCCGATGATGCCCAGCTTTTTGGTCATGGTGTGTCTCCGTTTCGCAGGGGAGCGGGTGGGGCCGCCGCTGTCGTATCCGACCGTCGGCGGCCCGAGGGCCCACGGCGTGGCGGCCGGCCCTCGCTTCGCTCTCAGTGTCATAAGTGACACTGAGGTTCACATTGGTTTCTTTGTACCATTAACGTGATGAAGAGCCAAACCGAGAGGACGGCCGGAATGACGAGCGCGACCAAAGGCACCACCCGGGGCATCGCACGCGCCGCCGTACGTGCGGAGCTCGCGCAGGTGGCCTTCGAGCTCTTCCGCCGCGAGGGGTTCGACAACGTCACCCTCGACGACCTCGCCTCAGCCGCCGGGGTCTCACGCAGCACGTTCCTGCGCTACTTCCGCACAAAGGAGGACGCGGTCCTCGGCGCTTTCGACGCACAGGGGGAGAAACTCGCCGCCGCGCTGCGGGAGCGCCCCGCGGCCGAGGATGACTGGACGGCCCTGCGGTACGCCATGGACTGCGTCCTCGAGCCCTACCGCGAGGATCCCGAGCACTCCCTCGCGCTGACGACACTGGTCCGGCAGACCTCATCGCTGTGCGCGCGGCGCCTGGAGAAGCAGGACGGCTGGCGGACGGCCCTGGTCCGATCCCTCGCTGAGCGCTCCGGCAGCCCCGACCCCGGCACACTCGCCCAGACCGTCCGGGCCGCCGCGGCCCTGGACTGCCTCGATGTCGCCCTCGGCTACTGGACCGCCTCCAACGGGCGCTCCGACCTCGACGCACTCCTCGACGAGGCGTTCGCGGTCCTCGCCACGTAGCGGCACCGCTCCACGACCGCGCCGCCCCTGTGCACACAGGTCCACCGGGGATCTCACGCCACCGTCCGCTCTCCGGTGGCAGAATCCGGGGGCAAGACCTGAGGGTCAAGGTCCGGGGAGCGTTCGGGCCCGCGCGGAGCCGTTTCCACTGCGGAGCCGTTTCCACCGGGGAGCCGGTGAGGGCTCCCCGGTGGACAAGGTCAGAAGGTGATCTTCCAGCTGTCGAGGAAGCCTTCGGTCCCGGGGTAGACGTCCTGCACCTTCAGCTTCCAGGTGCCGTTGGCCACCTCGGAGGAGGCGTTGACCCCGTAGGTCGCCTGGATGTCGCGCCTGCCATTGGCCTCGAAGTTCTTGATCGAGTACTCCGTGCCGTCCGGTGCGACCAGGGCCAGCGTCACTTCGCCCGAGAAGGGGTGTTTGACATCGACGCTGACCCTGACCGATGCGGGGGCGTTGCCGGCGACCCCGGTAACCGTGATCGGCGAGGTGATGGCCGGGCGGAAGTCCTTGACGGCGTAGTCGGTGAGGTTCTCGAAGGACTGGCCGGCCGGCCAGGGGCCGTCGGGCCGGGTGCCGACGTTCACGGCTGCCCAGGCATGAGCGACCGCCTTCTGCTCGGGGCTGTCCACCCCGTACAGCTCTCCCGCGACCTGGAGCGTGTGGGTGCGGGCGTCGGGGTAGGTCTCGTTGGGGAGCATCCGCTCGGTGAGCGCCTTGAACCAGATCTTCTCGGCCTTGGCGATCCCGATGGCGGGCACGGCCAGGTTGTCGAAGGTCGGGCTGAAGTACCTGACCCCGTTGACGATCTTCGGGCCGCCGCCCTCCGAGAGCAGATAGAAGAAGTGGTTGCCGATTCCCGACGAGTAGTGGGAGTTCATGACCCCGATGTTCGACCGCCAGTAGTCCAGCGACTTGCCGTCCTTACTGGGCTCGTCGAAGTAGCGCAGCGGGGTTCCGTTGCCGTTGAGGTTGAGCTTCTCGCCGGCGAGGTAGTCGCCGGGGTCCTGGGCGTTGTTGGCGTGGAACTCGACGGCGGCGGCGAAGATGTCGGAGGTCGCTTCGTTGAGACCACCGGAGTCGTAGGCGTTGTAGACCAACCCCGCGGTGTTGGAGGTGAGGCCGTGGGTCATCTCATGGGCGGCGACATCGATGGCCGTCAGAGGGCTGGCGTTGTCCGCCCCGTCGCCGTAGGTCATACAGAAACAGGCGTCGCGCCAGAAGGCGTTGGCATAGCCGTTCCCGTAGTGGACTCTGCTGGAGGCGGCTACACCGTCACCGCGAATGCCGTTGCGCTGGTGGACCTGTTGGTAGTAGTCCCAGGTGAGCGCCGCACCGTAGTGGGCGTCCACTCCAGCGGTCTGGAGGTTGGCGGGGGTGCCGTCGCCCCAGATGTCGTCGGCGTCCTCGAAGACGGTACCCGTATCGCTGTCGAACGTGGCGTGTCCGCCGCGCGTCGAGTCGCTGAGGGTGTAGGCCCCGGGTGCGCCACTGGTACCGAGCGGCACCTCGCCGCTGTACTGGCTGACGCCCGCGCCGGTGTGCACGGCCTGAAACTCGGAGACCTTCTTGCCGGTGTGCGCGTCCGTGATGACGTGCAGCTCGTTGGGGGTGCCGTCCTTCTGGGTACCGCCGATGACCTGCTCCCAGGCCAGTACGGACCTGTCCTGCCCGGCCCAGATCACCTTGCGCGGTGCCCGGGAGTCCTTGGCGGTGGACGCCTTCGGCTTCATGGCCGCGGGTGCCACGGTGGTGGGGACGGCTATCTCCGCCTCGGTCGCCTTGTCGACCTCGTCGATCACCCCGTCCGGGCCTCGGTGGACGATGAGTTGACCGCCGAGGACCGGCAGACCCGCATAGACGCGTTCGTACCGGGTGTGGGTGGCGCCGTCGCGGTTCTTGACTACGTCCTTGACCCTCAGGTCGGTGCGGGAGCCCAGTTCGAGCGCTGCCGCCGTGCTGTCCTGACCCAGCTCCGCCGCACGGACCAGTGCCGCCTTCTGCTTGGCGCTCAGTGCGAGGGGCAGCGCGCCGGGGTCGACCGAGGAGGTCGCGGCCCGGGGCTGCCGGGGTACGGCGGTGGCCTGGGCCGCCTGGAGCCCGGTGGTGAGCATGGTGGCCGTGGCCACCAGGGCGGCGGCAGCGGTTCGGGCGCGCCGGTCGGTACGCCTGGGATGGATGGGACTCAAGGTCTGAACTCCTTCTCTGCTGGCCGGTGCGGGGGCACGACCAATGGGGGTCCGTACAGCGGTCGGCGGCTGTCGGGCCCGGTGACGGCAGATCGAGTGGAGCGGCGTCCGGCAAGGTGCGGCGGAGCCAACCGGTTTGACACTTGAGGGTGGTCAGGCACATAAGGCAACGGTCGAGAGTCAGGGTGCCACCCAGCCGAGGCGCATGTCAGGGGCAGGACAGGCATTGGCCGGATCTGCCCGCCGCGGAAAAGGCATCCGCAGGCCGCAGCAACTCCTTTACACCTGGGCCGAGTTCGGTGGTGGAGGTGCGATATCGGCACCGGACGCCGGTCGGGACGCGTCGACGCGCCGTGGGCACGGATCGAGTCGTCGCTACCGGAGCGGAGCCCTGAACTCCCGCCGGTAGGCACCCGGGGTCGTCCCCGTCCGGGCGCGGAAGCGGCGGCGCAGGTTGACCGCCGAGGCGAGGCCGACGCGCGTCGCGATCGCCTCGACCGGCAGGTCCGTCTCCTCCAGGAGAGTGCGCGCCGCGGCGACCCTCCGGGAGAGCAGCCACGCACCCGGACTCGTGCCGAACCACTGGGCGAAACGTCGGGCCAGGGTGCGGGGCGAGACGCCGAGGTGGGCGGCGAGGTCGTCCACCGACAAGGCGGTCCCGATGCGCTCGTCGGCCCACGCGAGCAGGCCGTCGGGTGCGTCCACGGGCGAGGAAGGCGGCGCGTGCCGTACGTGGCCGACCTCGCGGTGCGGCGGCAGCGTCATGTGCCGCGCGAGGAGGGACGCGTACGCGGCCCCGTGGTCGCGCCGGACCAGATGCAGGCACAGGTCGAACCCCGCTCCCGCGCCGGCGCTGGTGGCGACGTCGCCGTGATCCACGAAGAGCCTGTCCGGCTCCACGCGCACCCGGGGGAACTCACGTCGTAGCTGCTCGGCGCGCGCCCAGTGCGTGGTGGCCGAGCGGCCGTCCAGCAGTCCGGTGCGGGCCAGTGCGAACACCCCGGAGCAGATCGTGACCAGCCGTGCCCCACGCGCGTGCGCCCGCAGCAGCGCTCGGCGTACCGGGTCGGAGAGCGGCTCCTCCACCGGCAGCCAGCCCGGGATGATCACGCTGTCCGCGGTGTCGAGCGCCGACAGGTCCCGTGACACGGACATCGCGTACCCGCCCGTGGTCGGCACCGGGCCGGGCGTCTGCGTGCACACCTCGAACCGGTAGTGCCGCGGCATCTCCGGCCGCTCCGTGCCGAAGACCTCGACGGCGCAGCCGAGTTCGAACGTCGACTGCACCGGCCGCACCAGGGCCACCACGCGATGCATGGCACGAAAGTACCCCATGGTGTCATCGTGGACTCTGTCTCCTCGCGGCCCGCGCACGGCACTGTTGCGGGCATGCACCCCATGCACCCCGAGATTCTTGCGCAGGAGGGCTACACCTCCGCCTCCGTCGACGCGTCCCCGGTCCGTGAGCTGTTTCCCGGGATCCGCCTGCGCCCCCTGTGGCGGAGTCCCGCCGGCGCACACGCCCACGTGCTGGAGATGGAGGCGGGCTCCTCCTGGCCGCACCGCGATGTCCACGAACCAGGCCCGGAAGAGGTCTACGTGGTTGCCGGAACCTTCAACGACGGAGCACGCGACTACGCGCCCGGCACGTTCCTGCACGCCCCGGCCGGGTCGTGGCACGTGCCCTCGACCACCACGGGCTGCACACTGTTCCTCTTCTACCCCGAGGGCTAGGGCCGTGTTTCCGCCCCGAGGGCCGGTGACGGGACCAACAACGAGGAGAGCGCATGCGATTCGCGCTGGAAGCACTGCTGGCCGACGTGCCCCCCGAGCAGGTCGCCGAGGCTCGCGCCTTCTACCGGGCGAGGGTGGCGGGCCGTGGGCCCGGCTCGTTCGAGGAGCTGAAGGAGGCCCGCGCGAAGAAGCCCGCTCCCCGTGCCGCCGTTCCGCCCGCTGTCGAGGAGAGCGTCGAAGCCGCCGGAGTGCGCGTCCCGGTCCGGATCTTCCTCCCTGCCGACGGCCCGCCCCGGGCCGTCTACCTGGGGATCCACGGCGGCGGCTTCTTCATGGGATCCGCGGCGCAAGGCGACGAACGCCACCGCGAGCTCGCGGACGCCCTCGGCATCGCGGTCGTCAGCGTCGACTACCGGCTCGCGCCCGAGCACCCCTGGCCGGCCGCGCCCGACGACTGCGAAGCGGTGGCGCTCTGGCTCGTCGAAGAGGCCGGGGCGCGTTTCGGGACCACCCGGCTCGCCATCGGCGGAAGCTCCGCGGGGGCCACCCTCGCCCTGGCGACCCTGCTCCGGCTGCGCGACCGGGGCGTCGTCGACCGATTCGCCGGGGCCGCGCTCCGCTTCGGTACGTGGGACCTGAGCGCAGGCACCCCGGGCGGCCGTCTCATCGCGGAGGAGTACTTCCTCCAGGCGTACGCCGGTCACGTGGCGGACCGCACCCTGCCCGACATCTCGCCCCTCTACGCCGACCTGAACGGCCTTCCTCCGGCACTGCTGGTCGTCGGCAGCGAGGACGTACTCCTGGAGGACAACCTGACGCTGGCGGGCCGGTTGTCGGCGGCCGGCAACGACGTGGAGCTCCGCGTCTATCCCGCGTCGCCCCACGGCTTCACCGGCCACCCCACGGCCCTGGCCGCCACCGCGCTCACCGGCATCAACTCCTGGCTGCGCGAACGGATCAGCCGCCCCTGACCCGGGCGTGCGGATGCGTGTCGTGCCGACGGCGGGTCTCCCCGTCCTCGTACGCGGAGAGGAACGCCGCCGGGTCGGCCCGTGCCCAGGGGCGCAGCAGCAGGCCGTGGCCGTCGGTTGTCGGGAGCACGGGTTGCGGGGCGGCGGCGAGGCAGCCGGGGGCCATGGCGGGAGGCGTCGACAGGGTACGGATCATGGCCTCATGGTCACCCGGCGATGAACCCGCGCGTCAAGGCCGTCCCTCTCCTTACTCTCGGGATATGAACGTGTTTCGCGGCGGTGGCGGTCGCTACTTGGAGATGACCAACGGCGGCACGGCCGTATTCGTTGACGTGCTGATGCTCGCCGTGTCCGACCTCGCCCACGACCCATGGGACTTCCGTTTCGCTGCTCTGCTGACGCTCCAGGACCAGAGCATCATGGGGCGCGGGGTGGTCGGATTCGGCCTGGCGGACCTCGACTGGGGGGACACACCGCAGGAGCGGGCTGCGGCGAAGGACTTCCTGCTGCGCGTCCTCGATCTGGCACTGTCCCGCCACCGGTGGGAAGAACTGACGTACGAGCCTCCCCGCGCCGAGGGCTATTTGCGCACGTACCGGTCGATGGTGGAGGAGTTCGACCCTGCGACAGCGAAGGCCGGCGCGGATACTCTGCCCGGTCCGGAGTACGCCGCAATGGCCTCGTGTGTACGTCACAGGGTGCTGGACGCGCTGCCGTTCTGGGATGTGTGCGTGTTCTGCGCGGCCGGGGTCTGAGCGCCCGGAGCGGGCCCGGTCGCCCGCCCACGCCTCACGGCCGCAGCCGGACCAGCCCCGGGCCCGACGGGTGGTCCGGCTCGAACGCGTCGGGAATCCCCAGCCTCAGGCCCCGGCTCCGGGCGACCCGGTGAACGTCCCGCAGTGAGTGCGCCAGCGCGGCGGAGACATGGCGGAGCTGGACGGCCGTGGACCGGTCGTCCGCGACCAGGTCGTCCGCGTGGTCGAGGAGTTCGTACGCCATGCCGAGTTGCATCGCCTCGACCTTGTCGGCCTCGCGAGAGACCTTGCCGTCGCCGTTGCCGACGACGTAACACGGCCTGCCTGCCGTGCCGGCCCAGGGGAGCAGGCGGACGGTGTTCAGCGGCTGTTCTTTCATGAGGGCGTCAACTCCGTGTGCGGTGGGGATGAATTCTTCGCTGCGTAGCGATCCACTCACAGCGTGCGAGCGGCGCGGCTAGGCTCGCCAGGGGGTTTGTGGTGACACGGCGTTCGTCGCACGGGAGTTGGCTGTGAGTAATACCTATGGCACATGGTTGAAGGCGCGGCGGGAAGCGGCGGGCCTGACGCAACAGCAGCTCGCGGACCGGGCACTGATGACGCGGTCGCACATCTCGCACATCGAGGCGGGGCGTCGCATGCCAAGCGAGGAGGATGCCCGGCGGCTCGACATGGCCCTAGGGACGGGCGATGTGCTGACCACCTTCCGGCCCGGCGCAGACAACGAAGTACTGGCCAACTACTTCGCACCTGTACAGCACCTTGAGCAGCAAGCAACGGTGATCCGCGAGTACGCACCCTCGCTGGTCCCGGGAATCCTCCAGACCGAGGCGTACGCAAGAGCGGTTCTCGGGAGAGCTTTTCCCTCGATGAGCGCAGCCGAACGTGACAGAGCGGTTGTCGCGCGTCTGAAGCGCGCCGAGATCCTCAAGAACCCGGCCACGCCTGTGGTCTGGGCGGTGCTCGATGAGGCGGTCCTACGACGCCCGGTTGGCGGTCCGACAGTCATGGCCGAGCAGATCGAACACATCGTCACGTTGACTGAGTCGGAACGAATCCGCGCACACGTAATTCCGCTGGGCCTCGGATACCACCCTCTGCTCGACGGCATGCTCACGTTGATGTGGTTCGACGACCAGCCGCCGGTGGCGTACAGCGAAGGCTTGCGCATGGGAAAGCTGCACGATTCGCCATCCGTGGTCGAGGCATTCCAGGGCGACTACACTCTCGGCCTGAGCGACGCACTGCCGTTGAAGGAGTCGCTGGCAGCGATGAAGGCGACATCGAGGGGCTTCAGAGACCATGGCTAGCGAATCCGTCCCGTCGACATCGCTCCTCCACGGCTGGCGCAAGTCGTCCTACAGCAACGGTGACAGCGGCAGCTGCCTAGAAGTCCAGGACCACCACCCCACCGCCGTCCCCGTCCGCGACTCCAAGGTCCCCGGCGGGCCCACCCTGCTCATCCCCGCCGCCGGGTGGACCTCCTTCGTGGACGCGGTCAAGCGCGGGACCTTCTCCGCCTGATCCGCAAGACAGGCGGAAAGGGCCCGGGTCTCACTCCCCCACGTACTCCGCGAGGTGCTCGCCCGTCAGGGTCGAGCGGTCGGCCACCAGGTCGGCCGGGGTGCCCTCGAAGACGATCTGCCCGCCGTCGTGGCCCGCGCCGGGGCCGAGGTCGATGATCCAGTCGGCGTGGGCCATCACCGCCTGGTGGTGCTCGATGACGATCACCGACTTTCCGGAGTCGACGAGGCGGTCCAGCAGGCCGAGGAGCTGCTCGACGTCCGCGAGGTGCAGGCCGGTGGTCGGCTCGTCGAGGACGTAGACGCCGCCCTTGTCGCCCATGTGCGTTGCCAGCTTCAGGCGTTGACGTTCGCCGCCGGACAGGGTGGTGAGCGGCTGGCCGAGGCTCAGATAGCCGAGGCCGACGTCCACGAGGCGGTCGAGGATCTTGTGCGCGGCCGGGATGGCCGCCTCTCCGGAGCCGAAGAACTCCTCGGCCTGGGCGACCGACATGGCGAGGACCTGGCTGATGTCCCGGCCCCCCAGGTGGTAGTCGAGGACGGAGGCCTGGAACCGCTTGCCCTCGCAGTCCTCGCAGGGGCTGGAGACGCTCGCCATCATGCCGAGGTCGGTGAAGATGACGCCCGCGCCGTTGCAGGTGGGGCAGGCGCCCTCGGAGTTGGCGCTGAACAGGGCGGGCTTCACGCCGTTGGCCTTGGCGAAGGCCTTGCGGATCGGCTCCAGGAGGCCCGTGTACGTCGCCGGGTTGCTGCGGCGGGAACCCTTGATGGGGCTCTGGTCGACCGAGATGACGTTCTCGCCCGCCGGGATCGATCCGTGGACGAGCGAGCTCTTCCCGGAGCCGGCGACACCGGTGATGACGGTGAGGACGCCGAGCGGGATGTCGACGTCGACGTCGCGGAGGTTGTGCGAGGTCGCGCCCCGGATCTCCAGCGCGTCGGTGGACTTGCGCACCTCGTCCTTGAGGACGGCCCGGTCATCCAGGTGGCGGCCGGTGACGGTGTCGGAGGCGCGGAGGCCTTCCAGGGTGCCCTCGAAGCAGACGGTGCCGCCCGCCGTACCGGCCCCGGGGCCGAGGTCGACGACGTGGTCGGCGATGGCGATGGCCTCGGGCTTGTGCTCCACGACGAGGACGGTGTTGCCCTTGTCGCGCAGGCGCAGCAGCAGGTCGTTCATCCGCTGGATGTCGTGCGGGTGCAGACCGATGGTGGGCTCGTCGAAGACATAGGTGACGTCGGTCAGTGAGGAACCGAGGTGGCGGATCATCTTGACGCGTTGCGCCTCGCCGCCGGAGAGGGTGCCCGAGGGGCGGTCCAGGGCGAGATAGCCGAGGCCGATCTCCACGAACGAGTCCAGCGTCTGCTGGAGGGCTTCGAGCAGCGGGGCGACCGAGGGCTCGTCCAGGCCGCGGACCCACTCCGCGAGGTCCCGGATCTCCATCGCGCAGGCGTCGGCGATGGAGATCTTCTTGATCTTCGAGGAGCGGGCGCCCTCGGTGAGCCGGGTCCCCTCGCACTCGGGGCAGGTGGTGAAGGTGACCGCCCGGTCGACGAACTCCCGGATGTGAGGCTGCATCGACTCGCGGTCCTTGGAGAGGAACGACTTCTGGATCTTGGGGATCAGACCCTCGAAGGTGAGGTTCGCGCCCTCGACCTTCACCTTGGTCGGCTCCCGGTAGAGGAAGTCCTGCATCTCCTTCTTGGTGAACTTCGCGATCGGCTTGTCCGGGTCGAGGAAGCCCGACTCCGCGTACGTCCGCACGGTCCACCAGCTGTCGGACTTCCAGCCGGGGATGGTGAACGCGCCCTCGGCGATCGACTTGGAGTCGTCGTAGAGCTGGGTGAGGTCGATGTCCGAGACCGAACCGCGGCCCTCGCAGCGGGGACACATGCCGCCGGTGCGGCTGAAGGTCGCCTTGACGGCCTTCTTGTTGCCGCGCTCGACGGTGATCGCGCCGCTGGCCGTCACCGAGGGGACGTTGAAGGCGAACGCGCCGGGCGGGCCGATGTGCGGCTTGCCGAGCCGGCTGAAGAGGATCCGGAGCATGGCGTTGGCGTCGGTGGCGGTGCCGACCGTGGAGCGGGGGTCGCTGCCCATGCGCTGCTGGTCGACGATGATCGCCGTCGTCAGCCCGTCGAGGACGTCGACGTCGGGCCGTGCCTGGTTGGGCATGAAGCCCTGGACGAAGGCGGGGTAGGTCTCGTTGATCAGCCGCTGGGACTCCGCGGCGATCGTGGCGAAGACCAGCGAGCTCTTGCCCGAGCCGGAGACTCCGGTGAACACCGTCAGCCGGCGCTTCGGGAGCTCGATACTGACGTCCTTCAGGTTGTTCTCCCGCGCACCGTGCACACGGATCAGGTCGTGGCTGTCGGCAGCGTGCTGCGCGGGCGGCTGCTGGGTCTTCGTTCGCGGAGCCATGCTCGTTTGTCTCTCCATAACTGGCCGTTACTGATGCGCGGAGCCTGCTGGTGCGGGAGCCCTGCTGGTACGGCTCGTTCGGCTGGTGCGGCTGGTACCGGCGCCCGCTGGTGCGCGGAGCCTACTGGTCGTGCGTGAGGGCCGGGGCCCGTATCGGGCCCCGGCCCCTGGGGGCTGGTGTTACTTCTTGGCCTGAGTGATGCGGATCATGTTGCCGGAGGGGTCCCGGAAGGCGCAGTCGCGGACGCCGTACGGCTGGTCGATCGGCTCCTGGAGCACCTCTCCGCCCGCCGCGCGGACCTTCTCGAAGGCCGCGTCCACGTCTTCGGCGGAGAGGATGACGCCGCGCAGCATGCCCTTGGCGAGCAGCTCGTCCATGGTCCGGCGGTCGGCGGCCGGGGCGTTCGGGTCCGCGAGCGGCGGCTCCAGGACGATCTCCACGTCCGGCTGTGCGGGGGATCCGACGGTCACCCAGCGCATGCCTTCGAATCCGACGTCGTTGCGCACCTCCATTCCCAGGGCGTCGCGGTAGAAGGCGAGCGCCTTGTCGTGGTCGTCGACGGCGATGAAGCACTGCGAGAGTTTGATGTCCATGGATTTCACGCTACGGGCGGCGGGTGCGATCCGCTTCTCCATTCCTGACCGGTCGGGTGAGCATCTTGGCGACGCACGCGGGGATGGTCTCGCCCGCGTCGTGGGGGCGGGCCCGGTAGGCGCTGGGGCTCTCGCCGACCAGTTCGGTGAAGCGCGTGCTGAACGAGCCGAGCGACGTACAGCCGACGGCGAAGCAGACGTCCGTGACCGACAGATCGCCCCGGCGCAGCAATGCCTTGGCCCGCTCGATGCGGCGGGTCATGAGATAGCTGTACGGGGTCTCGCCGAAGGCGGCGCGGAAGCTGCGGGAGAAGTGGCCGGGCGACATCAGCGCGGCGCGGGCCAGCGAGGGGACGTCGAGTGGTTCGGCGTACTCGCGGTCCATGCGGTCGCGGGCCCGACGGAGCCGGGCCAGGTCCTCCAGCCTCACTCCCTCACCCTCCCACGGTCGCCGGTGCCCGGCCCGTCCTTCGGACGCGGGGCCCGGTCACCACTCGCGCTCGGCGATCAGCTTCTCCGGGTCCGCGTCCGCGAAGCCGTACGCCGTCGCGATGATCCAGAAGGCCTCGCCTATCTCCTCGCGGGCGACTGTCTCGATCTCGCTGCCCGCCGCCTCGAACTCCGCCTCCAGGCTGTTGAACGCCTCGGTGGCCACCGCCGTCAGTGCGTACAGCGCGGTGAGGTCGGCGGGCTTCTCGGCCTCGATCCGTTCGCACAGGGCGCGCAGGACCGCCGTGCCCCTGTCCAGGACGTGGTCCGGGAAGTAGTCGTCCTCGTACAGCAGGGCCAGGAACTCATACCCCGCCAGCCGCTCGTTCGTGATGGTCACGGTGGTCTCCCGCATACGTTCCGTACGTTCCGTCGCCGTCGTTCCGATACTCCCCCACGCCACTGACAATCGGGCCGCACGCGGGTTCCCGTCCGTGTGCACCGGGGCTCCGCGTGCCGAGCATCACCCTGGACAGCGACCACAACCGGCGGGTAACTTCGAAGGAAATCTGAGCAAGCGCTTAGCCGAGATCGAATCGACTGCCGACCCAGGAGGCATCCCGTGCGCCGTACGGTATTCAACGAGGACCACGAGGCGTTCCGGGAGACCATCCGCGCCTTCATCACGGCCGAGGTCGTACCGGTCTACGACGAGTGGTTCGCCGCGGGCCAGGTGCCGCGCGACTTCTACCTCAAACTCGGTGAGCTGGGCATCTTCGGCATCGAGGTCGACGAGGAGTACGGCGGCGCGGGCATCGACTCTCACAAGTACGAGGCCGTCATCTACGAGGAGACCGCCCGCGCGGGCGTCTCCTTCGGCGGCTCCGGCGTGCACACGCTGCTCGGCCTGCCCTACGTGAAGATGCTCGCCACCGACGAGCAGAAGAAGCGCTGGCTGCCGAAGTTCGCCACCGGCGAGGAGATGTGGGCCCTCGCGATGACCGAGCCGGGCGCCGGCTCCGACGTCGCGGGCATGAAGACCACCGCCAAGCTCTCCGAGGACGGCACGCACTACGTCCTCAACGGCGCGAAGACCTTCATCACCGGCGGCGTGCACGCCGACCGCGTGATCGTCTGCGCCCGCACCGCCGCCCCCCGCGAGGACGACCGCCGCTTCGGCATCTCCCTCTTCGCCGTCGACACCAGGTCCGCGGGCTACTCGGTCGGCCGCAAGCTCGACAAGCTCGGCCTGAAGACCTCCGACACCGCCGAGCTGGCGTTCGTCGACGTCAAGGTCCCGGCCGAGGACCTCATGGGCGAGGCGAACAAGGGCTTCGGCTACCTCGGCACCAACCTGGCCTCCGAGCGCTGGGGCATCGCCTTCGGCGCGTACGCCCAGGCCGCGGCCGCCGTCCGTTTCGCCTCGGACTACGTGCGCGAGCGCACGGTCTTCGGCAAGACGGTCGCCTCGTTCCAGAACACCAAGTTCGAACTGGCCGCCTGCCAGGCCGAGGTCGACGCGGCCCAGGCCGTCGCCGACCGCGCGCTGGAGGCCCTGGACGCCGGCGAGCTGACGGCGGCCGAGGCCGCCTCCGCGAAGCTGTTCTGCACCGAGGTCGCCCACCGCGTCATCGACCGCTGCCTCCAGTTGCACGGCGGCTACGGCTTCATGAACGAGTACCCGATCGCCCGCCTGTACGCGGACAACCGGGTCAACCGCATCTACGGCGGCACCAGCGAGGTCATGAAGTCGATCATCGCCAAGTCCATGGGCCTGTAAGGGGTTACGTTCCCTCTATGAACGAGAGCCCCGATCCCCTGCTCGATCTGCTCCACCTGCTCGACCTGGAGCAGATCGAGCGGGACATCTTCCGGGGCGTGAGCCGCGGTTCGCTCGTGCCCCGGGTGTTCGGCGGCCAGGTCGCGGCCCAGGCGCTCGTCGCCGCCGGCCGCACCGTCCCGGACGACCGGGCCGCCCACTCCCTGCACGCGTACTTCCTGCGGGCGGGCGACCCGGGCGCGCCGATCGTCTACAGCGTCGACCGCATCCGCGACGGGAGGTCCTTCACCACCCGCCGCGTCGTCGCCGTCCAGCACGGGCAGCCGATCTTCCACCTCTCCGCGTCCTTCCAAAGTCACGAGGAGGGCATGGAGCACCAGGCGCCCATGCCCGCCGCCCCGGACCCGGAGACCTTGCCGACGGCCGCCGAGATGCTGCCCCGGTACGCGGACCGCTTCAGCGATCCGGGGGTCGTGGACCGGCTGATCGAGGCGCGGGCGGCCGTGGACCTGCGGTACGTGGACACGCCACCGTTCGCCACGGTGGGCAAGGCGCGCGAACCGCGCTCCCAGGTGTGGTTCCGGACGAACGGGAAGCTCGCCGACGATCCGCTGCTGCACGTCTGCCTCGCGACGTACGTCTCCGACATGACCCTGCTCGACTCGGTGCTCCTCGCCCACGGGCGGGGCGGCTGGGCGGTCGGCGACGTGGTCGGGGCGAGCCTGGACCACGCGATGTGGTTCCACCGGCCGTTCCGGGCGGACGAGTGGCTGCTGTACGACCAGGAGTCCCCGTCGGCCTCCGGCGGGCGCGGCCTGGGCCAGGCCCGTATCCACACCGCCGACGGGCGTCTCGCGATCACCGTCATCCAGGAAGGCGTCGTCCGCGTCCCACGGGAATGACGCACCCCGGGGGATGAGCGCCACCTCACGTACCATTTCGGACATACTCCCCACCATGGGTGACGCGGAGGCGGACAGTGAAGCTGATGGCGGGGAGTCCACTTCCACGGTGATCGTGGCGGCCGTCGCCAACCTCGGCATCGCCGTGGCGAAGGCCGTCGCCGGGCTGGTCAGCGGCTCCAGCGCGATGCTCTCCGAGGCGGCCCACTCGGTCGCCGACACCGTCACCGAGGTCATGCTCCTCACCGCGCTCAAGCGGAGCGGGAAGCCGGCCGACGAGGACCATCCCCTCGGTTACGGCCCCGAGCGCTACATCTGGGCGATGCTCGCCTCCATCGCCACCTTCGTCGGCGGGGCCGTCTTCTCGGTCTACGACGGGGTGCACACCCTGGTCGAGGGCGAGGAGCCGGGCGATCCGCTCCTCTCCTACCTCGTCCTCGGCGTCGCCTTCCTGTTGGAGGGCTACTCGCTGCGCACCGGGGTCAAGCAGGTGCGGCGCGAGGCGTCACGGCTGCGGGTGCCGGACACGTACTACCTGCGCCACACACCCGACACGGCGGTGAAGGCCGTCGTGATGGAGGATGCGGCGGCCCTGATCGGGCTGCTGCTGGCGGCGGGCGGGCTGCTGGGCGGGCAGCTCTCCGGCTCGGGCGTCTGGGACGGGATCGCCTCCTGCCTGATCGGGCTGCTGTTGGTGTACGTGGCATGGGTGCTCGGCCGCGCCAACGCGCGACTGCTCATCGGGCGGCCACTGCCCCCGGCGATGCGCTCGGGCGTGCGCGAGGAACTGCTGTCGGTGCCGCACATCGTGGACGTACTGGAGCTGACCACGCTGATCCAGGGGCCGGCCGAGCTGCTGATCGCCGCGAAGGTCGACTTCCGGGACACCGCCACCGCGGCGGAGGTCGAGTGGGCCTGCGAGGAGGCGGAGGACCAGTTGCGCGAGCGGTTCCCGTCGATCCGGCGGGTGTACCTGGACCCGACGCCGGGGCGGGCGCACCGGCTGCGGCACTCCGGCCCCTGAGGCACCTCGACGCCCGTGCTGTTCCCGGTCCGGAACATCGCCGTGCTGAACTCCATGGCCTGCCCTTGCCCCTGCGTCGGTGTCGGTGTCGGTGTCGGTGACGACACCCGCCGGGCCCGAGGCCCATCGCCGGCCGCCGTCGCCTACGCGGCGGGCTCCTCCACGGCCTCCACGGCCTCCACGGGCTCCACAGGCTCCGTCTCCAGCAGCCCCGCCGCGTGCAGCAGGTAGTCCGTCATCGGGTCGTAGAAGCGCGGGTCGGTGACGTGGTCGTCCAGCGGGACCGTGACCTGGAGCGTGCCCTCCGCCTCGCCGAGGAACAGGGCCGGGTCGTTGCAGTCCGCGTAACCGATCGCGTCCAGCCCCCGCTGCCCCGCGCAGCCCGCCCAGCCGTGGTCGGCGACGACCAGGTCGGGCAGCGGGCGGCCCAGGTGGGCCATGGCGTCCAGGATGGCGGCCATCGGGGCCGGGGAGTGGGTGTGCCAGAGGGTCGCCCCGCGTTCCAGCATCGCGACGTCGGCGAACTGGAAGACCATGCCCTCGTCCGCCATCAGCCCGGACGGGACACGGACGATCTCGCAGCCCGCGCGGCGCAGCGCGTCCGCCGTCTGCCGGTGCACGTCCAGCATGCCGCCGGGGTGTCCGGTGGCGAACAGGACCCGCTCGCGGCCGTCCGCGGCCTTGCGCAGCCGGGCCGCCATCCGCTCCAGGGCGTCGACCGTGAGCTCCGGGTCGATGGTGTCCTGGCCCTGCCGGTGCGCCGGGTCGTCGTTGACGCCGCAGCGCTCGGCCATCACGGCGAGCACGTCCTGCTCGTCGGTCCAGCGGTCGCCCAGTTCCAGGCCCAGCCAGTAGTGGCGGTCGCCGTTGGCGAGCTTGCGGTAGTGGGAGAGGTTGTTGTCGCGTGGCGTGGCGACGTCCCCCGCGATACGCGTACGGACGAGGTGGTCGACGAGGGCGGCGCGGCTGGGTATCGGCATGGACCCATTGTGCCGTCCGGTGCGCGGGGCGTGCCCGGTGTACTGCCCGGCGGGCGGGGTGCGCCGGGGTTCTGTCCGGCGGCGGGTCCGCTCGCGGCCCCGCCTGCGGACCGGACCTGGGGACCGGTGGCCGGTCGGGCGTCCGGGCGGCCGTTCTTCCAGGACTGTTCACCCCCGCGTGACCTGCTTCTTCCCTCGCCGGGCGGGCGTCGGGCCCGAAGGGAACACCCAGAGGTCTGGACCAATTGAGTCGCGCCAAACCGGTGTCCGATTCTCTCCGTTGGGGCGCTCTCGGGTAAGTGGTCTATACCTTTCACATTAGGGTGGGCCACCTGAAACGGCCACATACACAGCCGTGGGGGGCTTTATGACCGTGCATCACCTTCCGCAACCTCCGTCCGACGACGAGCTCTACTGGTACTTCGGGCCGCAGCGCCGGTGGGTACTGGTGAGCAGCTCGCTGGCCTTCGTGTTCACCGCGGCGACGATGTTCACCTTCGCGCTGCGGACCCCGGCGCTGTGGGCGTTCCTCGCGATCCTCGGGCTGAACGTCGTGGCCCTGCTGCTGTCCTCCGTGAACAGCCTGCGTCAGCGCCGGCTCACCCGGGCCTCCCACGAGGTGCTCGTCCGCGCCTGGCGGCCCGCCGGGCTGCCGGGCGTGGACCTCTACCTGCCGACCTGCGGCGAGCCTCTTCCCGTCCTCGCCAACGCCTACCGCGCGGTCGCCGCCCTCGACTGGCCCGACGCGCTCACCGTCTGGGTGCTGGACGACGCCGACCGGGCCGAGGTGGCGGCCCTGGCGGCCGAGCACGGCTACCGGTACGTCGTACGCCCCGACCGGGGCCACCTGAAGAAGGCGGGGAACCTCAACCACGCACTCACGCTGTCCGAGGCCGAGTACATCGCGATCCTGGACGCGGACTTCGCACCCCGGCCGGACTTCCTGCGCCATCTGGTCCCGTATCTCGCGGACCCCGCCGTCGGCATCGTGCAGAGCCCGCAGTGCTTCGACACCGACGCGGGCATGGACTGGATCCAGCGCGCCGCCGGGTCCGCGCAGGAGTGGTTCTTCCGCTGGATCCAGCCCTCGCGGGACGCCAGCGACGCGGCGATCTGCTGCGGCAGCAACGCCGTCTACCGGCGCGCCGCGATCGACCTGGCGGGCGGCTTCGCCCGGCTCGACCACAGCGAGGACCTGTACACCGGACTCGCCCTGCACGAGCGGGGGTTCCGCACCCAGTACGTCCCGGTCCTGGTCGCCAAGGGCACCTCGCCCGACACGGTCACCTCGTTCGTCAACCAGCAGTACCGGTGGGCGATGGGCAACCTGCACCTCCTCGGCACCCCGGTCCTCCAGCGGATGGGCGCGCCCTGGCGGATGCGGCTCTGCTTCTACGAGGGCGTCATCGGCTACCTGACCACGGCCGTGAACACCTTCGCCGCCCCGCTGCCGCCGCTGGTGATGATGTTCTGGTACCCGGACCACATCCGCCCCTGGCATGTGCTGCCGCTGCTCGCCCCGCTCTGGCTGTGGCACGTACTGCTTCCCCGGATCAGCCGGACCCGGTGGCGGGTGGAGGTGATCCGCGCAGGCGTCCTCACCAGCGTGGCCGCCGCCACCGCGTTCTGGCACACCCTGCGGGGCCGCAGCGCCGCCTGGGTGCCCACGGGGGCGCAGAACAGGGGGCCTGAGGACAAGGAGGCCCGACGCGGGGGGAGTTCGGGCTCGATGGCCCGCCGGGTGGTGGGCGTCTCGCTGGTCTGGCTGGTCCTGTCCAACGGGGCCGCCGCCGTCGGCCTCGCGCTGGCCGTGGCCCGTAGCGGCTGGGAGCCCACCTGGGGCCTCGGCCTCTACCTCCTGGTCCAGCTCCAGATCAACGTTCCCCTGATCCGCGACCTGTCGGCCGGGCTGCGGCCGGACGGCCGATCACCCGCCGAGGCCGTGCGGGCGCTCACCGGCCGCCGTCCACCGGCCCGGACGGGCATGCTGCCCCGCCGCTGGCCCGAGGCGCTGGCCGCCTCCGCCGTCCTCCTGCTCACCGGCCTGCTCGCCTCCGGGTGGGTCGACCCGATGCTCCCGTGGCTGAGTTGAGCCGTCCCGAAAGGCGCCACCCGATGCCGTTCCTCCTCGCCCGCGGCCCCCGCCGGAAGCGGTCCGCTCCCCCGCCGCCGGCCACACCTCCACACGCGGGCAGCTCGGACAGTTCGGGCAGCTCGGACAGTTCGGCCGGCTCAGGCAGCTCAGGCAGTTCGGCCGGCTCGGGCAGCTCAGGCAGCTCGGACAGTTCGGCCGGCTCGGGCAGCTCGGGCGGCGAGTCCGGGCCCAGCCCGCACCGGTCCACGTTCCGGCCCGACATCGAGGGGCTGCGCGCGGTCGCCGTCCTCGCGGTCCTCGCCTTCCACGCCCGGATACCGGGGGCGGCGGGCGGCTTCGTCGGCGTGGACGTCTTCTTCGTCATCTCCGGCTATCTGATCACCGGGCTCCTGGTCCGGGAGGCGATCACCACCGGCCGGATCCGGCTCGGCGACTTCTTCTCCCGCCGGGCCCGCCGGCTGCTGCCCTCCGCCGCCGTCGTCCTCGCCGCGGTCGCGGTCGCCGGGGCGTGGCTGACCGTACCGCTGCTCCGCGCCGGCCTGGAGCAGGACGTCCTCGCGTCCGCGCTGTCCGTCGCCAACTGGCGTTTCGTCTCCCAGCAGACCGACTACCTGGCCGCCGGGCACGACCAGAGCCCGCTGCTGCACTTCTGGTCGCTCGCCGTCGAGGAGCAGTTCTACCTGTTCTGGGCCCCGCTGCTGGCGGTGATCGTGCTGGTCGCCGCCCGTGCGGTCCGCCGGGGCCGGGCCGTGCGCGCGGCCGTGGCGCTCGCCACCGCCGCCGTGGCGCTCGCCTCGTTCGCGCTGTCGCTGCACTGGACGCGGGACTCCGTCTCGCTCGCGTACCTCGCAACCCCTTCGCGGGTCTGGCAGTTCGCGGTCGGCGCGCTGCTGGCGCTGCTGCCCTGGCATCTGCTGCGCGGGCCGCGTCCGCTGCGGCTGGTCTGCGGTTGGGCGGGGGCCGCGGCGATCGGCTGGTGCGTCGTGTCGTACGACGCGTCGACCCCGTACCCCGGCTACGCGGCGCTCGTCCCCACCCTGGGCACGGCCGCCGTCATCCTCGCCGCGATCCCGGGCCGGGGTGGGGATGACACCCAAGGCGCCTATGGCGTCGAGCGGTTGCTCAGCGGCCGGGCCCCCCGGGCGGTCGGGCGGCTCTCCTACAACCTGTACCTGTGGCACTGGCCGGTGCTCGTCCTCGCCGAGGCGCGTCTCGGGGCGCTCGGCTGGCCCGCGAAGACGGCCCTGACGCTGGCCGCCGCGCTGCCCGCCCTCGCCACCATGCGCTGGGTCGAGCAGCCGCTGCGCCGCAGCCGTACGGTCTCCGAACTCCCGCGCCGGGGAATGGCGGTGGGGATCTCCGCCATCGTCCTGCCCGTCGTGCTCGCGCTGGTCGTCGGCACCACGACCCTGCACCTGATGGGCCCGGCCACCCCCGTCGACGCCAAGGGTCTCCCGCCGGGTGCGGCCGCCGGCCCCTCGCTGCTCGCCCGGGCCGAGGGCTCTCCGCTCGCGGACGGCCCGCTGGTGCCGGGCCCGGCACAGGCACGTAAGGACTTCCCGCCGGACGGGGCCTGCCAGGTCGCCCCGGCGGCGACCCGCAGCCCTAAGTGCCTGTTCGGGGCGGTGGACAGCCCCGACCGCGTCGTCCTGCTCGGCGACTCGCACGCCGGCCAGTGGTTCTCCCCGCTGCTCGCGCTGGCCTCCCAGCGCGGCTGGGCACTCCAGGAGCTGGTGAAACAGGGCTGCCCGCTGCCGGAACTCACCGTGAAGAACTCCCAGTTGGGACGCGAGTACCGGGAGTGCGACATCTGGCGGGCCGACACCCTGGACCGCCTGCGGACGGGGCCGAAGCCCCGCCTCATCGTGATCGGCTCACTCAACCGCTACACCGCCGACCGTGAACTCCTCTCCACCGCATGGGAGAAGACGCTGAAGGCGCTGCGGGCGACCGGCGCGCCGATCGTGTACATCGAGGACACCCCCGTACCGGGTAAGGACATCCCGGCGTGCGTCTCCGGCGCTCCGGACGAGGTGGCGGCCTGTGCGTTCAGCCGGGCGGACGCGGTCGGGGCGGACCCGCTGGCGCGGCGGATCGCGGCCGGTGCGGTGCCGGGTGTGCGGTCCGTCAGCGTGAACCCGGTGCTCTGCCCGGGGGACGGCCCGACGTGCCCGGCGGTACGGGACCGGATCCTGCTCTACCGGGACGACACCCATCTGACGAACGTGGCGGCCATCGTGCTGACCCCCCGACTGGAGCGGCTGCTGACGGAGTCGGGCGCGCTGCCCCCGCTCGCCGCCCCCGCCCCGGGCGCGCCGTCCGCCGCCCCCGCCCCGGGCGCTTCGTCCGCCGCACCCGCTCCGTCCGCGCCGTCCGCCGCGCCCGGGGCGGACGGCTGAACCGAGCTGCTGCGGGACGACTTCGACGGACCGCCGGACAGCCGCCCCTCCCCCACGAACTGGAACTACGACCTCGGCACCTGCTATCCCGGCTGCCCGGTGGCCCCCGGGCCCCGAGGGGGCCGGCTCCCGGGGTTCAGGGCTCCCGTACGCGAGGGGTCGGCGGGCCCCACAACGTGACGGTCCGCAGCAGCCGTTCGACGGGGCCGAACCGGTAGCGCCTCATCAGCCAGGCCGAGGCGGCGAGTTGGAACCCGTAGAAGAGCAGCGCACCGCCCAGCACGGCCGCCGCCCCGACCCTGCCGTACAGGGCCGCCCCGTAACCGGTGAGGACGAGCGCCATCACCAGGGACTGCGTCAGATAGTTGGTGAGCGCCATACGGCCCGCCGGGGCCAGCCGGGCGGCGAGGCGCGCGCCGCGCGGAGTGGCGAACCACAGGAGCAGGCCGCTCGCGTACGCCGCGCTGAGCGCCGGTGCCGTGACCATGCCGACGACGAACATCGGGACCTCCCAGCGGGCGCCCAGCGGGCCCACCGCGCCCGCCGCCATGAGCGCCCCGCCGGGCAGCCCGACGGCCAGCCCCCACACGAAGATCCGGCGCAACCGGACCGCCCGGTCCCGGGTGCCGGTGAGGAGGCGGCGCTTTCCCGCCACGAACCCGGCCAGGAAGGCGGCGACCACCATGCCGCCTATCAGGAACAGTCCGGCCAGCAGGTCCGGCCACGCGCCGATGTTGGCCCGGATCACGTCGCCGGCGCCGCCCCGGTACGCGGCGGTCTGCTCGGCGCTCGCGGCGGCGGACGTCTCGTCGACCCCGGAGTCCACCAGGGCGACGGCCGCCCCGACGAGAAGATAGAGCCCGGCCAGGACCCCGTACACCCAGAGCGCGGCGCGCCACATCCTGCCCGGGTCGGCCGAGCGCGCGGCGAACAGGACCAGGCCGAGGACGGCGTAGGTGGCGAGGATGTCACCGGGGTACAGCAGCGCGGCGTGCAGGAGCCCGAGCACGAACAGGCCGAGCAGCCGGCGCAGCATCCTCGGCGCGAAGGACGCGCCGTCGCGTTCGGCCGCGCCCATCTGCAGGGTGAAGCTGTAGCCGAAGAGGAACGAGAACAGCAGATAGAACTTGGTCTGCACGAACATCATGACCAGCCAGTACGCGACCTGGTCCACGCCGCTGGTGTGCGGTCCTCCGCCGCGCTGCCCGTCGAGGCCCGCCATCACCAGGACATTGGCGAGGAAGATGCCACAGAGCGCGAAGCCGCGCAGCGCGTCGACCTCGACGATGCGGTGGGGCCGGGGCGTTCCGGGGGTGGGCTCCATGGTCTCCGGGCTTCGCAGCACGTGTCCCTCTCGGTTCAGTTGGTGTCCGTGTCCGTCATGCCCTGCGCTCCGGGCGGGCTACGACACCACGGTGAGGACCGTCACCACGGTCACCGTGGCGATCGCCACCTGGAGGTTACGGATCGCCTCGCCCACGCTCACACCCGCCCAGTGGCCTTCGGCGATGTGGGCCATGCGCGGGGCGACCTGCTTCTTCGGCAGGCCGGGGAAGGCCTGGGGGTGCATGCCCGTGGCGTGCAGCAGGGCGATGAGGGCGCTGGTGCGGGCGTCCGGCCCGGCCCCGTGCAGCACCACGTCGGCCAGCCGGGTGCGCAGCTCCCGCTCGACCGTTCCGTCGGCCTCCGGGTAGCGGCGGACCGGGAAGACGCCGAGGGCCCGGTGCCTCTCCTCGGTCACCAGGCCGCGGGCGCAGAGGCTCTCCACGATGTCCTGCGAGCCCTTGGCGTGGTCCCGGGTCAGCCAGTCGGTGACCTTGCGGCTGCTGGACGCCCCGTGGACCCAGCGCACCAGCCGGTCGAGCCGTCCGTCCAGGAGCGGGTCGCCCGTCGGGAACGGGTCGAAGACCTCGACGCGGCCGCCCTTCACCGTGACACGGCCCGCCATGACCAGCTCCAGGAGCATGCCCGCCGCCACGCCCCAGCGGGCCGCGGTCTCCCCCTTCGGCGCGCCGGTCGTGTCGTCCAGCGACAGCAGCATGATCTCTTCACCCAGTGAGACGGCCATGGTGCGACTCCCCGATTCGTTGCGTCCTGACCGGACAGACGTACGCACCCCGTCCGGGGTTGCCCGGAACCGAGAGCGCCCGCCGGCGGAGGCCACCGCTCAGGAGGGCTCCGCCGCGGCGAAGGCGCCCCGGGCCAACCGGTGCAGCAGGGCGGCGGTCACGGCCCGGCCGGGCAGGGCCTCGGGGCGGGCCAGGTGCGGGGTGGAGTTCAGCAGGCCGAAGACGGCGTGCACGGTGACCCGGGCCCGGTTCTCGGCCAGCGACGGATAGAGGGCGCGGACGACGCCGACCCAGACCTCCACGTACTCGCGCTGGAGCCGGCGCACCCGCTTGCGGTCCGTGTCGCGCAGCCGGTCCAGCTCGCGGTCGTGGAGGGTGATCAGGGGGCGGTCGTCGAGGGCGAAGTCGATATGGCCCTCGATGAGCGCGTCCAGGAGGGCCTCCGGGGAGCCGCCACCCCGGGCGGCGTCCTCCGACACCCGCATGCGACCGCCCTCCAGCAGACGCTCGCTGATGCCCACCAGCAGTTCGGCGAGCATCGCGTCCTTGCCGGGGAAGTGGCGGTAGAGGCCGGGGCCGCTGATCCCGACGGCGGCGCCTATCTCGTCGACGCCGACGCCGTGGAAGCCGCGCTCGGCGAAGAGCCGGGCGGCCTCCCGGAGGATCTGCTCGCGGCGGGTGGGGGCCGCGACGCGGGCGGCGGCATGGGTGCTCATGAGGATGCATTCTAGACAGGGTCGTTAGCGCTCGTTAACCTGAGGGAAACGCGTTAACGATCACTAACAGCAGCGGTTGACTATCGCGGTACGGGCAAGGGGGCTCGACACGATGCAGCAGGCACCGGTCCTGGCGAGCGCGGCCGATCCCGCCTCGGAGGCCTGGCAGGCCAACGAGGCGGCTCATCGCGCGCTCTCCGACGAGCTGGCGGGACGCCTCGCCACGGCACGGCTGGGCGGGGGTGAGAAGGCCCGGGCCCGCCACGAGGCGCGCGGCAAGCTGCTCCCCCGGGACCGGGTGGACACCCTCCTCGACCCGGGCTCGCCGTTCCTGGAGCTGGCCCCGCTGGCGGCCGAGGGGCTGTACGGGGGCGCCGCCCCGGCGGCCGGAGTGATCGCCGGGATCGGGCGGGTCAGCGGCCGGGAGTGCGTGATCGTCGCCAATGACGCGACCGTCAAGGGCGGCACGTACTACCCGATGACCGTGAAGAAGCACCTGCGCGCCCAGGAGGTGGCGCTGGAGAACCGCCTCCCCTGCCTCTATCTGGTCGACTCGGGCGGCGCGTTCCTGCCGATGCAGGACGAGGTCTTCCCCGACCGGGACCACTTCGGGCGGATCTTCTACAACCAGGCCCGGATGTCGGGGACGGGCATCCCGCAGATCGCCGCGGTGCTGGGCTCCTGCACGGCGGGCGGGGCGTACGTCCCGGCGATGAGCGACGAGGCCGTCATCGTCCGCGGCCAGGGCACGATCTTCCTCGGCGGCCCGCCGCTGGTGAAGGCCGCCACCGGCGAGGTGGTCACCGCCGAGGAGCTGGGCGGCGGCGAGGTCCACTCCCGTACGTCGGGCGTCACCGACCACCTCGCGGAGGACGACGCGCACGCCCTGCGGATCGTCCGCACCATCGTCGCGACCCTCCCGGACCGGGCCCCGCTCCCCTGGTCGGTCGAGCCGGCCGAGGAGCCGAAGGTGGACCCGGCCGGGCTGTACGGGGCGGTCCCGGTGGACTCCCGCACCCCGTACGACGTGCGCGAGGTGATCGCCCGGGTGGTGGACGGCTCGCGCTTCCAGGAGTTCAAGGCGGAGTACGGCACGACGCTGATCACCGGCTTCGCCCGCGTCCACGGTCACCCCGTCGGGATCGTCGCGAACAACGGGATCCTGTTCTCCGAGTCGGCCCAGAAGGGCGCGCACTTCATCGAGCTGTGCGACCAGCGCGGCATCCCGCTCGTCTTCCTCCAGAACATCTCCGGCTTCATGGTCGGCCGGGACTACGAGGCGGGCGGCATCGCCAAACACGGCGCGAAGATGGTCACGGCCGTGGCCTGCACCCGCGTGCCGAAGCTGACGGTCGTGGTCGGCGGTTCGTACGGCGCGGGCAACTACTCGATGTGCGGCCGGGCCTACAGCCCCCGTTTCCTGTGGATGTGGCCGAACGCCAAGATCTCGGTGATGGGCGGCGAGCAGGCCGCCTCCGTGCTGGCCACCGTCAAGCGCGACCAGCTCGGCGACGACTGGAGCGCCGAGGACGAGGAGACGTTCAAGGCCCCGATCCGCGCCCAGTACGAGACCCAGGGCAACGCGTACTACGCGACCGCCCGGCTCTGGGACGACGGCGTGATCGACCCCGTGGACACCCGGCAGGTCCTGGGCCTCGCGCTCACGGCCTGCGCCAACGCCCCGCTGCCCCAGAAGGACCCGGCCGGGCCCGGCTTCGGCGTCTTCCGGATGTGAGGAACAGATGACGATGTTCGACACCGTGCTGGTCGCCAACCGCGGCGAGATCGCGGTCCGGGTGATCCGGACCCTGCGGGAGCAGGGGGTGCGCTCGGTCGCGGTCTTCAGCGACGCGGACGCGGACTCCCGGCACGTACGGGAGGCGGACACGGCGGTCCGCATCGGCCCGCCGCCCGCCTCCGAGAGCTATCTGAACGTGCCCGCGCTCCTGGAGGCGGCCCGCCGCACGGGCGCGCGGGCCGTGCACCCCGGGTACGGATTCCTGGCGGAGAACGCCGGCTTCGCCCGGGCGTGCGCGGACGCGGGGCTGGTCTTCATCGGCCCGCCCGCCTCCGCGATCTCCCTCATGGGCGACAAGATCCGGGCCAAGGAGACGGTCGCCGCGGCCGGCGTCCCGGTCGTGCCCGGCTCCTCGGGCAGCGGTCTGACCGATACCCAACTGGAGCAAGCGGCACGGGAGATCGGCATGCCGGTCCTCCTGAAGCCCTCCGCCGGCGGCGGCGGCAAGGGCATGCGCCTGGTCCGCGACGCGGCGGCGCTGGCGGAGGAGATCGCGGCGGCCCGCCGCGAGGCACGGGCCTCCTTCGGCGACGACACGCTCCTCGTCGAGCGGTGGATCGACCGGCCGCGCCACATCGAGATCCAGGTGCTGGCCGACACCCACGGCCACGTGATCCACCTCGGCGAGCGCGAGTGCTCGCTCCAGCGCCGCCACCAGAAGATCATCGAGGAGGCCCCTTCGGTCTTCCTCGACGAGGAGACCCGGGCGGCGATGGGCGAGGCGGCGGTGCAGGCGGCGCGCTCCTGCGGGTACGCGGGCGCGGGCACGGTGGAGTTCATCGTCCCGGGCGACGACCCGGCCTCGTACTACTTCATGGAGATGAACACCCGCCTCCAGGTCGAGCACCCGGTCACCGAGCTGATCACCGGCCTGGACCTGGTGGAGTGGCAGCTGCGGGTGGCGTCCGGCGAGCGACTGCCGTACGCGCAGGAGGACATCACCCTGACCGGCTGGGCGATCGAGGCCCGCGTCTGCGCCGAGGACCCCGCCCGGGGCTTCCTGCCCTCCGGCGGTACGGTGCTGGCGCTGCGCGAGCCGCAGGGCGGTGGGGTGCGGACGGACTCGGGGCTCAGCGAGGGCGTGCCGGTGGGCAGCCTGTACGACCCGATGCTGTCGAAGGTCATCGCCTACGGACCTGACCGCGCGAGCGCCCTGCGCAAGCTGCGGGCGGCCCTCGCGGACACCGTGATCCTGGGCGTCCCGACCAACGCGGGTTTCCTGCGCCGCCTGCTGGCCCACCCGGACGTGGTCGCCGGGAACCTGGACACGGGTCTGGTGGAGCGCGAGGCGGAGGGCCTGGTGCCGGACGGGGTGCCGGACGAGGTGTACGCGGCGGCGGCGGCCCTCCGCCGGGACGCGCTGGAGCCCCGGCCGGACGCGGGCGGCTGGACGGACCCGTTCTCGGTGCCGAGCGGGTGGCGGACGGGGGGTGTGCGGGCGCCGCTGCTCTTCCCGCTGCGCGTGGCGGGAGGTGAACCCGTCACGCGGAGCGCGCCGGTCTCCGCGACGGTCACGGCGGACCGGGTCACGGTCGAACTCGACCGCACGGTGGGCCACTTCCACCGCTCCGGGGACTGGCTCGGCCGCGACGGCGACACCTGGCACGTCCAGGACCACGATCCGGTGGAGGCGTCCCTGAGCGGGGCGGGCCGGAGCGGGGCGGACACGCTGGCGGCCCCGATGCCGGGCACGGTCACGGTGGTGAAGGTGGCTGTCGGGGACACGGTCGAGGCGGGCCAGAGCCTGCTCGTGGTGGAGGCGATGAAGATGGAGCACGTGATCTCGGCCCCGCACGCGGGGACCGTCACCGAGTTGGACGTCACCGCGGGCGCGACGGTCGCGATGGACCAGATCCTGGCGGTAGTGGTCCCCGTCGCGGCCGAGGAGGGCTCATGACCCCGCGCACACTCCCCATGACGGTCCCGGCCCCCGGGCTGCCGGCCCGGGTGCGCATCCACGAGGTGGGCGCGCGGGACGGCCTCCAGAACGAGAAGGAGATCGTTCCGACGGAGGTGAAGGCGGAGTTCATCCGCCGCCTGGCGGTGGCCGGCCTGACCACCATCGAGGCGACGAGCTTCGTGCACCCGAAGTGGGTGCCCCAACTGGCGGACACGGAAGCCCTGTTCCCCCTCCTCGGGGATATCGCGGACGTGGGCGACGTCTCCCTCCCGGTCCTCGTGCCGAACGAACGCGGACTGGACCGGGCGCTGGCGCTCGGGGCCCGGTCGGTCGCGGTGTTCGGCTCGGCGACGGAGACGTTCGCCGCGCGCAACCTGAACCGGACCGTGGAGGAGTCGCTGGCCATGTTCGAGCCGGTGGTGGCCCGCGCCAAGGCGGAGAAGGCGCAGGTGCGCGGCTATCTGTCGATGTGCTTCGGCGACCCGTGGGAAGGCGCGGTGCCGGTCGCCCAGGTGGTGAAGGTCGCCAAGGCGCTGATGGACCTGGGCTGCGACGAGCTGTCGCTCGGCGACACGATCGGGGTCGCGACGCCGGGCCATGTGACGGCACTGCTGAGCGCCCTGAACGAAGCGGCCGTCCCCACACAATCCATCGGCGTCCACTTCCACGACACTTACGGCCAGGCGCTGTCCAACACCCTGGCGGCGCTCCAGCACGGGGTGAGCACGGTCGACGCCTCGGCGGGCGGCCTGGGCGGCTGCCCGTACGCGAAGAGCGCCACGGGCAATCTCGCCACCGAGGACCTGGTGTGGATGCTCGACGGCCTCGGCATCGAAACAGGCGTCGACCTCGACGAGTTGACCGCCACCAGCGTGTGGCTGGCCGGACATCTGGGCCGGCCGAGCCCATCGCGCACGGTCCGCGCCCTGACCCCTTCCTCTTCTTCCCCCTCCCACCAGGAGTGAGTGACCCATGTCTTTGGACCACCGGCTGACCGCCGAGCACGAGGAACTGCGCCGCACGGTCGAGGCGTTCGCGCACGACGTGGTCGCGCCCAGGATCGGCGACCTCTACGAGCGGCATGAGTTCCCGTACGAGATCGTGCGGGAGATGGGCCGCATGGGCCTGTTCGGGCTGCCGTTCCCGGAGGAGTACGGCGGTATGGGCGGCGACTACCTGGCGCTCGGGATCGCCCTGGAGGAGCTGGCCCGGGTCGACTCCTCGGTGGCGATCACCCTGGAGGCCGGGGTCTCGCTGGGCGCGATGCCGCTGCACCTGTTCGGCACGGAGGAGCAGAAGCGGCGGTGGCTGCCGAAGCTGTGTGCGGGCGAGGCGCTCGGCGCGTTCGGCCTGACCGAGCCGGACGGCGGCTCGGACGCGGGCGGCACGCGGACGACGGCGGTGCTGGACGAGGCGACGGACGAGTGGGTGATCAACGGCTCGAAGTGCTTCATCACCAACTCCGGTACGGACATCACGGAGTTGGTCACGGTCACGGCGGTGACGGGCCGCAAGGAGGACGGCCGCCCGCTGATCTCCGCGATCATCGTCCCGTCCGGCACCCCCGGCTTCACCGTCGCCGCCCCGTACTCCAAGGTCGGCTGGAACGCCTCGGACACCCGGGAGCTGTCCTTCACGGACGTCCGCGTACCGGCGGCGAACCTCCTGGGCGAACAGGGCCGGGGCTACGCACAGTTCCTGCGGATCCTGGACGAGGGGCGGGTCGCGATCTCGGCCCTGGCAACGGGCCTGGCACAGGGCTGCGTGGACGAGTCGGTGAAGTACGCGGCCGAGCGCCACGCGTTCGGCAGGCCGATCGGCGCGAACCAGGCGATCCAGTTCAAGATCGCCGACATGGAGATGCGCGCCCACATGGCCCGGGTGGGCTGGCGCGACGCGGCCTCGCGGCTGGTGGCGGGCGAACCGTTCAAGAAGGAGGCGGCGATCGCGAAGCTGTACTCCTCGACGGTCGCGGTGGACAACGCCCGGGAGGCGACGCAGATCCACGGCGGATACGGCTTCATGAACGAGTACCCGGTGGCACGGATGTGGCGCGACTCGAAGATCCTGGAGATCGGCGAGGGCACGAGCGAGGTGCAGCGGATGCTGATCGCGCGGGAGTTGGGGCTGCCGGGCTGAACCGTCCGCCCGGCTCTCCGGCTGGCGCCCCGGTCACTGTGGATGCCCTCACGGTGACCGGGACGGCGAGGCCGGTTGCGATCAGCCGTCACCGGACGTACGACTTCGTCTCGCCGGGGTTCTACCTGCGCGGGCTGGCCCCCGTCATCGTCTTCACCGGCTCGACCAGCCCCACCACGGATGCCGCGCGGCGAGGCCATGCACTACCGGGAGCGGGCTGTCGGGCTCGGGGTGCCGGACTCCGTCGTGCTCGTCGAGCCGAAAGCCCGCAACACCGGGGAGAACACCGGGTTCACGAGCCGGCTGATCGCGCCGCCTCCTCGATGAGGTCGGTGACCGGGCCGGGATGCGAGGCGAGCGAGGCGTGACTGGCGTCCAGCTCGATCGTCCTGCGCGGTTGCATGCGTGTCGCCATGCGGCGCTCGTTGTCGGGGTGGATCATGCGGTCGTCGGCGGAGACCTGGTACCACGTGGGCTTGGCACGCCAGGCCGGGGCGGTGATGTTGTCGCCGAACGTCGAGGCCAGAGGAGCCTTCTGTGTCACCGCCATCACCAGCGCCTCCTCCTCGGTCAGGTCCTGGCCGAAGCTCTCGTGGAACTTGTCCTGCTTGATCCACAGGTAGCCGTCGGAGTCCGGGGCGAGGTTCTCGAACGCCGCGGGGGGCTTCTCCTGGCTGATCTGTCCGGGGCTCTCGCCGGCGTCCGGGGCGAACGCGGCGATGTAGACGAGTCCGGTGACATTGGGCAGGTCGCCGGCCTCGGTGATGACCGCGCCGCCGTAGGAGTGGCCGACCAGGACCACCGGTCCTTCGATCTGCCGGACCATCTTGCGGGTCCGCTCGGCGTCCTCGGCCAGGGAGGTCAGCGGGTTCTCCACCGCGTGGAGGGAACCGAAGCCGCGGCGGTGCAGTTCGGTGATGACCTTGGCCCAGTGGGCGGCGCCGCCCCAGAAGCCGTGGACCAGGACGATCGAGGGTTTGTCAGCCATCGGGAGAAGCCTTTCGAGGGAGTGACGTGACGGAAGCCGTACATCCCCAGCAGACGCCCGTCCGGCCGACCCCGCATGCCGGAGCCGTCATTCAGGTGGCCGCCCCGGCCACCTGCCACGGTCAGGTCCTGGTCTCCGCCACCTGCCACCTGCCACCTGCCACCTGCCACCGTCAGGTCCCGGTCCCGCCGGGCCGCCTCAGCGCCAGGCGTGGCGGATCTTCAGCCGCCCGTATCCCAGCGCCCCCGAGAAGCGGATGCGCGGCGCGCCGGGGCGGGACGGCTGCCGGGGCTTGTAGCGCAGGTCCTTCCAGCCGGTCACCAGGCCCTCGACCTCGACGATCGCGTCGCGCGGCACGGTGATGCTCGCGTTGCCGGTGCCGAGGCCCAGCTCGATGTCGATGACCGGGTATTCGATGATCGCCCGGGACAGGTCCAGGCGCACCCGCCCGAAGGCGGACTCGACCTTGAGGACGCGGGGTACCCGCCATGCCCCGCGCCGCTTGATCCGTCCGCCGGCGGCGCCGATCGTCGACGTGGTGCCCGGGTCCTCCGCCGGGAGCGAGTCCAGGGCCGCCGCGAGCTCGCCTTGCGTCGTGGCGGCCAGCACCCGGCCGAGGAGCTCGTCCATCTCCTCGTGCGAGATGCGCTCCTGGGCATACGCCTCCCGCACGCGCCGCACGGCACTCTCGCCGGCGTCTTCGCTCACGCGCGACATGGCGTTTCCCTGAGGTGAGTCCACCCGCTTCACTGTAGTGCCGCACCGGTGGTCTCAGGAGGCCGACGACCCCACATCCTGACGGCTGTCGTAGTCGGCGCGTGCCTTCGCGATCTCCTGCTGGTGACCCTCGGTCCAGTCGACCAGGGACCGGATCGTCGTGTGCAGCGTCGCGCCCAGCTCCGTCAACTCGTATTCCACGCGCGGCGGGACGACCGGGTAGACCGTGCGCCGCACCAGGCCGTCGCGTTCGAGCTGGCGCAGGGTCACCGTCAGCATGCGCTGGCTGATGCCGTCGATCAGCCGGCGCAGCTCGGAGAAACGCAGCGTGCGGCGTTCCAGGTGGGCGATGGCGAGGAGTGACCACTTGTCCGCGACACGGTCGAGGATCTGCCGCACCTCGCAGCCCTCGCGGACGTCCCACTGGCTGATGTCGTAGTCCGGACCGACGCCGGTATCCGCGCAGTTACTCGGTGACTTCGAAGTGCCTTCTTCCATACCTCCTCACGGTGCCGCAAGCTTCGAGTGGTTACAAGAGGGAACCGGCCAGCGGATCGGTAACTCACCCTCTTTCGCTTCTGCTTGAGGTCTCCTCACGCGCATCCCGTTTCACACGACCGCCGTTGCGGCAGCTCGTCATGCCCTTTTCGCCCGCACGCATCCAGGAGAAGTCCCGTGTCCTCATCACCGCCCCCTTCGGATCCGTCCGTCTCGGAACCGTCGGTCTCGGATCCGTCCCCTTCGAGTTCGAGCAGCGCCCGCATGACCGGGCGCGCCCGGGGTGTGCTGCTCGTCCTGTGCGGCGCGATCTTCCTGGAGGGCATTGATGTGGCCATGCTCAACGTGGCCCTGCCCGCGATCCGGGAGGATCTGGATCTGTCCACCGGCACGCTCCAGTGGGTGATGAGCGCGTACGTCCTGGGCTACGGCGGTTTCATGCTGCTGGGCGGACGGGCGGCGGATCTGTTCGGCCGTCGCCGGATGTTCGTCCTCTGGCTCGTGGTGTTCCTGCTCTTCTCCGGTCTGGGCGGCCTGGCCACCGAGGGCTGGATGCTGGTCGCCGCCCGCTTCGTGACGGGTATCGCCGCGGCCTTCATGACCCCGGCCGGCCTGTCGATCATCACCACCGGCATCCCGGAGGGACCGCAGCGCGACAAGGCCCTGCTCGTCTACGCGGGCACCGCCGCCGGGGGCTTCTCGATCGGACTGGTCGTCGGCGGGCTGCTCTCCGCCATCGACTGGCGCTGGGTGTTCTTCGCCCCGGTCATCCTCTCCTTCGGCATCCTTCTCGCCGCGCTCGCGCTCGTCCCCGCCTCGCCCCGCCCGGACCGTACCGGGCAGGGCGTCGACCTGGCCGGAGCGTTCACCGTCACCGCCGGGATCCTGCTGCTCGTCTTCGGCGTCGAGCGGGCCACGCACGTCCCGGCCGTCTGGACCGTCGGCACGATCGGCGCGGCCCTGCTCCTCTTCCTGGCGTTCGTCCTCATCGAGCGCGCCTCGTCCTCACCGCTGGTGCGCCTGGGCATCTTCCGCGGCGGGGCGCTGGTCCGTGCCCAGGTGTCGGGGCTGCTGTTCGCCGCGGGTTTCTTCGGCTTCCAGTTCATCGCCGTGCTCTACCTCCAGGAGCTGCGCGGCTGGTCGTCCTCGCAGACCAGCTTCGCGCTGATCGTGATCGGCGTGGACGCGGTCCTCTCGCCGCTCCTCACCCCGAGGCTGGTGGCCCGGTTCGGCAACGCCCGGGTCATCTTCGGCGGGCTGCTCCTCGCGTCGCTGTCGTACGCCCTGTTCCTGCCGATCGCCGCGGACTGGACGTACGCGGCGATGTTCCCGAGCCTGCTCCTGCTGGGCGTGGCGTTCTCCCTGGTCTACGGGCCCCTGACCATCGTCGCCACGGACGGCGTCGCCGAGGAGGAGCAGGGTGTGGCGGGCGGACTGCTCTACACGTCCTTCCAGTTCGGGGCCGCGCTGGGGCTGTCGGCGGTGGCGGCCGTCAACATCACCGCCACGGACGGCACGTCGCCGACCGCCCTCCTCGACGGGTACCGGGCGGCCCTGGTCGTCCCGCTGGCCGCCGCCCTGACCGCCGCCGCCGTCAGTGCGTTCGGTCTCCGCGCCCGGCGGACGCCGGCGCCGGGCGGCCCTTCCTCCGGCGGCGGTCGGAGCGGTGGTGCCTCGCCGAGCGGGAACGCCGCTCCGGGCGGTGTCGAGCGGCCCGCCGCGATCGGAGCCTGAACACGTCCGCGGAGGAAGAGGGTGCGGCCGGGTGGCCCCGGACGCACCCGTGGTCGTACGCCGCCCGCCCCCGCTCTATGCGATCGACACCTCGCGCGCGTGTCCGGCAGAGTCCCCTCATGGACTTCATGGACTTCGTGGACCACCAGCACTGGCCCCTCTACGGGCTCCGCCTCCGCACGCCGCGCCTCGAACTGCGGCTGCCCGGCCTCGGGCTCCTGGACGAGCTGGCCTCGGTGGCGGCGCACGGGGTGCACGACCCGGACCGTATGCCGTTCAACGTGCCGTGGACCGACGGGACCCCCGACGAGGTGGGGCGGGCGGTGTTCCAGCACGTTCTGGGGACCGTGGCCGGCTGGTCCGTGCGGGACTGGACGCTCAGCCTGGCCGTCCTCCACGAAGGGAAGGTCATCGGGCGGCAGGACCTGATGGGGCAGCGGTTCGGGGTGCGGCGGGAGGCGGAGACCGGTTCGTGGCTCGGCCTCCCGTACCAGGGCCGGGGCCTCGGTACGGAGATGCGCGCCGCCGCCCTCCACCTGGCGTTCGCCGGGCTCGGCGCGCGGTACGCGGTCTCCGCCGCCATGACCGACAACCCCCGTTCGCTCGGGGTCTCGCGGCGGCTCGGGTACACGGACGACGGGCTGAGGACGGATGTCGTGCGTGGGGTCCCCGTCACCCTGCGGCGGCTGCGTCTGGACCGGGTCCGGTGGGAGGCGCACCGGAGCGTCGAGGTGACCGTGGAGGGACTCGACGCCTGCCGGGCGGAGTTCGGGGTCTGAGGCGGCGGTTCCCGGTTCCGGTCGTACGCGACCGGAGCGGGCGCGCCGATCCGGTGCTCCCGGTGCCGGGCGAGAACGCGGTGCGGATCCCGCCCCGGGCGAAGGGCGGGGTGACGGGGGCCGGTTGGGTCGCCCTACGGAAGAACGGGGCCGATTCGGTCGCCCTGCGGAAGACCGGGGCCGGTTCAGTCGCCCTGCCGGAGTGAGAGTGGACGCGGCCGTCACACCACCCCTCAATCAGGCAAGGGTAGGCTAACCTTCCTCCGGATCGCCCCAGCCGGAAGCCGGGCCCGTCCGCCCGCCGCTCCGGCCCGTCCCGGAGGAGCCCCCGTTGACGTCGACGACCACCACCGCCCCCGAAGTCGCCCCGTTCCGGCTCTTCGAGCTGACCGTTCTGCGGACCAGGCGGCTCGGCCCCTCCATCCTGCGGATCACGCTCGGCGGGCCGGGAGCCGAGGGCTTCAGCGGCGGGGGCCGCGACCAGAGCCTGTCGGCCCTGCTGCCCCGCCCGGGGCGGAGCGAGGCGGTGGCCCCGGCGGGCGGGGGCGGGGCGTGGCCCGAGAAAGGGCGGGCACGGCCCGAGGACGAACGGGCGGTGACGCGTTCGTACGCCGTACGGGCCCAGCGGCTGCGAGCGGACGGCTCCACCGAGGTCGACCTCGACATCGTGGTGCACGACGCCGACGGTCCCGGCTGCCGGTGGGCGCTGTCGGCCTCCCCCGGCGACCGGCTCACGGTGCTGGGCCCCACCGCGCCGGACAACGCCGCCGTGCGCTTCCGGCCGCCCGCCGACACCGACTGGGTGCTGATCCGGGCCGACGAGACCGCGCTGCCCGCCGCGGCCGCCGCCCTGGAGTGGCTGCCCGCCGGGCTGCCGGCCCGGGTCTGGCTGGAGGTCCCGTGCACCGAGGACCGGCAGGCGCTGAACACCGCGGCGAAGGCCCGGATCAGCTGGCTCGTCCGGAACGAGGGGGCCGCCTGTGGCGTGGAGACCGTGCGCGCCGCCGAGTTGCCCGGGGGCACACCGTACGCGTGGATCGCGGGCGAGGCGTCCGGGGTGCGGGCGCTGCGTCACCACCTCGTCCACGAACGGGGCTTCGACCTTGAACGGGTGACGTCGGCCACGTACTGGCGGCGCGGGCTTCCCCAGGAGCAGGCGCGGCGGACGGAAGCGGAAGCCGCGACAGGTCCTTTCGGCGGCGCCTGTGACCGGCCGGGAAAACGGGAGCAGGCAGAGCAAGTGGAGGGATAGGGGCGGGAAAGCGGACAACCGGTGCGCCCAGGGGGGTGAGGGAACCGACCGGCCATGAGTTAGGTTAGGCTCGCCTTACTTTGGCATCGCGCCCTCGTCCCCCCTTCCTGCCCGGAGGGCCGCGATGAAGTTCCCCTCACCCGGGAGGACCCCTGCATGCGTTCGCACCTGCTCAACAACACGACCGCGGAGCACTATCGGAACACCGTCTCCGCAGGAGTGGAACGGGTCGCGGCCACCCTCGCCGCCACCGAGCGTCCCTTCAGTGGAATCGGTGTCGACGAGCTCTCCCCCGTCATCGACGCGATCGACCTCGACCGGCCGCTGGGGGACGCCGCCGCGGCCCTCGACGAGCTCGGTGAGGTCTACCTCCGCGACGCCGTCTACTTCCACCACCCCCGCTACCTGGGGCACCTCAACTGCCCGGTCGTCATACCCGCCGTGCTCGGCGAGGCCGTGATCTCCGCGATCAACTCCTCCCTGGACACCTGGGACCAGAGCGCGGGCGGCACCCTCATCGAGCGTCGGCTGATCGACTGGACCACCGAGCGGATCGGGCTCGGCCCGGCCGCCGACGGCATCTTCACCAGCGGCGGTACGCAGTCCAACCTCCAGGCCCTGCTGCTGGCGCGGGAGGAGACGAAGATCCGGCCGGAGCACTTCACCCGACTGCGGATCTTCACCTCCGAGTGCAGCCACTTCAGTGTGCAGAAGTCCGCCAAACTCCTCGGCCTCGGCCCGGACGCGGTCGTCTCCGTCCCCGTGGACCGTGAGAAGCGCATGCGGACCGTGGCCCTCGCCCGCGCGCTGGAACAGTGTGTCGCCGAAGGCTCCGTCCCGATGGCCGTCGTCGCCACCGCCGGCACCACGGACTTCGGCTCCATCGACCCGCTGCCCGAGATCGCCACGCTCTGCGAGCAGTTCGCCACCTGGATGCACGTGGACGCCGCGTACGGCTGCGGGCTGCTCGCCTCCCGCGAGCGGGGCGCTCTGCTCGAAGGCATCGCACACGCCGACTCGGTCACCGTGGACTACCACAAGTCCTTCTTCCAGCCGGTGAGTTCATCGGCCGTACTGGTCCGCGACCGGGCGACCCTGCGGCACGCGACCTACCACGCGGAGTATCTGAACCCACGCCGGATGGCCGAGGAGCGGATACCCAACCAGGTCGACAAGTCCCTCCAGACGACCCGCCGCTTCGACGCGCTCAAGCTGTGGATGACGCTGCGCGTCATGGGAGCGGACGGCATCGGCGAGCTGTTCGACGAGGTCTGCGACCTGGCCGCCGAGGGCTGGCGACTGCTCGCCGCCGACCCGCGCTTCGACGTGGTCGTCGAGCCGCGGCTCTCCACGCTCGTCTTCCGCTACATCCCGTCCGGCGCCGCCTCCCCGGACACCGTCGACCGGGCGAACCTCTACGCCCGCAAGGCGCTGTTCGCCTCCGGCGAGGCGATCGTCGCGGGCACCAAGGTGGGCGACCGCCAGTACCTGAAGTTCACCCTGCTCAACCCCGAAACGACCGTGCGGGACATCGCCGCTGTCCTCGAACTGATCTCCGGCCACGCCGAGAAGTACCTGGGAGACTCCCTTGACCGCGCTTCCTGAACCCCACGACTTCATCGGGATCGGGCTCGGCCCGTTCAACCTCGGCCTGGCCTGCCTGACCGAGCCGATCGACGAGCTGAACGGTGTCTTCCTGGAGTCCAAGCCGGACTTCGAGTGGCACGCCGGAATGTTCCTCGAAGGGGCCCATCTCCAGACGCCGTTCATGTCGGACCTGGTCACCATGGCCGACCCGACCTCGCCGTACTCGTTCCTGAACTACCTCAAGGAGCGCGGCCGGCTCTACTCCTTCTACATCCGGGAGAACTTCTACCCGCTGCGGACCGAGTACAACGACTACTGCCGCTGGGCCGCCGCGAAACTGAGCAGCATCCGGTTCGACGAGACCGTCGAGACGGTGACGTACGACGAGGGCTCCGAGCTCTACACCGTGCGCACCGCCACCGGTGAGCTGTTCCGGTCCCGGCACCTGGTCCTCGGCACCGGCACCCCGCCGCACCTACCGGAGGCCTGCCAGGGGCTCGGCGGGGACTTCCTGCACAACTCCCGCTATCTGGCGGGGAAGGCCGAGCTCCAGAAGAAGAAGTCGATCACCCTGGTCGGCAGCGGGCAGAGCGCGGCGGAGATCTACTACGACCTGCTCTCCGAGATCGACACCTACGGCTACCGGCTCAACTGGGTCACCCGCTCCCCGCGGTTCTTCCCGCTGGAGTACACCAAGCTGACGCTGGAGATGACCTCGCCGGAGTACATCGACTACTTCCACGCGCTGCCCGAGGAGACCCGCTACCGGCTGGAGACCGGCCAGAAGGGGCTGTTCAAGGGCATCGACGGGGAGCTGATCGACGCGATCTTCGACCTGCTCTACCAGAAGAACCTCTCCGGCCCGGCGCCGACCAGACTGCTGACCAACTCGGCCCTCATCAGCGCTCGTTACGACGCGGAGGGCGGCGCGTACAGCCTGGGGCTGCGCCAGGAGGAACAGGGCAAGGACTACACCCTGGCCACCGAGGGCCTGATCCTCGCCACCGGCTACCGGTACGAGGCGCCCGCCTTCCTCGCGCCCGTGACCGGACGGCTGCGCCACGACAGCCGGGGCCGCTTCGACGTGGCCCGCAACTACAGCATCGACACCACCGGGCGCGGGGTCTTCCTCCAGAACGCCGCGGTGCACACCCACTCGATCACCTCGCCCGACCTCGGCATGGGCGCCTACCGCAACGCCTACATCATCGGCGAGCTGCTCGGCCGCGAGGTCTACCCGGTCGAGAAGTCCATCGCCTTCCAGGAGTTCGCCGTATGAGCCGCCCCGGCAAACGCCGCCCCGACGAACTCGGCACCTTCGCCGTCCGCCCGCTGGACCCCGCCGCCGACGCCGAACTGGTGCACGGCTGGGTGACCCACCCCAAGGCCGCGTTCTGGCTGATGGGCGACGCCGGACTCGCGGACGTGGAACGGGAGTACCGGTCCATCGCCGCCCACCCGCACCACGACGCGTTCGTCGGGCTGCACGACGGCGTACCCGCCTTCCTGATCGAGCGCTACGACCCCACCGAGGTCGAACTGAAGGGGCTGTACGAGGCGGAGCCCGGCGACGTCGGGATGCACTTCCTGGTCGCGCCCACGGACACCCCGGTGCACGGCTTCACCCGGGCCGTGATCACCACCGTGATGGATTTCCTGTTCGCCGACCCGGCGGTGCGCCGGGTCGTCGTCGAGCCCGACGTGACCAACAGCGCCGTGCAGGCCCTCAACAAGGCCGTCGGCTTCGAGGTCCTCCGGGAGATCGCCAAACCGGAGAAGGACGCCCTGCTCAGCGCCTGCACCCGTGCGCAGTTCCAAGCAGCAACCGGAGGTAACGACCGATGACGACCGCCCTCACCGACAGCGTCGCCCACCTCTCCCCGGGGCGCTGGGCCACCGCAAACCGACTGCTGGTGCGCAAAGCACTGGCGGAATTCAGCCATGAACGGCTGCTGATCCCCGCGCCGCTCGGCGACGACCGCTACACCGTCCGTAGCGACGACGCCTCCACCGAGTACCGCTTCACCGCCCGCCTCTTCGCCCTGGACCACTGGCAGATCGACGCCGAGACCATCACCCGGCACCGGCATGGCTCCGAACTCCCGTTGGACACAGTGGAGTTCTTCATCGAGCTGCGAAACACCCTCGGGATCTCCGCAGAGGTCCTGCCGGTCTATCTGGAGGAGGTCTCCTCCACCCTGGCCGGAACCGCCTACAAACTCACCAAGGAACCGGCGACCTCCGGCCAGCTCGTCGCCGCCGGCTTCCAGGCCATCGAGACCGGGATGACCGAGGGCCACCCGTGCTTCGTCGCCAACAACGGGCGGCTCGGTTTCGGCGTGGACGAGTACCGGGCGTACGCCCCCGAGGCGGCCTCGGAGATCCGGCTCGTCTGGCTGGCCGCCCACCGGGACCGGGCCACCTTCACCGCGGGCGCCGGTGTCGACTACGACGCGCTGGTCAAGGGTGAGCTGAGCGAGGCGACCCGGGAGCGGTTCGGCGGCACGCTGCGCGGGCTCGGCCTCGACCCGGAGGACTACTTCCTGCTGCCCGTCCACCCCTGGCAATGGTGGAACAAGCTCGCGGTCACCTTCGCCGGAGAGCTGGCGGCACGGCATCTGGTGGTGCTCGGCGAGGGCGAGGACGGCTATCTCGCCCAGCAGTCGATCCGCACGTTCTTCAACGCCGACCACCCGGAGAAGCACTACGTCAAAACGGCGCTGTCGGTCCTGAACATGGGCTTCATGCGCGGCCTGTCCGCCGCGTACATGGAGGCCACTCCCGCGATCAACGACTGGCTGTCCGGTCTGATCGAGCGCGACGACCTGCTGCGCGGGGTCGGTTTCTCGATCATCCGGGAGCGGGCCGCGATCGGCTACCACCACCGGTCCTACGAGGCGGCCACCGTCAAGGGCTCCCCGTACCGGAAGATGCTGGCCGCCCTGTGGCGCGAGAGCCCCGTGCCGGGCCTCCGGTCCGGCGAGCGGGTCGCGACGATGGCCTCGCTGCTCCACACCGACCACGAGGGCGGCTCGGTGGCCGGGGCGCTGATCGCCGAGTCGGGCCTGGACCCGCAGGTGTGGATGCGGCACTACCTGGACGCCTATCTGGTGCCGGTGCTGCACAGCTTCTACGCCTACGACCTCGTCTACATGCCGCACGGCGAGAACGTGATCCTGGTCGTGGAGGACGGTGTCGTCACCCGCACGATCTTCAAGGACATCGCCGAGGAGATCGCGGTGATGGACCCGGACGCGGTGCTGCCGCCGCAGGTCGAGCGGATCCGGGTCGAGGTCCCCGAGGACATGAAGCTCCTGTCGGTCTTCACCGACGTCTTCGACTGCTTCTTCCGCTTCCTGGGCGCGGGCCTGGCCACCGAGGGCGTCCTGGACGAGGACACCTTCTGGCGGACGGTCGCCGCCTGTGTGCGCGACTACCAGGAGTCGGCGCCGTATCTCGCGGAGAAGTTCGAGCAGTACGACCTGTTCGAGGCGGATTTCGCGCTCTCCTGTCTCAACCGCCTCCAGCTGCGCGACAACCAGCAGATGGTCGACCTCAACGACCCGGCCGGAGCGCTCCAGTTGGTGGGTCGCCTGAAGAACCCGATCACCGGCTTCTGAGCCCGATCGGCGGGTTCCGGACCCGGCCGCCGGATCGCGGCGGCCTCCCGACCGGTGAGCGCCCGGGGGCGGCCCCCCGGGCGCTCACCTTCGTCCGCGCGGCCCGGAGGCGGGCTGGCAGAATCGCGGGCATGGCAGAAATCATCCAGCGGGACGGAACGTGGACGTTCGACGGGGACACCGTGCGCATCGTGCCGGGGGGAAAGGCGCACCCGGTCCGGCAGGAGCTGGGTGAGATCGCCGTCCCCGTGCAGGCGGTGGCGGGTGTCTCGTTCGAACCGGACCGCAGGGGCGGGCGGTTGCGGCTGCGCCTGCGCGGCGGCGCCTGCCCGGTGCTGCGGGCCGCCGACGGCCGGCTCAAGGACGGCGCCGACCCCTACGCGCTGACCGTGGAGAAGGACCGCACGGGGGTCGCGGAGTACTTCGTCGACGAGGTCCGCAACGCGCTGCTGATCGAGCAGGTGCCGGACGGCCCCGTGGACCGCTTCCTGCTGCCCGGCCCCGCGCTGCCGGTCTCCGGCGGGGGCGGCGACGGGACGGCGTCCTTCGACGGGGAGACGGTCCGGCTGACCTGGAACTGGAAGGCCGAGGAGTCCAAGACCGCCGGGGGCCCCTCCACCTTTCCGCTGTCGCGGATCGCGGGCGTGCGATGGCTGCCCTCGATCGGCCTGGAGAACGGCTATCTGCGCTTCGAGCCGGTCGAGGGCCCCGTCTCTGCTCCGCCGAAGTACGACACGTACGCCCTGGACCTGATGGGGTTGTCCAAGAAGGAGCACACGGCGCTCCTGGTCGCCGCGGCGGTGCTGGCGCGGCTGCCCGGGGCCCGGGCGGCGATCGACGCCCCGACGGCGGCCCCGGCCCTGACCAAGGCCGCCGAGCCGGCCCCTCCCGCCCCGCCCGCGGGTGACCACGACACGCTGCTGCGACGGCTGCGGGAGCTGGGCGAGCTGCACCGGGCCGGGGTGCTCACCGACGAGGAGTTCAGCGCCGCGAAGCAGGCCGTTCTGCGGAGCATGTGACGCGATCTGACAGCCTTCGACGTCCCGCCTGCCCGATATCGGGCAGATTTCTTGCGTAAGCGCGCCCTGACAAGCACTATCAGCAGGTGCTTGAACGCCGCTCGTCGCACGACGACCTCATCGATCACCTCGTACGCTCCACCGCGCTCCAGCGCGGCGAGGCGGCCCGGGTGATCCTCGACGTGCTGGCGTACTTCGACGAGAGCACCGACGACTTCGTCCGGCGCCGCCACCGCGAACTGCAGTCCGGCGGCCTGGTCAACACGGAGATCTTCGAGCGGATCGCGGCCGAGCTGCCGCACCGCGCCGTGGCGCCGCCGGAGCTCTCGCTCCGCCAGCTGCGCCGCATCGTCTACGGCTGAGCGGGCCGGGCGCCCGTGCGCGGGGCGCCGAACGGGAATGCGTGTACGTCGATGGAGGGGCAGAGAACTCATGTGCGGGATCGTCGGATACATCGGAAGGCGTGACGTCGCTCCGCTGCTGCTGGAAGGCCTGCAGCGGCTGGAGTACCGGGGGTACGACTCCGCGGGCATCGTCATCACCGGCAAGGCGACGGCGGGCAGGCCGGGCGCGCTGAAGATGGTCAAGGCCAAGGGCCGGGTCCGCGAGCTGGAGGCCAAGGTCCCCAAGCGCTTCGCCGGCACCACCGGCATCGCCCACACCCGCTGGGCCACCCACGGGGCGCCGAGCGACGAGAACGCCCACCCGCACATGGACGCGGAGAACAAGGTCGCCGTCGTCCACAACGGGATCATCGACAACGCCTCCGAGCTGCGCGCCAAGCTCACCGCCGACGGCATCGTCTTCCTCTCCGAGACCGACACCGAGGTGTTGGTCCACCTGGTCGCCCGCGCCCAGGCCGACACCCTGGAGGAGAAGGTCCGCGAGGCGCTGCGCTCGGTCGAGGGCACCTACGGCATCGCCGTGCTGCACGCCGACTTCAACGACCGCATCGTGGTCGCCCGCAACGGCTCCCCGGTCGTCCTCGGCATCGGCGAGAAGGAGATGTTCGTCGCCTCCGACGTCGCCGCCCTGGTCGCCCACACCCGCCAGGTCGTCACGCTGGACGACGGCGAGATGGCCACCCTGAAGGCCGACGACTTCCGTACGTACACCACGGAGGGCTCGACCACGACGGCCACGCCGACCACCGTGGAGTGGGAGGCCGAGTCGTACGACATGGCCGGCCACGACACGTACATGCACAAGGAGATCTCCGAGCAGGCCGACGCCGTGGACCGGGTGCTGCGCGGCCGGATCGACGACCGGTTCTCCACCGTGCACCTGGGCGGGCTCAACCTGGACGCCCGCGAGGCACGCGGGGTGCGCCGGATCAAGATCCTCGGCTGCGGCACCTCGTACCACGCGGGCCAGATCGGCGCCCAGCTGATCGAGGAGCTGGCCCGCATCCCCGCCGACGCCGAGCCGGCCTCCGAGTTCCGCTACCGCAACCCGGTCGTGGACCCCGACACCCTGTACGTCGCGGTCTCCCAGTCGGGCGAGACGTACGACGTGCTGGCCGCCGTCCAGGAGCTGAAGCGCAAGGGCGCCCGCGTCCTCGGCGTGGTCAACGTGGTGGGCTCCGCGATCGCCCGTGAGGCCGACGGCGGCACATACGTCCACGCGGGCCCGGAGGTCTGCGTGGTCTCCACCAAGTGCTTCACCAACACCGTGGTCGCCTTCGCGCTGCTCGCCCTGCACCTGGGCCGGATCCGTGACCTGTCGGTCGCGGACGGCAAGCGGATCATCGACGGACTGCGCAGGCTGCCGGAGCAGATCAGCGAGATCCTGGCGAACGAGGACGAGATCAAGCGGCTGGCGGCGGAGTACGCGGACGCCAAGTCGATGATGTTCATCGGCCGGGTACGCGGCTACCCGGTGGCCCGCGAGGCCTCCCTGAAGCTGAAGGAGGTCTCCTACATCCACGCCGAGGCCTACCCGGCCTCCGAGCTGAAGCACGGCCCGCTCGCGCTGATCGAGCCCGCGATGCCGACCGTGGCGATCGTGCCGGACGACGACCTGCTGGAGAAGAACCGCGCCGCGATGGAGGAGATCAAGGCCCGCAGCGGCCGCATCCTCGCCGTCGCCCACCAGGTGCAGGAGAAGGCCGACCACACCATCGTCGTGCCGAAGAACGAGAACGAGCTGGACCCGATCCTCATGGGCATCCCGCTCCAGCTGTTCGCGTACCACACGGCCCTCGCGATGGGCCGCGACATCGACAAGCCGCGCAACCTGGCGAAGTCCGTGACGGTCGAGTAGACGGCCGCGCGCAGAAAAGGGGCCCCGTACCGTCGCGAAGACGGTACGGGGCCCAACGCGTGCCGCCACACGGCCTTCTGGCGGCCCCTCAGGAAGCCCGGCCGCTCAAGGTCGCTCGGGATGCCTCCGCCGCCCGGGGCCCGTCAGGGAATGACGATGACGGGGCGTTGCGCGCGGCGGGCCAGGCGGCCGGCCACGGACCCGAAGATCCGGCCGACGATGCCGTGCGTGGAGCCCACGACGATGGCGTCGGCGGCGTACTCCCGGCCGACCTCCTCCAGTTCGTGGCAGATGTCGCCACCGCGCTCGACGAGCACCCAGGGCACCTCGGAGAGGTAGTCCGCGCAGGCCAGTTCCAGGCCGAGGACCTCGGTGCGGTGGTCGGGTACATCGACGAAGACGGGGGGCTCGCAGCCCGCCCAGACCGTGGTCGGCAGCCGGTTGGCCACATGGACGATGATCAGGCCGGAGCCGGAGCGGCCGGCCATGCCGATGGCATAGGCGAGAGCCCGCTCGCTGGACGTGGAGCCGTCGAAACCGACGACGACTCCGTGCCGGAAGGCGGGATCGCACGCATGGCGTGCTTCTTCGACCGTCCGCGGCTCCGACCCTGGGTCGGCTACCGGCTTGCGGTCTTTGGGTTCAGGGATTTCGTGACCGGCCATCGGTGTCTCGGCGAAGAGAGTCCTCGTGAGAAGGGAACGGTTTCGAGAGGTGCGTCAGCTGGTGGTGAAGCTCTGTCCGGGAATCATCTTCCCAACCCCATACCCCTAAGGGTACGGCGTCACTCCTGCACCGCCCAGACCCCCGCAAAAGCGTGCGCGACGCTGGAGGGAGCATGCCCGAGCCTGCCCGCGATGGCAATGCCGGTTGTGTCGTACACGGGCCTCGGAGGGGGCGAACACCGTCGGCCGTCCTGTTTTTCACGACGGTCGGCGGTCACCCGGAACACCCGGCGGTGAGGCCCTCACCCGGTCCCTGTTGGCCACACCGCCACGGGGCCGTCACCCCGGGGCATGACGCCGTGACGAGCCCGACGCGATCTCTGTTCGAGTCGAGCCCGGCGACGACGCCCGGACCGGCGGACGACGAGGCCGCACGGACCGCCCCCGACCGACGTCCGACGCCCGGGGTTCTCTTGCCCCACGGCCCATCGGTCGGTAATACGGCCCCGCGGGGCCTCGGCTCCGTCCAGGTCGCGACAGCCCGCCGAATCCACCCGCGACGGTCCGAACACGCCATCGTTCACGGCGGCGAGGGAGCGCACCGGCGCGATCGTCAGGTGTCGGTTGTGCGCCCGGCGTGACCGGATACAGCGCACACAACCGATGGTTTTAGGCCAACTTCACCTGGGTGCCGAACCCTTCGCAGGATGGCCGGACACCCCACCGCCCACCAGGCAGGAACGGACCGCGCGGTACGCTTTCACCCGACGCGGACGGGCCACGTTGTCGAAGGGCACTTCCCTGTGCGCTTCGCGGGTGAAACGCTTCGTGATCGAACGCTTCACGCCACGTTTCCTTATCGACAATGAGCCGGTGGGGGAAGGTGTCACGGCGGGACCACGCAACGCAGTAGATTCGATCTTGGAAATCGGAGACTGGGGACACGTGCGACACCGAGGGGAAACGTGCAGGAGCGACAGGCCCGTAAGGACCAGGGAGACGCGAACACCGAGGGGGGCTTAGCGTCATGAACCAGGACTCCGCCGCCGCGACGGAGGCCGCACGCAAGCTGACCGGGCGGCGACGCCGGGAAGTCGTTGCCGTGCTGCTGTTCAGCGGCGGCCCTATCTTCGAGAGCTCCATCCCGCTCTCCGTTTTCGGAATCGACCGGCAGGACGCGGGAGTTCCCCGCTACCGCCTGCTGGTCTGCGGCGGCGAGGAAGGACCGCTGCGCACCACCGGTGGGCTCGAACTCACCGCGCCGTACGGCCTGGAGGCGATCAGCAGGGCCGGCACCGTGGTGGTGCCCGCCTGGCGGTCGATCACCTCGCCACCGCCCGCCGAGGCACTGGACGCGCTGCGGCGCGCCCACGAGGAGGGCGCCCGCATCGTCGGTCTGTGCACGGGAGCCTTCGTGCTCGCGGCCGCCGGCCTGCTGGACGGCCGGCCGGCCACCACACACTGGATGTACGCACCGACGCTGGCCAAGCGCTATCCGTCGGTGCACGTCGATCCGCGCGAGCTGTTCGTGGACGACGGCGATGTGCTCACCTCCGCCGGCACGGCCGCCGGGATCGATCTCTGCCTCCATATAGTCCGCACCGACCACGGCACGGAGGCCGCGGGGGCACTCGCCCGCCGGCTCGTCGTGCCGCCACGGCGCAGTGGCGGGCAGGAGCGCTACCTGGACAGGTCCCTCCCGGAGGAGATCGGCTCCGACCCGCTCGCCGAGGTCGTGGCCTGGGCTCTGGAGCATCTGCACGAGCAGTTCGACGTGGAGACGCTCGCCGCGCGCGCCTACATGAGCAGGCGGACCTTCGACCGGAGGTTCCGTTCGCTCACCGGCAGCGCACCTCTGCAGTGGCTGATCACCCAGCGGGTGTTGCAGGCGCAGCGGCTGCTGGAGACCTCCGACTACTCGGTCGACGAGGTCGCCGGCCGCTGCGGCTTCCGCTCCCCGGTCGCGCTGCGCGGGCACTTCCGCCGCCAGCTCGGCTCCTCCCCCGCCGCGTACCGGGCCGCCTACCGGGCCCGTCGTCCGCAGGGGGTCGCGGAGAGCGCCGCGACGGTGGTCGAGACGATGGTGCCCAGCCAGGGGCCACCGTCCGGACGCCGGGGCTCACCCCTGTCCTCAGCGGCCGTCGCCGTGGCGGCGTCGGTGGGGTCCGGGGAGCTGTCCCTGCCGGGCCCTGACGCGTACGTTCCCGGACGCCCGGCCCTGCCGGGACAGCGGAGCGCCCCGTAGGGTGGGGCGCATGAACGACCGCATGGTGTGGATCGACTGCGAGATGACCGGGCTCTCGTTGACGGACGACGCACTCATCGAGGTGGCCGCGCTGGTCACCGACTCGGAGCTGAACGTGCTCGGCGAAGGGGTGGACATCGTGATCCGCCCGCCGGACGCGGCCCTGGAGACCATGCCCGAGGTGGTGCGGCAGATGCACACCGCCTCGGGCCTCCTCGACGAGCTGGCCGGGGGGACCACCCTGGCGGACGCCGAGGAGCAGGTCCTGGCCTACGTCCGTGAGCAGGTGAAGGAGCCGGGCAAGGCACCGCTCTGCGGAAACTCGGTCGGTACCGACCGGGGTTTCCTGGCGCGGGACATGCGGGAGCTGGAGGGTTACCTCCACTACCGGATCGTGGACGTGTCCTCGGTCAAGGAGCTGGCCCGGCGCTGGTATCCCCGGGCGTACTTCAACAGCCCGCCCAAGAACGGCAACCACCGGGCGCTGGCGGACATCCGTGACTCCATCACGGAGCTCCGCTACTACCGGGAGGCGGTCTTCGTGCCGCAGCCCGGCCCGGACTCGGAGCGCGCCAAGGAGATCGCGGCGCGTTGGTCGGCCCCGGCCGCACGGTAGGAACCCGCTGGTCACGGGCGTGAGAGCGCCCGTGGACCGGCCCCGGGAAACGGGGGCGCGAGCACCCTCCCAGACCCTGTACACTTTTTCTCGGCCGGTCGGAAACGACCGGGCGACATGGTGGGTATAGCTCAGCTGGCAGAGCACCTGGTTGTGGTCCAGGATGTCGCGGGTTCAAGTCCCGTTACTCACCCTGAGGGAAGGGCCCCGGTCTGTGGACCGGGGCCCTTCTTCATGTCGTGGTGCGGTGTGCCGCCCGGTCGCTCAGAAGGTGACGTCGGAGCAGGCGTAGAAGGCGTTGCCGGTGTCCGAGATGGTCCAGACACCGAGGATCAGGTGCTTGCCCGACTTCTGCGGCAGGTTGCCCGCGTGGGTGACCGTCGCCCCCGGCTGCCGGCCGCCGAACGGCACGGTGAGGAAGGGCTGCGGGTCCAGGTCGGCCCGGGTCAGGGGCTTCGCCGGGTCGTAGCCGTCCTTGGTGACGTAGTACCGGAAGTCGGTCGTGGCGTGCCGGGCGGTGATCCGCCAGCGGAAGGTGTGGCTCGCCCCGGCGCTCACGTCGGAGGCGGGCCAGGCTCCGCCGCGCGGGTCGTCCAGCTCGGCGAACCGCTGGTTGCCCCCGGCGCAGATCAGGCCGTCGCGGGGGCCCCGCGCCGGGAAGCCCTTGGAGCCTTCGACGCTCGGCGGCTCCCACTGGATCTGTCCGCAGTCGCGGACGGTGCCGTTGCCGCAGAGCTGCTGCCTGCTGACCGGCGAGTCGGTGTACCCGTGGCTCTGCGCGCTGCCGGAGGTGGCCAGCAGGGAGACCCCGGCGATGCCGAGGCCGAGGAGTAAGGAGGTGATCTTTCTGCGCATGTGGTGCTCCTGGGTGAGGGGTGGAGCTCGCGGACAGATGGACCGGGCGGCGGCTCGCCGCTTGGTCTAGACCAAGACGGAGGCTAGTCCTGTCTTTTAGTCATGTCCATACCACTAAAGGCGGCCCGGGCGGGCGGCCTCCGACCCAGGGTCCGCGTGACGGGCAAACGGAGCGGGCCGGCCCCGGTCCGAGGACCGGGGCCGGCCCCTACCGTCGGCGGACGCGCCGCCCGTCGACCGTCACGACGAGTCGCGGACCACCAGCTCCGTGGGCAGTACCACCGAGGGGCGCTCGTCGCCCGGGGTCCGGCCCGCGATCTCGTCCAGGAGGAGCCGGGTCATCCGGCGCCCCATCTCCTCGATGGGCTGGCGGACGCTGGTGAGGGCCGGGTGCATGTGGCGGGCGACCACCGAGTCGTCGAAGCCGATCAGGGCCACGTCCTCGGGGACGCGGCGGTCCGCCTCGCGCAGGACCTGGCGGGCACCGGCGGCCATCACGTCGGAGGCGACGAACACCGCGTCGAGGCCGGGGCGGCGGGCCAGGAGGTCGCGCATGGCCCTCGCCCCGCCCTCCTCGGTGAAGTCGGCGGGGGCGATGAGGCGCTCATCGGGGGCCAGGCCGGCGGCGGAGACCGCGGCGCGGTAGCCGTCCAGGCGGCGCTGGGCGCCGTAGACCTCCAGGCGGCCGGTGATCGTGGCCACCTGGCGGCGACCCCGGGAGACCAGGTGCTCGACGGCGGCCCGCGCGCCCCCGAAGTTGTCGGAGTCGACCGAGGGCAGCGTCTCGGCCGCGTGCCGGGCGCCGCTGATCACACAGGGCATGCCCAGCTGCTCCAGCAGCTCCGGGAGCGGGTCGTCGGCGTGCACGGCGACCAGGAGGACCCCGTCGACGCGGTGGGCGGTGAGGTACTGGGCGAGCCGGCGGCGCTCGCGGTCGTTGCCGACGAGCGTGAGGAGCAGCTGCATCTCGGTGTCCGCCAGGGCCGCGCCGACGCCCCGCACTATCGCGGAGAAGTACGGCTCGGCGAAGAAGCGGGTCTCCGGTTCGGGCACCACCAGCGCGATGGCGTCGGTGCGGTTGCCCGCCAGGGCGCGGGCGGCGCGGTTGGGGACGTACCCCAGCTCGGCCACGGCCGCCTCGACCGCCTGCCGGGTCGCGTCGCTGACCCGGGGCGAGCCGTTGATGACCCGCGAGGCGGTGCCCCGGCCGACCCCGGCCCGTGCCGCCACTTCTTCGAGCGTGGGCCGCCCGCCGCTCCGTACTCGCGCTGCCGCCATGGCCGCCTCCCCGTTCCCGGTCAATTTCTCACAGCCGTACAGTCAATCCAAGTCCTGGACCGATCACCCCGACGAGCGTACGGACAGCGTTTGGGGAGCGCTCCCAAGCGGGGGACGACAAGACGGTGGGCCCGGTCCGGGACGACCGGGCCCACCGCTCCCACCGGGTCAGGCGTCCGGGCCCGCGGCCGGGGGCAGCGCGTGACGGGCGATCACCTCGCCGTACCAGTGGGCGCTGGACTTCGGCGTACGGCACTGGGTCGCGTAGTCGACGTACACCGCGCCGAAGCGCTTCGCATAGCCGTAGCCCCACTCGAAGTTGTCCATCAGCGACCAGAGGAAGTAGCCCCGTACGTCCGCCCCGTCGGCAGCGGCACGGCGTACGGCCTCCAGGTGGCCCCGCAGATAGGCGATCCGCTCCGGATCGTGGACCCGGCCGTCCGCGTCCGGGGCGTCGTCGAAGGCCGCGCCGTTCTCGGTGACCATCAGCGGCAGGTCCGGGTGCTCGCGCGAGACGTCCATGAGGAGGTCGTACAGGCCCTCCGGCTTGACCGACCAGTTCATCGCGGTGACCGGCCGGCCCTCGGCGAGGTGGAAGGCGACGTGCTCCGAGCCGGGCCACGGGGAGTGCTCGCTGCTGCCGTGGCCGTCGTCACGGGTGTCGCCCGCACCGGTGGGCGAGGCGCTGACGATGGTGGGCGTGTAGTAGTTGACGCCGAGGACATCGACCGGGGCGGCGATGGCGGCCAGGTCGCCGTCACGGATCAACTCGGCCCATTTCACGATGCGTTCGGTGTCGGCCAGCAGATCCTCGGGGTACGCGCCCTTCAGCATCGGCCCGGTGAAGACGCGGTTGCCCACCGCGTCGATCCGGCGGGCCGCGTCCGCGTCCGCCGCGCTGCCGGTCAGTGGGCGCACCTGGTGGAGGTTGAGGGTGACCGAGGTCCGCGCGGCGGCGGGGAGGTTCGCGCGCAGCGCTTCGACCGCCCGGCCGTGGGCGAGGTTGAGATGGTGGGCGGCCCGCAGCGCGGCGGCCGGTTCGGTGCGGCCGGGGGCGTGGACCCCGGAGCCGTAACCGAGGAAGGCCGAGCACCAGGGCTCGTTCAGCGTGGTCCACAGGGAGACGCGGTCGCCCAGGGCGCGGGCCACGACGGCCGCGTAGTCCGCGAACCGTTCGGCCGTCGCACGCTCGGGCCAGCCGCCCGCGTCCTCCAGTTCCTGCGGCAGGTCCCAGTGGTAGAGCGTGGCGACGGGCCTGATGCCGGCCGCCAGCAGCTCGTCGACGAGCGACCGGTAGAAATCGAGCCCGCGTTCCACGGCCGGCCCCCGGCCGGTGGGCTGGACGCGGGACCAGGAGACCGAGAAGCGGTACGCCTGGAGTCCGAGGCGCTTCATCAGGGCGACGTCCTCGCGGTAACGGTGGAAGTGGTCGGCCGCCACGTCCCCGGTGTCCCCGCCGAGGGTCCGGCCGGGCGTATGGCTGAAGGTGTCCCAGATGGAGGGGGTACGGCCCATCTCGGTGGCCGCGCCCTCCACCTGGTACGCGGCGGTGGCCGCGCCCCAGAGGAAACCGGTCGGAAAGAGCGCCGTGGCGGCGGGGGCGTGCTGCGGGACCGTGTCAGGTCGGACGGCTGTCATACGGGAGCGCTCCCTGGGAGAGGTGAGGGGTGGGAGGAAGGCGGTCGGGAAGGGCGGGAGGCGTCAGGAAGGGAAGCCGGAGGCCGTCAGGAGGGGAAGGGGGATCAGCCCTTGACCGCGCCGGACATGATCCCGCCGACGATCTTCTTGCCGAAGACCACGAACACCACCAGCAGCGGCAACGTGCTGATCAGCGCGCCCGCCATCACGATGGACTGGTCGGGGGTGTACGAGGCGCTGAGCTGGCCGAGGGCCACCTGAAGGGTCGGGTTCTGCTGGTTGAGGGCGAGGTAGGGCCAGAAGAAGTCGTTCCACGCCTGGACGAAGGTGAGCATCCCGAGCACCACCATCGCGGGGCGCGCCACCGGCAGCACCACGCTCACCACGATGCGGAGGTTGTTCGCACCGTCGATCTTGGCCGCCTCGATCAGCTCGTACGGCAGCGCCTCGATCAGGTACTGGCGCATGAAGAACACGCCGAAGGCGCTCACCAGGGTCGGGAAGATGACCGATTCGAGCTGCCCGCCCCAGCCGAGGCCGGACATCATCATGAACAGGGGGACGACGCTGAGCTGAGGCGGGATGGTGAGGGTGGCGATGACCGCGGTCATCAGCCGGCCGCGGCCCCGGAAGCGCATCTTGGCGAACGCGTATCCGGCGAGCGTGCAGAAGAAGAGCGTCGCGAGGGTGATGGAGGACGAGACGATGACGCTGTTGACGATCGCCTTGCCGAGGTGGGCCTGTTCCCAGGCGGTCCGGACGTTCTCCAGCAGTCGTCCGCCGGGGAGGAACGGCGGTGTGGAGGCGAGGACTTCGTCCTGCGTGCGGGAGGCCGCGACCAGGGTCCAGTAGAGCGGCAGCAGCGAGCCGAAGCCGACGACGGCGAGCGCGAGGTACGCGAACGGGCCGCCCTTCATCTGCTGCCCCGCGCCCATCCGGAAGCGGCGCGGGCGCTGCGGGGCGCTGCCCCTGGGGGACGGCACGAGCGTGACGGGGGCGGTGCGTGCGGGGCTGGTCGTGGTCATGGACGCGCCCCCGGTCGGACCGCGGACCTGCGGACGAGTCGGCCGATGAACCAGTTGGCCGCGGCGATGATCAGCAGGAGGGCGAGCATCGCCCAGGCGACGGCGGCGGCCGGACCGAGGTGTCCGAGGTTCCAGCCGTAGTTGTAGAGGTAGATGCTGAGCGTCTCGTACTGGTTCTCGTTGCCGCCGGTGGCGCCCAGCGCTCCGCCCTCCAGCAGCAGCGGCTCGCCGAAGAGCTGCATGGAGCCGATGGTGGAGATGACGATGGTGAACAGGATCGTCGGCCGCAGCGAGGGGATGGTGACCTTGCGGAACTGCTGCCAGCGCGAGGCGCCGTCCAACGAGGCCGCTTCGTAGAGGTCGTGGGGGACGGCCTGCATCGCGGCGAGGTAGATCAGCGCGTTGTAGCCGGTCCAGCGCCAGATGACGATGACGGAGATAGCGATCTTCGACGTCCAGTGCCCGTTGGCCCAGTTGGTGTCGTCGAAGCCGACGAGGCCGAGCGCCCAGTTCAGCAGTCCGCCGTCGGCCCGGAACACCAGGGCGAAGACGAGGGCGGCCGAGGCGACCGAGGTCGCGTACGGGGTGAGGATGACCGTACGCCAGAAGGTGCTGGCCCGCAGGCGGTAGTTCAGGAGGTGGGCCAGACCGAGGGCCACCAGGAGCTGCGGGACGGTGGAGATGACGCCGATCAGGAACGTGTTGCCGACCGAGGTCCAGAACTCGGGGTCGTGCAGGATCTTGTCGAAGTTCTCCCAGCCCACCCACTCCATCGCGTCCAGGCCGGTCATCTCCACCCGGTGCAGGGCGATCCAGCCGGTGTAGAGGAGCGGATAGAGCCCGAAGGCCCCGAACACGAGGAAGAACGGCGCGATGTACGCGTACGGGGACGCCTTGTCGTCGAACCGCCACAGCCGGCTGCGCCACAACTGCCGCCGCTCACTGGGCGGTTCCTTCTGCGGTTCCCGGGGCGCTTTCGCGTACGCGTCCCGGGTGGGGGTCGAGGTTGCCACGGGCGGGGAGTCCTTCCCTGGGGGCGGCTGGGGAGTCGGGCGGGCGGGGTGGGGCGGGCGGACGGGACTGGCGCCACCCGCCCCGGGGTGAGTCGGCGGGGTCAGCCGATGGCCTTGTCGATCGTCCGCACGGCCGCGTCCCAGGCGTCGTCGGGGCTGGTGCCGCGCTGCTCCATGTTGTTGATCTGGGTGGAGAAGGAGTCCTTGATCACGCCGTCCTTCGGGCCGAGGACCGCCTCGGGGATGGACTTGGCGCCGTCGGCGTAGATCTGGCCGATAGGGGCGTCGTTGAAGTACGGCAGGGTCGCGTTCTTCACGTCGGGCAGGTCGTAGGCGCCCTGGTTGGACGGGAAGACGCCGATCGCCTTGAAGACGGCGGCCTGCTGCTCGGGGGCGGTCAGCCAGGCGACGAGCTCGGTGGCCTCGGCGACGTTCTTCCCGGCCTTCGGGACGGCGAGGAAGGAGCCGCCCCAGTTGGCGGAGGTGCTGCCGGGGGCGCTGGTGATGTCCCACTCGCCCTTGTTGGCGTCACCGGCGTAGGTGGAGATCTGGCCGGCCATCCAGGCGGGGCAGACGACGGTGGCGACGGTGCTCCTGCGCAGGGCCGCCTGCCACTGGTCCTCGAACTGGGCCAGCCCCTGCGTCAGCTTCTTGGACGCGGCCTCGGCGGCGAGCTTCCAGCCCTTCTCGACGCCGGCGCTCTTCTCATGGACCGGCTTGCCGCTCGCGTCGTAGTACTGCTCGGGGCTGGAGCCGACCACGGCGTTGAACATGGCGCTCGCGGAGTCCATGAAGTACGTGCCCTCGGGAGCCTTCTTCTTGTACCGCTCGCCCAGGGCGAGGAAGTCCTCCCAGCCGCCCTCGGTCAGCTTCGCGACCTCGGCGCGGTCGGTGGGCAGTCCGGCCTTCTCGAACAGCTCACGGTTGTAGCAGAGGGACATGGGGCCGATGTCGGTGCCCGCACCGATGACCGCGCCACCGGGGGCGGTGGCCTGCTTCGCCTTCCACGACACCCACTCGTCCACACCGATCGCGCGGGAGAGGTCGGCGAAGGAGTCCGCCTTGGTGTCGACGATCTCCTTGATCCGGCCGACCTCGATGCCCTGGACATCGGCGAGGCCGCTGCCGGAGTTCAGTTGCTGGAGGAGCTTGGGGTAGTAGTTCTTCTCCTCGGCTGTGGTGTCCTCCTTGACCGTGATCTTCGGGTTCAGCTCGTGGTACTTCTCGAAGAGCCCGGCCTCCTTGTACCCGAACTGCCCGAAGTCGGCGAGGACCAGGGTGATGTTCCCGTCCGCGTCGGCGCCCTTGCCCGAGTCGGAGGAGCCGCCGCATCCGGTGAGGAGGAGGGCGGTGACCGTGAGGCCCGTGGTGGCCACGAGGGCGGTTCTTGGGCGTCGACCGGCAACGCTGCGGGTGATGCGCATTCCACTGCTCCTTGTTCCGGGATGGGTTCCGGGATGGGTTCCGGGATGGTCCGGCGCTGCTCCGCGAGGCAGGGGCGCAGGCGTCGGGTCCGGTGCGGGAAGACGGAGCGCCCGAGACCCTCCCCTGGAGTGGGAGCGCTCCCATGCGCCGCTGCCGGAAGATTGCTGCCTGGAGGGCCGGGTGTCAAGAGTTGAAGACGATTCCGTTGCCGAGGAGCGTCCGGCGCGTCACCGATGGGGCGTTGGGCCACCCTCCCGTCGGAAGGTGAACGGGGCCGGGCCGGGCCGGGTGAGCCGCCAGAGCGGCCCACCCCTGTTAATTTCTCCCTTATGCACCTTTCGATCATCCTGGTCACCGACACCAGCCCCGGTGGGTGAGGCGGGATGGGTATCTTTCGCGACCATCCCGAACTGGCCCTCTTCTTCTGCCTCGCGGTCGGCTACCTCGTCGGCAAGCTCCGCGTCGGCCCGATCACGCTCGGCGGCATCTGCGGCACCCTGATCGTGTCGCTGCTGCTCGGCACCCGGCACGTCAGCGTCGACGACGACGTCAAGACGGTCTTCTTCGCGCTGTTCATCTTCTCGCTCGGCTACATGGCCGGGCCGCAGTTCTTCGCCAACCTCAACCGCAAGAGCCTGCGCTTCTTCACGCTCTGTCTGATCGAGCTGGTCTGCGTCCTCGGCATCGCCTTCGGGCTCGCCAAGGCCTTCGACCTGGACGTCGGCACGGCATCCGGCATCCTCGCGGGAGCGGCCACCGAGTCCGCCGTCGTGGGCACGGCGACCGAGGCCATCGGCAAGCTGGAGAACCTGACCTCCGCGCAGATCAACGAGTACCAGGGGCACGTCGCCACCGCGTACACGGTCTGCTACCTGTTCGGCCTGATCACCATCGTGCTCTACACCAGCCAGATCATGCCGATGCTGCTCCGCATCAACCTGGCGGACGCCTCCCGCGAGCTGTGGGAGAAGATGCGCGGCGGCCAGGGCGGGCTGGAGTCCGACGAGCGCGACGCGCTGCCCGGCATGGTCGGCCGCACCTATCTGGTGACGCGGGCGGACGGGCGGACCGTCGGTGGTCTCCAGAGCGCCATGGGCGGCCGGATCACCGTCGAGGGCGTCAAACGCGGCAGCAAGCTGCTGACGCCCTCCCCCGGCCTTGAGCTGACGCTCAGCGACCTGATCCAGGTGGTCGGGGAGCGGGCGGCCATCATCGAGGCGGGCCGGGAGATCGGCCCGGAGACCCCGGCCGTGCCGGGACTCGACACCCCGCTGGCCACCAGTCAGGTCGCCGTCACCGAGAAGGAGACGATCGGCTCGACCATCGACCGGCTGGAGAAGCGCCACCCGGAGTTCCGCAAGGACGGCGTCTACGTCACCGACGTGCTGCGCAACGACCAGCACCTGCCCGCCAGCGGGGAGACGGTCCTCGCCCGGGGCGACGTGCTCACCCTGGTCGGCGCCCGGGGCGGGCTGAACAGGCTCGTCGCCAAGCTCGGCGCGGTGGTGAAGAACGACGCCACCGACTTCATCTACCTCGGCTTCGGCATCGTGGCGGGCTCCCTGCTCGGCCAGATCGTCGTCAAGTTCGGGGACATCCCGATGTCGCTCGGCACCGGCGGCGGCTGTCTGATCTCCGGCCTGGTCTTCGGCTGGTTCCGCTCCCGCAGCCAGACCTTCGGCGCGTTCCCGCCGCAGGCCGCGACCACGCTCAAGGACATGGGCCTGGCCGTCTTCATCGCCTGTACGGGACTGGCGGCGGGGCCCCAGGCCTGGCCGCTGCTGAAGGAGTACGGGGCGCTGCTGCCGTTCGCGGGCATCGCCATGGTGCTGGTTCCGGCGACGATCTCACTGGTCGTCGGGCGCAAGCTGTTGAAGATCGAGAAGCCGCTGCTGATCGGCGCGATCGCCGGACAGCAGTGCTCGACCCCGGCGATCACCTCCATCACCCAGGTGGCCCAGAGCTCCGTACCGCTTCTCGGCTACACGATCACGTACACGCTCTCCAACTTCCTGCTGCCGCTGACCGGGCCCATCCTCGTCGGCGTCCTGGGGGCCTGATGTGATCGGCTTCCTGAACCGGAACACCTCCCCGCCCCACCCCGAACTGCTCGTCCTCGGCGGGATCCGCGGCACGTACCCGACGTACGGGAACGTGCCGCCCGGCGCGCAGTGGCTCATGGACACGCTCGGACTCTGTGTGTTCGTCGCCGTCGTCGGCATCAACGCCGGGCCGGGCTTCACCAGCGGGCTGTCCTCGGCCGGCCGGGGGCCGCTGCTCCTCGGCGCGGTCGCCGCCGTCGTACCGCTGCACCTCGGGTTCCCGGTCAGGCACCACGTGCGGAAGATCCGCATCCCGATCCTGATGGGCGTCCCGGCGGGCGGCCGGACCACCAGGGCGGCCATCGGCGCCGTCAACGAGACCTCGAAGTCCCAGATCCCCACCCTCGGCTACACCATCCCGTACGCCGTCGGCGACGTCCCGCTGACGGTGTGGGGCGCCGCGATCGTCCTGCTGAACCACTGACCCGTTACGGAGTGGACACCACCATGCCCAAGACCAGCATCGGCCGTGAAGAGATCCGGTCGTTCGCCCAGCTCTCCCCCTTCGAGCTGAAGGACAAGTTCATCCAGATCGCGACGGACGCGCAGAGCGATCGTCCGGGGCAGAAGGGCCAGTCGACCCGGACGATGCTGAACGCGGGCCGCGGCAACCCGAACTGGGTGGCCACGGGGCCCCGCGAGGCGTACCACGCGCTCGGCTACTTCGCACTGTCGGAGTCCCGGCGGGTATGGACGGCCGACAACCTGGGAGGCATGCCGGAGCAGTCGGGGTGTGCGGAGCGTTTCGAGCACTTCGTCCGTACGCACCCGGAGCTGCCGGGCATCGAGCTGTTGAAGGCGAGCGTGGACCTGGGGGTGAAGCGGTTCGGTTTCGACCGGGACGCGTTCGTGCACGAGCTGGCGGACTCCTCGATCGGCGACAACTACCCCGTCCCGGACCGGATCCTGCACCACACCGAGCAGATCGTGCGCGGCTACGTCGCGGACGAGATGTTCGACCACCGGCCGCCGGAGGGGCAGACGTTGAGCCTGTTCGCGACCGAGGGCGGCACGGCCGCGATGTGCTACATCTTCGACTCGCTGATGAAGAACGGGATCCTGAGGAAGGGCGACCGGATCGCCCTGATGGTTCCGGTGTTCACCCCGTACCTGGAGATCCCGGAGCTGGACACGTACGACTTCGACGTGGTGCGGGTGGAGGCGAACCTGTTCACGGAGACCGGGGTGCGGCAGTGGCGCTACCCGGAGGAGGAGATCGCCAAGCTGGCCGACCCCTCGGTGAAGCTGGTGTGCTGCGTGAACCCGAGCAACCCGCCCTCCCTCGCGCTCTCCACCCGGGTCACCGAGCAGATCGTGTCCATCGTCGGCGAGCGGAACCCGAACCTGATCATCGTGACCGACGACGTGTACGGGACCTTCGTGGAGGGGTTCCGCTCGCTCGCGGCCGACCTGCCGCGGAACACGCTCCTCGTCTACTCCTACTCCAAGCACTACGGGGCGACCGGCTGGCGGCTCGGGGTGATCGCGCTGCACGACGACAACGTCATCGACGCGATGCTGGCGGAGCAGGACCGGGCGCAGAAGGACCGCCTCGACAAGCGTTACGGGACGCTGTCGTTGGAGCCGGAGAAGATCCGGTTCATCGACCGGCTGGTAGCGGACTCCCGGCAGGTGGCGCTGAACCACACGGCGGGTCTCTCGCTGCCGCAGCAGGTGATGATGGCGCTGTTCTCCCTGTTCGACATGTTGGACGAGGGCCAGGCGTACAAGCACCGGATCCGGGCGATCGTCCGGCAACGGCTCGAACTCCTGCTGGAGGGCGTGCAGATGAAGATCTCGGAGGACTCGAAGCGGGCCGCGTACTACATCGAACTGGATCTGCTGGCCGAGGCCGAGCGCGTGCACGGAAAGCCGTTCGCCGACTTCCTGGAGAAGAACTACGAGCCGGTCGACCCCCTGTTCCGGCTGGCCGAACAGACGTCGGTGGTGCTGCTCAACGGCGGTGGCTTCGACGGCCCTCAGTGGTCGGTGCGGGTGTCACTGGCCAACCTGGACGATCTGGACTACCTGAAGATCGGCCACCATCTGCGGGCGATCTTCGACGCGTACGCGCGGGAGTGGCGGGCTCAGGCCGGGTAGGGTGCGCGCCCCGGCCGGGGGTGGGGTGGGGTACGGCCGGGGCGCGCGGTGAGGGGGCACAGGTGCGGTCAGGTGGCCTGAGGGGGCGTTCGGGCTACTGGGCGCCGGGTTCCCCACCGCCACCGGGGCGACCGGTGGCGGCGGGGCCGGCGTGGGGGTCTGTACCGCCGACGAGGAGGTACAACGAGCACGCTAGCGGCAACGCAACGAACAAAGGGGGCGTTACGGACCGCGGCCGGTGTTCTTAGGGCGGGCTTAAGGAACCCATCGGCGCGGGTTAATGCTGGGCCCCGGGGCCGGTCGTGGTCCGGGGCTCCTTGCGCCGCCGCCAGCCGGTCCGGCGGCCGACCCGCCGGCCGTGCCCGCGCCGGGCGCGCTCGGGGCGGCTGCCGTACAGGCCGATCCAGATCCGGACCTCCGTGCCGCCGAGGACGGACCGGCCGATGCGCAGGTCGCCGCCGGTGGACTCGGCGACCCGGCGCACGATGTCGAGGCCGAGGCCGGTGGAGCCGACGGACCCGCTCGCCGCGTCGCGCCCGCTGGCCCCCCGGGCCAGGGCGGCCTTCGGGTCGGAGATCCCCGGGCCGGCGTCGGAGACGAGCACGATGACCGCGTCGCCGCTGTGGTGAACGTCGACGGAGAAGGCGGTGCCCTCGGGGGTATGGCGGAAGACGTTGCCGAGCAACGCGTCCAGGGCGGCGGCCAGTTCGGGCCGGGCCACGGGGATGCGCACCGTACGGTCGACTCCCGCGAGGCGCACCTCGCGGCCCTCGTCCTCCGCGAGCGCCGACCAGAAACCCATGCGTTCGCGGATCACTTCGGAGGCGTCGCAGCCCGCCCCCGTCTGCTGCCCGCCCTGGGCCTGCGGGCGCTGCTCGCGGGCGGTGCGGATGATCGTGTCGACCTCGTGCTCCAACTGCAGGACCGCCGCCCGGGTCTGCTCGGCCGCCGGGCCCTCGCCGAGGGACGCGGCGTTCAGCCGGAGCACGGTGAGGGGGGTGCGCAGCCGGTGCGAGAGGTCGGCGGCCAGCTCGCGCTCGTTGGCCAGGAGTTGGACGACCTGGTCGGCCATGGAGTTGAACGCGACGGCGGCGGACCGTAGTTCGGTGGGGCCGTCCTCGGGGACCCGGGTGCCCAGACGCCCTTCCCCCAGGTCCTGGGCGGCGCCCGCGAGGCGCTGGGCGGGCCGCACCATCCGGACGCCGAGCCGGTCGGCGACCGCGACCGAGCCGACGATCAGCGCGACACCGACGCCCGCCAGCGTCAGCCAGGCGGTGGTGACCCCGTGGGAGACCTCGCCCTCGGGGACGAACACCTCCACGACGGCGATGTCCCCGGTGCCCAGTGCGGTCGGCTGAAGGAGCGCGAAGCCGCCGGCGACCTCGGTGATGGAGGCGCGCCCGGCCTTGCGCACGGTCGCCACGTCCTTGGGGGTGGCGCGCCGGGCGCCGATGTCCAGGGGCCCTCCCTCGGCGGGGACGTGGACGGCGAGGCGTCCCCGGTCACCCGGTTCGGTGGACAGGACGGCCCGGGTCAGCTCCTCGCGGTCGGTGGTGATGGAGAGCGTCGGGGCGATCATCGCGGCCTGGCGTTCGGCGTCGGAGAACGCCCGGTCGCCGGCCATCTCCCGGACGACGAGTCCGAGCGGCACGGCGAAGGCGATGACGACCATGGCGGTGACCGCCAGGCAGACCTTGACCAGGGCCCATCTCATGCGGGCGGCTCCGTGACCGGCGTATCGGCCGGGACGTCGGCCGGCGGCTGGAGTTTCACGCCGACGCCGCGCAGCGTGTGCAGATAGCGCGGCCGGGCGGCGGTCTCGCCGAGCTTGCGACGCAGCCAGGACAGATGGACGTCGATGGTCTGGTCGTCGCCGTAGGACTGCTGCCAGACCTCGGCCAGCAGCTCCTTGCGGGCGACGACCACACCGGGCCGTCCGGCCAGGAAGGCGAGCAGGTCGAACTCGCGGCGCGTGAGGTCGAGTTCGGCTCCGTCGAGCTCGGCGCTGCGACGCAGCGGGTCGATGGAGAGCCCGCCGACGCGGATGACCCCGGGCGGCGGAGCCTCGCCACCGGCGGCGCGCGAGCGGCGCAGCACGGCGGCCATCCGGGCGGAGAGGTGCTCGACGGAGAACGGCTTCGTCAGATAGTCGTCGGCGCCGTCGTTGAGCAGCCGGACGATCTCGCTCTCGTCGTCCCGGGCGGTGGCGATGATCACGGGCACGTCGGTGATGGACCGCAGCATCTTCAGCGCCTCGGCGCCGTCCAGGTCGGGCAGCCCGAGGTCGAGTATGACCACGTCGAAGCGGAAGTGCGCGACCTCGCGCAGCGCTTCGAGCGCGGTGCCCACGCTCCGTACCGTGTGGGAGGCCTCACTCAGGTGCCGGATGAGGGCGGAACGTACGAACTGGTCGTCCTCGACCACGAGCACACTTGCCATGGGCGGCACCGTACGCCATGCCGGCGGGCCCGGTCCTGGTCCCGCCGGAATCCCCCGCAAAGGCTGGAGAAGGACGGTTTGTTCGCGGCCCGGGGAAGAGCCGGGCGGGCCGGGACAGGCCCGAACAGGCCCGGACGGGGCGGGTGGTGCAGGATGTCCCGATGCAACGAGGACTCGTACACGCGCTGGCGTGGTTGCTCGCCACCGGCGCGGCGGTCACGCTCTCGTGGTGGGGTGTGCACACGGTCATGACCGAGACGGCCTACGACCCGCCCCTGGCCGTTCCGGTCTCGGTGGGTTCGGGGCTCCCTCAGCGCATCGGGCAGGGCACCGGGGCGCCGCTCGTCTCCTCGACGCAGCGGACCTCACCCTCCCCTTCTCGCTCCCCCTCTCCCTCCGCCTCGTCGCGCCCCGGTGGGGCGCGCCCCTCGCCGTCGGCCGCGCGCCCCTCCCGTACGCCGTCGACCACACCGACGAAGCCGCCCGCGCCGTCGGCATCGGGCAAGGTGAAGAGCTATCGCACCGACGGCGGCCGGGTGGTGTTCGAGCTCGGCACGCGCTCGGCGAAGCTCGTCTCGGCGACGCCCGAGCCGGGCTGGTCGATGCAGGTGTGGCCGAACGACGCCTGGATCCGGGTGGACTTCAGCGACGGGGGCGGGAAGAACGGGAAGACGTACTCGGTGTTCTGCACCTGGAACGGGACTCCGCCGACGGTGCAGGTCGTCGAACCGTGATCCGGGTAGGACGGGGGCCGGTCACGGGTTGTCGAAGACGGACGGCGGCGGCGCGGGCGACGGTTTGGCCGCGGCGTCGGTGACGACGGTCGCGCCGCCGGTGAAGTCGGTGAGCGCGCGACCGTGTTCGACGCGGCCGGGGTGCGGGTCGCTCGCCACCCGCCGGGTGAACTCCGCGACCGGGAGCGGCAGGGCCGAGGCGAGCAGGACCGCGTTGCCGAAGCGGCGCCCCCGCCACACCACCGGGTCGGCGGCCAGGGCCAGTTCGGGGAAGACGGCGGCGGCGGTGGCGACCTGGCCGCGCAGGTGGGCGAGCGGGGGACCGTCGGCGAGGTTGGCGGCGTACCGCCCTTCGGGCTTCAGCACCCGGCGCACCTCCGCGAGGAATTCGGCGGAGGTCAGATGGGCGGGGGTGCGGGCCCCGCTGAACACGTCCGCGATGATCAGGTCCGCCCAGCCGTCCGGGAACCTGCCGAGCCCTTCGCGGGCGTCGGCCGCCCGGACCCGGACCCGGGCCTGGGGGTCCAGCGGGAGACGGTCGCGGACGAGCCGCACGAGGGGCGCGTCGAGCTCGACGATCTGCTGGGTGGAGCGGGGGCGGGTCGCGGCGGTGTAGCGGGCGAGGGTGAAGGCGCCGCCGCCCAGGTGCAGGACGTGCAGCGGCTGGAGCGGGGGTGCGGCGAGGTCGATGATGTGGCCGAGGCGGCGCTGGTAGGCGAACGAGAGGTGCGCGGGGTCGTCGAGGTCCACATGGGACTGCGGGGCGCCGTCGATCAGGAGCGTCCAGCCGTGCGGGCGTTCCCGGTCGGGTATCAGCTCGGCGAGTCCGCCACCGACCTGCTGGGAGACCGACTCCCGCTCGGCCCGGCCGGATCCCCGGCCACCACCCTGACGCCCCTTCACGCCTTCGGCCCTGTCCTTGCCTGCGGCTCTGTTCTTGCCTGCGGCTTTGTTCTTGCCCTGGGCCGACACTCCTCGACGTGCCACGTTCGCTGATCCTTGCTGGTGGGGGCCCGGGTCGCCGGCCGCGCGGAGGTGTTCCGCCCGTCCTGCCATTATGGGCTCAGCAGCGGTTGTCGGCCGCCTCGATCAGCCGGGCGGCCTGGTCGAGGGCGGCGCGGAGCACGGCCGGGTCGGTGACCGGGGCGTCCTCGGCGGGCGGGAGCAGCCAGCCGGAGCCGGAGACAGGCGGCTCGGCGGGGATGCGCAGCCCACGGCCGTCGGTCCGTGTACAGGCGCTGCCCGGTACGTCCCAGGCGTCGGCGGTGCCCGGCGGCACGAGGAAGCCGAGGGTGTCGCAGGCGCCGTCGTGCAGGACCGGGCCGACGGGCTCCTGGTCCCGTCCGCGGCGGAGGATGTCGACGGCCTCGAGCCCCTGCCGCGCCGGGACCGTGACGAGGTCGCAGGACCGGTCCCCCTGCGGCGGGGTGATCGGTTTCGTCGCGGTCGTCCGTGAGCCGGTCTCCCTGCCGAGATGCAACAAGGGAACCCCTCCTCTCATCGCCGAACGGAGCCACGCTCCGTCTCCGCATGGACCAACGCCGGGGGCGCGTCAAGGGCTACGGGCCCACACCGCCGCAAAGGGTGGCAGTTCATGGCAGATAGAGGGCGTTATGCCCCTTTCGCAACGAAACGCTGTGTGTGCGAGCCGTTACAGCAGGTACGTTCTTGCTCCGCCGGGGCACCGGGATCCACGGGCCCCGGCCGCACCAGAGAGGGGCCGGCCATGGTGTCGACAGCGGCAGTTCCCAACCTTGCCTTCCGTCAGCTGCGCGGACAGCGTTCCGCCGGAGAGTTCGCGGCGACCGTCCGCAGAGCGGCGCGGGAGATCGGGGAGCAGGTCGCGTGCGACGCCCGCTACATCGGGCGCGTGGAGTCCGGGGAGATCCGCTGCCCCAACTACGCCTACGAACGCGTGTTCCTGCACTTGTTCCCCGGGGCGTCCCTGGCCGACCTGGGGTTCTCGACCCGCGAGAGCGTACGGGGGCGGGGCGCCCGGGTCGGGTCCGAACCTCCGCCCGCGACGGGGGCGGCGGCTTCGGCCCCGGCCGCCGCCGCATCACCTCCCAGCCCCCGCACTCCCCCTCCCGCCCACGACTCCCGTCTCGACCACGGCCCCCTTCTCCACCGCGGCCACCTTCTCCATGACGCCACCCACCTCCATGACAACCCCCATCTCCACCGCGACACCGAAACCGACGACATCACCACCGAGGAGAGCGACGTGCTGCGTCGCGTGTTCATGACGAGCGGCACCGCCACGGTGGCGGCCGCTTCCCTGGGTCTCGGCGGGGCGCCCGCCTCCGCCGCCCGGGTCTCTCTGCCAGCGCAGCGCCGGGTCGGCGAGGCGGAGGTGAACGCCGTCGAGAGGGCCGTACGGCAGATCCGGCTGCTGGACGACCGGCACGGCGCGGACGGGCTCTACCGACGGGCCGCCCAGCCGCTGCGCGCGGCGTACGAGCTGCTGGACTCCGGGACCACCGCACGGCGCGCCACCGCGGACCGGCTGCACGCGGGGGCGGGCGAGCTGGCCATCTCGGTGGGCTGGCTGGCCCACGACTCGGGCCGCTTCGACGACGCCCGCTCGCACTACGCGGAGGCGCTGGCCACGGCGAGGCTGGCCGGGGACGCGGGGCTGGAGGCGCACGCGTTCTGCAACACGTCGTTCCTGGCCCGGGACGCGGGGCGGCCCCGGGAGGCGGTACGGGCGGCAGAGGCCGGTCAGCGGGCCGCCCGCACACTGGGGTCCCCCCGGCTGCTGGCGCTGCTCGCGCTGCGGGAGGCGGGAGGCCGGGCGGGGCTCGGGGACCGGACGGGGTGCGACCGGGCGATCGGGCGGGCCCGTGCGGCGTTCGACCGGGGCACGGCGGCGGGTGATCCGGAGTGGATGAGCTTCTTCCGGGAGGCCGAGCTGGAGCTGCTGGAGGCGCAGTGCTGGTCGGCGCTGGGCGACTGGTCCCGGGCGGCGCGGCACGGACGGCGGGCGACGGCTCTCCAGGACGCGCACTTCACCCGGAACCTGGCGCTGTACCGGGCCCAGCTCACGGGTGACCTGGCCCGGGCGGGCCGGGTGGACGAGGCCGCGGCGGCGGGGCACCAGGTGCTCGACCTGCTGCCCCGGGTCCAGTCCTCGCGCATCCGGGGGATGCTGGCGGGGGCGGCGCGCGTGCTGGAGCCGCGGGCCGGGGTGGGTACGGTGGCCGGCTTTCTGACCCGCCACCAGAAGTCCCCACCGCCGGACGCTTGAGCATGCGCCGGGTGCGCAAGGCAGCCCGTCCGGCGTTCGAGCACGACGTCACGGGCCGCCACTCCAGCCCGTCCGGCGCGCCTCCCGGCCTACCTGGCGTTCGAGCACGTCCCGGGCCGCCACTCCAGCCCGTCCGGCGTTTGAGGACGGAACCGTTCAGCATGTTCCCGGGTGCGGATATGGGTCTCCCGCGCCACGGGGTCCGTGAATGCCTCGCCCACCGGGCAGAGGGTTCCGTCCTCAAGCGCCGGACGGGCTTGCGCGGACCGCCGGACGGGCTTGCGCGGACCGCGGGACGGGCTTGCGCGGCCGCCGGGCAGGCCCGAAGGGGGCTCGGGTTACCGCTCCAGGTGTCCCGTGTCGTTCCAGCGTTCCACGGCCGGCAGGCCGTACGCCCAGCCCAGGACCGACAGTGACGTCGGCTCCAGGCGGATGCGGGCGCCGAAGGACAGGTCCTCGCCCAGCCATCGCGCACCGAGCGCCCGCAGGATGTGGCCGTGGGCGAAGACCAGGACGTCCCGGTCCGCCGAGCGGGCCCAGGCGACGATGCTGTCCGCGCGGGCCGTGACGTCGGCGACGGACTCCCCCTCCGGGACCCCGTCGCGCCAGATCAGCCAGTCGGGGCGGTCCGCCTTGATCTGGGCCGGGGTCAGCCCCTCGTACGCCCCGTAGTCCCATTCCATCAGCGCGTCCCACGGCTCGGCCCGCTTCCCGAACCCGGCGAGTTCGCAGGTCTCGGCGGCCCGGACGAGCGGGCTGGTGCGGACCTCGACGCCGGGCAGCCCCGCCCACGGCGCCCGGTGCAGCCGCTCGCCGAGCAGCCTCGCGCCCTCGCGCCCGCTGTCGAGGAGCGGGATGTCCGTCCTGCCGGTGTGGTTGCCCCGGACCGACCACTGGGTCTGGCCGTGCCGGGCGAGCAGGATGCGCGATGCCATGAAGGCTCTCCCTGGAACGTTGGTGCTGTTGGGGCCTTCCATCATCCCGTACCGGCCCGGAAGGCAACCTCCCGGGCCGTGCGGGCGTCCCATCCTGAGCAGTCCCCGGGCCGAGGATGCGGACCGGGGCGGGGGCCTCTGCGTACGGGATGTCCGGAAGGGGCCCCCGGGGGAGCCGGCGGCACCGTGCCGCCGTACGGTTGAACGTTCATCGTCGGCCGCATGAACATGGGGAGAGCTAACGGATGCCGCACGCCACCGCGCCGCCCGCGACCGGTCACCGGCCCCGCTGGTGGACGGAGCTGCCACTGATCGCTGTGGTGTACGCGCTGTATTCGGTGGGCCGGCTCCTGGTGCGCGGCGATGTGTCGACGGCGGTCGACCACGGCCTGGCGATCCTGCGGCTGGAGCAGGCGCTGTACCTCAACGCCGAGCAGCCGCTGAACCGTCTCTTCACCAGCACTCCGGCGATCGGGATACCCGCCGACTTCGCCTACGCGTCCCTGCACTACCTGGTCACCCCGGCCGTCCTCATATGGATGTTCCGACGCAGATCGGCCGCGTACCGGGCGGCCCGGGTCTGGCTGATGAACTCCACGCTGCTGGGGCTGGTCGGCTTCTCGCTGATGCCGACCTGTCCGCCCCGCCTGCTGGACGCGAGCCACGGCTTCGTCGACACGATGGCGCAGTACAGCGCGTACGGCTGGTGGGGCGAGGGGGCGAGCGCCCCGCGCGGGCTGAGCGGTCTGACCAACCAGTACGCGGCGATGCCCAGCCTGCACGTCGGATGGTCCCTCTGGTGCGGGATCCTGTTGTGGCGGCACGGTCGCCATCCCCTCGTACGGGCGGCGGGAATCGCCTATCCGCTGATCACCACGATCATCGTGATGGGCACCGCCAACCACTACTTCCTGGACGCCGTCGCGGGCGCCGCGGTGATGGGCGCCGGAGCCCTGCTGGTCAGGCCCGTCATGCGGGTCGCCGACCGGTTCAAGACGTGGGGCGCGGCGCGGTTCACCGGGCCGGCCGCCGTCCTGTTCGCGGGCCGGAGCGGGGGCGGCCGGAGCTCCGTCGCCGGGTCCGTATCCGCGACTGCGCCCCCGAATGTCAGTACCGGATGCAAGACTTCCCCGGGTGAGCGAATCCCCGGCCAGCGGACCACCTCCGCAGATCCCCCCGGCCCGGCAGCCGGCGGCACGGCAGCCCGAGACGACGCCGACGCGGCCTCGGTCGACGACGCTCCGGCAGCGGCTCGCTGAGCTGCGCGGCCCCTCCGTCGCACCGCACCCGCTCGACGCCAGAGCCCTGGCCGCCCTCGCCGCCAATCCCGGCTGCAAGCGGCGGGCCCTGCTGGACGGCGCCGGGGTGGACAAGGGCGTGCTGGCCACCGCGCTCGGCTCCCCCGCCCCCTTCGGGCAGTCCCAGTTCGCCTTCATGCGGGGCAACGCCTTCGAGGCGAAGGTCAAGGCCGATGGCGGTGCCGAGCTGCTGCGCCTGCTGTACGAGCGGCTCGGCGCGGGCACGCCGGCCCCCGCCGGGGACGTCGCCACGCCCGATCTGAGCGCCGCCGGTCCCGAGGGACGCGCCGCGCGCACCGCGCTCGCCCTGCGGGAGGCCACGGCGGCGGGCGGCTGGGCGCTGCTGGACCATCCGATGCTGGCCCTGGAGGTGGCGGGCTCCCCCGCCTATCTGGAGCCCGACGCGGTCGTGGTGCACCCCGACGGCCGGTGGACGGTCGTCGAGATCAAGTCGTTCCCCATGATCGACGCGTCGGCCGACCCGTCGAAGGTCGGCGCCGCCGCCCGGCAGGCCGCGGTGTACGTGCTGGCGCTGGAGCGGGTCGCGGCGGTCACCGAGGGTGCGGAGGTCGGGCACCGGGTGCTGCTGGTCTGCCCCAAGGACTTCTCGAACCTGCCGACCGCCTCCGTCGTGGACGTACGCAAGCAGCGCGCCGTGACCCGTCGGCAGCTGACCCGGCTGACGCGCGTCGAGGACCTTGCGGCGGGGCTGCCGGAGGGGACGACGTTCGATCCGGCGTGCCCGCCGGCGGAGCTGGACGCCGCCGTGGCGGCGGTGCCCCCGGCCTACGCCCCGGAGTGCCTGGCCGCCTGCGAGCTGGCCTTCCACTGCCGGGCGAGGTCCCGGGCCGAGGGGGCCGTGGAGGCGCTGGGCCGGAGCGTGCGCGGTGAGCTGGGCGGGCTGACCACGGTGGCCGGGGTGCTGGCCGCCGCGGCGGGCAAGGAGGGCGATCCCGCCGATCCGACGGTCGCCGCGCTGCGCCGGGCCGCCGTCCTGCGCTCCGAGGCGTTGGAGCGTGCCGCCGTCCTGCGCTCCGAGGTGCCGGAAGCCGCCTGCGTCGCGCGCGCGGGAGCGCCGGAGGGTGCGGCCGCATGTCGCTGATCACCACCCTGGCCCGGCTGGAGGCCGTCGACACCGGTCGGGCCCAGCCGCTGGCGACCGTCCGGCACCGTCATCTCACCGACCGGCCGCTCGTGCTGGTGCCGTTGACCACCGCCGGTGAGGCCGGGGCCCCGCTCGGGGCGCTGGTCGGTACGGACCGGCAGGCGCCCCGGCTGCTGGCCGTCGCCCAGCCGCGCGACCGGGACCTGCGGTTCGCCTTCCTGGCCGAGCTGGCGGAGGCGGTCCTGCCGCACATCGAGGGGTACGCGGACGTCGTCGAGCCCGCCGAGCGCAACGAGACGGACCCGGCGACCGGCAAGAAGACCAAGGTCGAGGTAGAGCTGTGCGTCGACGCCGCCCAGCTGATCGTGCCGAGCCGGGCGGGCGTCGAGTTCGTCCGGCTGCTGGGCCGGTCCATGCGGTTCCGCCGTACCGCCGAGGACGATCCGGACACCCCGTATCCGGCCCCGGCGCGGGTGCCGCTGCTCGGCCGCTGGCTGACGCACTACGGGGAGCGGGCCCGGGTGCCCGGCTCCTCGCTGCTGCCCGCCGTCACGGATCTGCTGAACCGGCACTGGGCGACCGGGCAGAGCAGCCTGGAGGACCAGCATCTGGGCGCGCTGCTGGCCTGGATCGACCCGCCGGCCGGCTCCTCGGGGGCGAAGGCCGCGTTCCGGGCCGAGCTGGCCCGGGACGGGGAGGGGCAGCTGCTGTGCCCGCCCGCGGGTCCGGCCACCGACCCGGACTTCGACAACCGCCTCCTCGCCCCGGCGATCGAGCGGTACGACCGGGCGCGCACGGCGCTCGCGTCCGCCGAGGACGGCCTCGCCGCCGATGCCCGCCTCGGTGAGCTGAGCGGCGCCGAGCGGGAGATCCGCTCGCTGCTGGCGCGGGTCATGCTGCCGACCTGGGACGCGGTCTGGCGGGGTCTGGACCTGCTGCGGGAGCTGCCCGAGGGGGCCCGGGCCGAGGACCGCTGGACCCGGGACCGGTGGTCGTTCACCGGGCACCGGGACCGGGTGCGTTCGGGCGAGCCGCCGCAGCCACGCCGCGACGACGCGGTGACGGCAGCCCAGAAGCTGGCCTCCCGGGAGACCGCCCAGGCCCAGCTGGAGGCGCAGGAGGCGCTGGACGATCCGCTGGTGCTGGCGGGACGACGGCTGGCGGGCGAGGCGTTCCTCGCCACGGTGTCCGAGGTGGAGATGGCGTACACCGAGTCCAAGCGGCCCTCCCCACGCCCGCTGGTCACCGTCCGCACGGACGAGCGTCCGCACCTGGACGAGGGGACGAAGGTCTACCGCTCGCTGGAGGGCAAGCCGCAGACGGCGGAGTTCGTGCGGTACGCGGACGGGCCGCCGGCCGACGACGGCGAGATCCCGCTGGTGCTGCGGATCCTGGACCGGATGGGCCGGGGCAAGGAGCCCGCGCCCGGTTCGGTGCCGGAGCCCGGCGAGCGGATCGTCTGGACCCTGTTCGAGCACGACCAGCGCGGCGGCCCGAAGCTGCCGGACCCGGAGGAGACGCCGTGGACCCACGGCGGCCCGCCGGGCGCGGACGCCGCCGTGCGCGCGGAGCGACCCGACCCCGTGACCCCGGAGGATCTGCTGTGACCGTTGTGTTCGACCCCGGTGCGGAGGCGGCGCGGGCGACCGGCGCGATCCTCGACGACACCCTGCGCGGCACCGCCCGGGGCATCGTCGTGGACTCGCCCCCCGGTGCCGGGAAGTCGACGCTGGTGGTCCGGGCGGCCCTGGAGCTGGCCGCCGCCGGGCATCCGCTGATGGTGATCGCGCAGACCAACGCCCAGGTCGACGACCTGGTGGTGCGGCTCGCGGAGAAGGACCCGGAGCTGCCGGTGGGCCGGTTGCACAGCAACGACTCCGACCCGTACGACAAGGTGCTGGACGGGCTGGGCAACGTACGGAAGTCGGCGAAGGCGGCGGATCTGGCCGGGCTGGACGTGGTGATCTCGACGGCGGCCAAGTGGGCGCACGTGAAGAACGTGGAGCCGTGGGGGCACGCGATCGTCGATGAGGCGTACCAGATGCGTTCGGACGCGCTGCTGGCCGTGGCCGGGCTGTTCGAGCGGGCGCTGTTCGTCGGGGACCCGGGCCAGCTGGACCCGTTCTCGATCGTCGGCGCGGACCAGTGGGCGGGGCTGAGCTACGACCCCTCCGCGAGCGCGGTGTCCACGCTGCTCGCGCACAATCCGGAGCTGCCGCAGCACCGGCTGCCGGTGTCGTGGCGGCTCCCGGCGTCGGCGGCCCCGCTGGTGTCGCACGCGTTCTACCCGTACACGCCCTTCCGCAGCGGTACGGACCACGGGGACCGGAAGCTCTCCTTCGGGGTGGCGTCGGACGGGTCGGGGCCCGACCGGGTGCTGGACGAGGCGGCGGAGTCCGGGTGGGGGCTGCTGGAGCTGCCCGCCCGGCACACCCCGCGCACCGATCCCGAGGCGGTACGGGTGGTGGCGCTGGTGGTCCGGCGGCTGCTGGACCGGGGCGGGGTCGCGACGAGCGAGCGGGCCGAGGGGCCGGTGCCGGTGACGGCGGACCGGGTGGCGGTCGGCACGGCCCACCGGGACCAGGCGGCGGCGGTGCGGGCGGCCCTCACGGAGCTGGGCGTCACGGGGGTCGCGGTGGACACGGCGAACCGGCTCCAGGGCCGCGAGTTCGACGTCACGGTGGTGCTGCACCCGCTGTCGGGGCGGCCCGACGCGACCGCGTTCCACCTGGAGACGGGGCGCCTGTGCGTGCTGGCCTCGCGGCACCGGCACGCCTGCGTCGTGGTGTGCCGGGAGGGGGTGGCCGACCTGCTGGACGAGCACCCGTCCACCGATCCGGTCCAGCTGGGGGTCACGGTGAAGTTCCCCGACGGCTGGGAGGCGAACCACGCGGTGCTGGCGCACCTCTCGGAACGCCGCGTCCGATGGCGGCCCTGAGCCGGGGCGCATCCGCCGCCCGGGGCCCGGGCCCGGAGCGCACCTCGGCCCTGCCGCCCCGCGCGGGAGGCACGTGCCCGCGCCCCCGTCGCACGCCCCGGCCCCCTTGCGCGGGGTTGGACAATGGAGGGTGGCCGTCCGGATCTTCCGGTCATCAGGTCGTCCGAGGGAGGAACACCACATGACACAGTCCGACCGGAACGAACGGCAGCGGCTGCGCCCCGCGCCGCTGCTTTTCGAGCCGTCTCAGGCCACGGCGGATCCGGAGCACTTCTTCCACCTGGAGTCGGTGGAGGACCCCCGTGAGCTGCTGGCCCGTGCGACGGAGCTGACGCAGGCCTTCCGCGCGGCGACGGACCGGTCGGTGGAGTTCCAGGCGATGGCGGCGGCTCAGCTCGCCGATCCTCGCCGGTTCGACCGGCTGACCGCGGCGGACGTCGCGGAGCGCGCGGAGTGGACCGAGGACTACGCGAAGAAGATGATCGAGTTCGGCCGCTCCCTGCTGGACGCACCCAGAGCCTGAACCCGAGGCCGACGGGACCACCGGGCCGACGGGACCCACCAGGCCGACGTGGCCTGCGGTACCAATGTGGCCTGCGGTACCAATGTGGCCTGCGGTACCGATGTGGCCTGCGGTGCCGATGTGGCCTGCGGTGCCGATGGGACCCGTAGGGCCGATGGGACCTGTGGGACATCTGGGACCCGTAGGGCCGATGGGACCTGGGAGGCAGCAGGGGCAGATGCCGGTACGCCACGCCGGGGGTCAGGTCCCGTGGCATATTCCGGCGGGCAAGATACCCCTCCCCCTCCCGGCCCGTCCCGGTTTCCGGCAACTCTCGGAATCCTTTCCGTCACTCCCGGTAGACCTGGCTCCATGAGCGCATGGCTGAAAGACGGAACGACCCTGCAGGCCGGTGCCGCCCCGCACCTCGGCGTCGACATCTTCGCCCTGCTGCGGGACCAGTCCGGCCCCCAGGCCGCACAGGTCACGGCGGCAGGCGCCGCCTGGCTGGCGGGGGCCGCCCCCTACCCGCGCAGCACGCTCGCCCACTGGGAGGAACGCCCCAAGGCCCCCGGAGTGCTCCCCTGCGGTTCCGCTTTCGACGTCGTGAACGTGCCGGCGCTGTTCGGGCGGCGGATGCTGGAGCAGCTCTGGGCCGAGGGTCCCGGCTCCGGTCCGGTCGCCACGCACCGGGGCCGGATGCTGCTGTTCGCCGCCCCCGGAACGGCCCAGCGACTGCCCTCGCTGCTCGCCTGGGAGGAGTGGGGAACCGGCGGTTCCAGGGGCGCCGAAGACTCCGCGGAACGGCGCGGCACGGTGCCGCCCCTGCTCTGCCACGGCACCGGTGACGCCGTGACCGTACCGCCGCTGACCTGCGCGTCACCAGAGGGCGGGCCGCGTTGGGTGGTCGCCCCCGACACCCGTAACCCATGGCTTCCGGGCCCCGATGTGCTGCTCTGGGCGTGTGTACGGGTGAGCCGGTCCGCGTCGTCCCCGGCCGCCGGGCATTCGATTTTTCCTCGGGCGGATCAGGGTGCTAATGTCTACGACGTCACCAGGCGCCGTTAGCTCAGTTGGTTAGAGCAGCTGACTCTTAATCAGCGGGTCCGGGGTTCGAGTCCCTGACGGCGCACAGACAGAAGAAGCCCTCCGCGAAAGCGGGGGGCTTCTTCGTGTGCGGGCCCTCTTCGTGTGCGGGAGCTTCCTCGTGTCCGGGAGCACTTTCCGGGCCGCGTTTCAGACGCCGGTGGTGACCCGGACGGTCCAGGAGCCGGACGGGGTGCGGTCGGCGACCTCGACGCGCGTGTCGCCGCCCGGCACGGTGAAGGTCTCCCCGACCCCGAGCGGGGCGTCGGCCAGCGGCGGGTAGACCGAGCGGTCCCAGCAGGCCCCGGTGTCCGGGTGGGTGTCGACCACCTCGACGGGCCCGCCGCCGGAGGCGGTCTCGCCGCGGACGCGGTAGATCAGGATGCCCTCGGCGCAGGTGCCCCGGTCGTTCCCGGTGGCACTGCGGGCCTCGATGGCCAAGGCACTGTCGGCGCCGGTACGGACGACGGCGAGCCGGGTCCCGATCGACCCGCCGGGCACCGGAGCGGCGGCGACCGGTTCGAGGGTGAGGTCGGCCGAGCCCTGGACGCACACGACCTGGCGCCCTTTGAGCCAGCCGAGCTTCCACTTGTGCCAGCCGAACAGGTCCGGGGCGAGGCCGAACTGGCTGCCCATGACGTCCCAGTCGCCGACGTGCGTGTCCCAGTCACCCTTGCCGTCGGTGGGCCGGTGGTAGAGGTCGGCGAGGTCGAAGACGTGCCCGGTCTCGTGGGCGAGGACGTTGCGGTCGGGGGGGTGCTGCTCGAAGACGGTGACGACGCGCCGGATGTCGCTGTCGTCGGCGCGCAGCGGCCGGTCGAAGTTGACGACCTTGGTGGCGTCGGAGTCGACGCCGGGGGCGTCCGGGTCGGCCACCAGGTAGACGACGTCGTACCGGGAGAAGTCCACCTCCGGGTCGACGGCGTCGATGGCGTCGCGCAGGTAGGCGGTGCGCCGCTCGGCGCTCCAGTCACGCTCTATGCCGTACCAGGTGGAGTCGCGCGGCATCTGCGTCCAGGTCCGCCGCGGATGGGGGCGCAGGGTGAATCGGCCATAGCTGGCGCGCTCGAAGAAGCGGGTCGTGGCGGGGAAGTGGTCGGCGGTGAGCGCCTCGGGGGTGAGCGTGGGCTCGGAGTCCGGGAAGGACAGGAAGATCATGACCGCGTCGAGGCCCTGGTCGGGCCGCGGGTACGCCGCGTTCCAGGTGTTCAGGCCCAGCGAGTGGTGCGCCGCCGTCCGGGGCAGGGCGCAGGGCGCGGCGTCCCCCGTGACGGCCGCGGCGGGGCCCGTGACCAGGGACATGGCGGCGAGCGCCAGGAGGGAGGTGGCGGCGGCGGCCAGACTGCGCAGAGGCGGCCGTTCCGCTCCCTCAGGTCCGCGACGGCACGGCACATCGACCTCCGGGTGGGGAAACACGGTCCATCCCGTCCACTCTGTGCCGCTTCACCACGCCACGCCCTGTTGTGCTGCCCCACACGGGTCAGCGGACAAAATCGCCTCCCACACCTTCACGGAACGTCACCATCGGCCATTCCGGCCGGCCGATGAAACAGATCCGCACAGAAAAGATCGGGATCGGGCAAAGCGGAACGTTTACTCCCGTCACCTCGCGGACCCGCGCGATGGCGCGGACCGGACGGTGAGCTGGAACGGCCGGCGCGGCACCCTCTATGCTTCACCACGCTTTCCCGCGTGGAACGGGCCCGTTCACGGGACCACCACCCGGTGGCCAGTCCGACCCCACCAGTTCACGACGACCTTCACAGCGGGAGCGAGCGGTGAGCGGAACCTCCGAAGGGCCGAGCGCGCCGGCGGGCACGGCCTCCGACGTGCCCCCCGCGCCGGTCACGGAGCGTCATACGACGACGATGGACCCACCGGTCACGGAGTCGGCGGTCACGGGCCCACCGGTCACCGGTCCACCGGTCACGGAGCCACCGGTCACCGGTCCACCGGTCACGGAGCCACCGGTCACCGGTCCACCGGTCACCGGCCCGACGCACGAGGGTCCGGACTCCACGGCCCCGCCCTCCACCGACGGCGATCCCACCGCCTCCGAGCTGCGTGACTACCGGGCCGCCTTCAACACCGCCACGCTCCCCATGGGTGTCGTCGACGGCCGGGGCCACGTCGTGCGGGCCAACGAGGCGCTCGGCGGCCTGCTGGGGGTCCCGGCGGCGGTCCTCGCCGGGCGGCAGTCGAGCGAACTGCTCGACCTGGCGTCCGACGACCGCACCTGGCACGCCTATCGCGAGGTCCTCCTGGGCCGCCGCTCCCGGTTCCGCTGCACCCGCCGCCTCAAGCACCCCGACGGGCGCTCCCTGTGGGCCGAGATCACCATCGTGCCGATGACCGGCGCGTCGGCGGCGGAGTCCGCCCGGATCCTGCTGACGGTCGCGGACGTCAGCGACCGGCGCGAGCTCCAGGAGCGGCTGCGCCACCTCCAGATGCACGATCCGGTGACCCGGCTGCCCAACCGGACGCTGTTCTTCGAGCGCCTCGCCTCGGTCCTGGAGACCCCGCCGTACCAGGACGACTCGCTGCCACCGCGTCAGCACGCCCGGATCGGGCTCTGCTACCTGGACCTGGACGGCTTCAAGGCGATCAACGACACCCTGGGGCACCGGACCGGGGACCGGCTGCTGGCCGCCGTCGCCGCGCGGCTCACCGACTGCGCCGAGAGCGAGGCCTCACGGAATCCCGGCGGCAGCCGGCTGGTGGCGCGCCTGGGCGGCGACGAGTTCGCGATCCTGGTCGAGGACTCGGCGGGCACCGAGGAACTCGCCGAGCTGGCCCGCTCGGTCCTCGCCGCGCTCCAGCAGCCGTTCGACCTCGCCGGACAGCGACTTTCGGTCTCCGCGTCGATCGGGGTGGTCGAACGGGTCGCGGCGGGCACCTCGCCCACCGGTCTCATGCAGGCCGCCGACACCACGCTGTACTGGGCGAAGGCGGACGGCAAAGCCCGCTGGACCCTGTTCGACCCCGAGCGCAACGCCCACCGCATGACCCGGCAGTCCCTCTCCTCCACGCTCCGGCCCGCCGTGGAGCGCGGCGAGTTCACGCTGGAGTACCAGCCGTTGGTCGGGATGGCGGACGGGGTGGTGCGCGGCGTCGAGGCGCTGGTGCGCTGGAACCATCCGCAGTTCGGTGTGCTGCCGCCGAATCGGTTCGTCCAGATCGCCGAGGAGGACGGCTCGATCGTCCAGCTCGGCCGGTGGGTGCTGCGCACCGCGTGCCGGCAGGCGCGGCGCTGGCAGCTGGACCATCCGGACGCGCCGCCACTGTTCATCAGCGTCAACGTCGCCGTACGGCAGGTCTGGGACTCCGATCTGGTCGCCGACGTAGCCCAGATCCTGACCGAGACCGGGCTGGCCCCGGGGCTGCTCCAGCTGGAGCTGACCGAGTCGGCGGTGATGGGTTCGGGCGGCCGTCCCCTGCGGGCGCTCCAGGCGCTGAGCGACATGGGCGTACGGATCGCCATCGACGACTTCGGGACCGGCTATTCGAACCTCGCCTACCTCAGCAGGCTGCCCGTCTCCGTGCTGAAGCTGGACGGGGCGTTCGTGAAGGGCTTCCGGTACGAGGACGGAACGCATCCGAGCCCCGCCGACGAGACGATCGTGGAGGCCATGGTGCAGCTGGCGCACCGGCTGGGCCTGACCGTCACCGCGGAGTGCGTGGAGACGGCCGGGCAGGCGGAGCGCTTGCGGCGGATCGGCTGCGACACCGGGCAGGGGTGGCTGTACTCGCGGGCCGTGGCGCCGGAACAGATCGCCGGGCTGATCGGGTCCCGCCCACTGGAGGGCTGACGCCCCCGGACGGGCCGGGACCCGGTGCGGCGCTACGGGGCCGCGGGCAGGCCGTAGGCGTCCGCGATCAGGTCGTAGCTGCGCAGCCGCGCGTCGCCGCCGTGTGCGTTGGCGGTGATCATCAGCTCGTCGGCGCCGGTCCGCTTGGCCAGGTCGTCGAGTCCGCCGCGGACCTCGTCGGCGGTGCCGTGGATCACGTTGGCGAGCCAGCCGTCGACGAACTCCCGCTCCATCGGGGAGAAATCGTACGCCGCCGCCTCCTCGGGGCTCGGGATCAGCCCCGGACGGCCGGTGCGCAGCCGGACCATGGACAGGGCGCCGGTCAGCACTTGGCGGCGTGCCTCACGCTCATCGTCGGCGGCCAGCGCCGAGACCCCGATCAGGGCGTACGGGGCGTCGAGCACGGCGGAGGGCCGGAAGGACTCGCGGTACAGATCGAGCGCGGGGATGGTGTTCTGCGCCGAGAAGTGGTGCGCGAAGGCGAACGGCAGCCCGAGCGTCCCGGCCAGCCGCGCGCTGAAGCCGGATGAGCCCAGCAGCCAGACCGGCGGCCGGTGCGCGGACTGCACGCCGCCGGGGGCGGTCGCCTGGACCGGGCCCGGCACGGCGTGGATCCGGGCGTAGGGGTGCCCGTCGGGGAAGTCGTCGTCCAGGAAGCGGATCAGCTCCATGAGCTGCTGCGGGAAGTCGTCCGCGCCCTCGTCGAGCCGGTCGCCGCGCCGCAGGGCCGCCGCGGTCGCGCCGTCGGTGCCGGGGGCCCGGCCGAGGCCGAGGTCGACCCGGCCCGGGGCCATCGCCTCCAGGGTGCCGAACTGCTCGGCGATCACCAGCGGCGCGTGGTTGGGCAGCATCACCCCACCGGAGCCGATCCGGATGCGCTCGGTGTGGGCGGCGATGTGCGCCAGGATCACGGCCGGGGAGGACGAGGCGACCCCGGGCATGGAGTGGTGCTCGGCGACCCAGAAGCGGTGGAAACCGCGGCTCTCGGCGAGCTTCGCGATGTCCACGCCGGTGCGTAGGGCCTGGGTCGCGGTGCGGCCCTGCCCCACGGTGACCAGGTCGAGGACGGACAGCGGAACGGCGGCCGTTCCGGCTGCGGCGCCCCGGATCCCGTCGGCATCGGCCGCGCCGCCGCTCATGCCGCCGCTCGCGCCACCCCTCGCGTCGCCGCTGGTCCCGTCGCCTCGGATCTCGTCCACGTGTCGGCCTCTCCCGGTGCTGCTGTCGTACGTCTGCGTATCGGAGGGAGACAACAGGAGGATGGCTCCGTTTTATTCCCGGAGGAGGCCCGGGAAGCACGCCCGGCGGACCGAGGCGTACAGGGCGGCTACTCCCGTACCTCGATGCCCTTCGGCTCCAGCGACCCCAGAACCGGCTCGCGGGTGGCGAACAGGGTGCCCAGCACGGGGGCCCACGTCCGGCGGTCGGCGAGGCGCAGCCCCTCCCACACCGTGACCTGGTTCGCCGTGAGGACGGGTTTGCCCAGCAGTTCCTCCAGCTCGGGGACGTACGCCGTGGTGTGCAGGGAGGTGTCCGGGATCAGCACCACCTCGGCGTCCGGGTGGTCGGCGTCCCGCGCCAGCCGCTTCACCCGCTCCGGGACCCACGATCCGGCCTCGGCCGACGACGCGGCCCCGCCGGACACGGCGGCCACCACCTCGACGCCCGCCGACGCCAGGAACTCCGCGAAGAGCCCGGTGACGTCCTCGGGGTAGGGGGCGGCGACGGCGACCCGGCCCGCGCCCAGCTCCCGTAGCGCGTGGACGAAGCCGATCGAGGTGCTGGAGGCGGGCAGGCCCGCGGTCCGGGCGAGCGTGGCGACCTGCTCGTGGGCGCCCTCCCAGCCCTGCCCGAAGCTGCCGCCGCTGGAGGCCCAGAGCAGCGCCTCGGCCCCGGCGAGACGCAGTTCCTCGACGCCCTCGGCGATCCGGGCGGGGGCGCCCTGCTCGCGCAGCGCGTCGGCACGGTAGGCGTCCTCCCCCGTCCCGGTGGAGAACAGCGGCAGCCGGATGTCGGTGTCGAGCAGGATCTCGGTCCGTGGGAAGTCGTCCTCGGCGGCGTGGCCCGGGTAGAGAAGCCCTACGGTCGTCATGTCCACCCTTCCTGTGCGTCGGCAGCTCGCCGCACGGCGGGCGACCCCGTTACGGGGTCGCGGCGGCCCTCCGGACGCTCCGGCGGCCGTGCCCGCGCGACCGGTCACTCTTGCCCCGACTTGTTCCCAGTATTCCCCCGGGCGAGCACCGGGGCGCGGCCGGGCCTCGTTGACGAAGGGGGAGCCTGCTGCGAGCGTGGGTGATCCGTACGTCCGCTCCACCGCGGAGGGCTGACCAGCGATGCCGGTTCCCGTCCTGCTCGTCCTGGACGCCGCGCCCTCCCCGCGGCTGGGCCGGCTGACCGGCCGGGTGGACATGCGGCACACGGACGCCTCCTCGCTCGCCGGGCTGCTCCCGGCCGCCGACGTGCTGCTCGTATGGGACACGGCGTCGGAGGCGGTACGCGCGGCCTGGCCGGGCCCAGGGCGGCGGCCGCGCTGGGTGCACACGGCGGGCGTGGCTGTGGACCGGCTGCTCTGTCCGGAGCTGGTCGCGTCCGACACCGTTGTGACCAACGCGCGGGGCGTCTTCGAGCGGTCGGTCGCGGAGTACGTGGCGGGCCTGGTGCTGGCGTTCGCCAAGGATCTCCCCGGTGCCCTGGAGCTCCAGCGACACCCGCGCCACCGCGAGGCCCAGCAGGTCGCCGGTACGCGGGCGGTGGTGGTCGGCGCGGGGCCGGTCGGCCGGGAGATCACCCGGCTGCTGCACGGCCTGGGGGTGACGGTCGCCCTGGTGGGGCGGACCGCCCGGCGCACCATCCACGGGGCGGCTGACCTGGACCGGCTGGCGGCGCGGGCGGACTGGGTGATCGCGGCGGTCCCGCTGACGGAGTCGACGCGCGGGATGTTCGACAGCCGGTTCTTCGGCCTGCTCCAGCCATCGGCACGGTTCATCAACGTGGGGCACGGGGCGTGCGTGGTGCGGGCCGGCCTCGTGGACGCGCTGAACCGCCGCTGGTTCACGGCCGCCGCGCTCGACGTGCCCGAGGGCGAACCGCCGGTCCCGGACGGCCCGTCGCGGGACGTCCCGGGGCTGCTGCTCACGCCGCACCCGAGCGGGGCCACGGTGGGGTGGTGCGACCGGCTGAGCGAGCAGTTCGTCGCGCTGTACGAACGGTGGGAGCGGGGCGGGCCGCTGCCGAACGTGGTCGACAAGAGTCTCGGTTACGTCCCCTCCCCCGACCTCCCCGGGAGCACCGGTCCGCACCAAGACCCGGACCCCCGGGTCAACGGGTCGGCGACGAAGCCCGGCTGACGAATGCCTTGATCGCCTCCATCACCTCCCTCGCCTCGGCGTCCGGCGCGTCGTGTCCGGCGCGTCGTGTCCGGCGGCGTCGTGTCCGGCGGCGTCGTGTCCGGACGAATCCCGAGCGGTCGACACGTCCCGCACACCACTGGTCGCGCTCCGCCCCGTTCGGGCACGGGAAGGTCACCTTCCGGCCACTGTTGGGTTACATGACTCCGGCCTCCTGCATAGATGTACGGGATCGGGCAGGCACTCACCCTGTCCGGACTGTTCGACCTCCAGGAGATTGCGAACCATGGCTGAATTCCCGAACCTGTCCCGCCGGCGCTTCCTCAACGGATCGGCGGCCGTGGGCGGCCTCCTCGCCGTTCCCGGCCTCCTCACCGCGTGCAGCAAGACCGACTCCGGCTCCGCGACCGGCGAGGGCGCCCTGGAAAAGCTCCGCAAGCAGGGCTTCGTACGGGTGGCGTACGCGAACGAGGCACCGTACGGCTACCTGGAGGGCAAGGAGCTCAAGGGCGAGGCCCCGACGCTGCACCGGGAGATCTTCAAGGCGCTCGGGGTGGCCGAACTGAAGCCGACGCTCTCCGAGTGGGACGGTCTGATCCCCGGGCTCCAGGCCGGGAAGTACGACGTGGTCAGCGCGGGCATGGCCATCACCCCGGAGCGCTGCGGCAACGCGGTCTTCTCCGAGCCGGAGTTCATCTCGCCGACCGCGCTGATGGTGAGGAAGGGCAATCCGAAGAAGATCACCGACCTGGCCTCCGCGAAGGAGGCGGGGATCACCATCGGCGTCATGTCGGGTGCGGTGGAGGGCGGTTACGCCAAGGGCGCGGGCATAGCCGAGGACCGGATCAAAACGCTGCAGAAGCCGCAGGACGGAGCGGACGCCGTCAAGGGCGGCCGGGTCGACGCCTTCCTGCTCACCGGCATCTCGCTGCGCTGGCTGGCGAAGACCAACCCGGACACCGAGGTCACGGAGCCGTTCGTCCCGGAGATCGACGGCAACGCGCAGTTCTCGCCGGGCGGGGCGGTGTTCCGCAAGGGCAACGAGGATCTGCGGGACTCCTTCAACCGCGAGCTGAAGAAGATCGTCTCCGACCGCTCGCGCTATGTGCGGCTCCTGGAGCCCTACGGCTTCGGGGAGTCGGAGATCCCGCCGGAGGACCTGAGGACCGCGGATCTGTGCAAGGGCTGACGGGGCGGACGCGCACGCATGAGTGACTTCTTCTCCCTCCTCGTCGAGGAGTTCCCCCGAGTCCGGTCGGGCCTGTGGGTGACGCTCCAGGCCACGGTCCTGGGCGCGCTGCTGGCCGGGGTCCTGGCCTTCGCGCTCGGGCTGATGGCGGGCAGCCGGCTGCTGCTTGCCCGCGGGTTCTCCCGGGTGGTCGTGGAGTTCTTCCGGGGCACCTCCCTCTACATCCAGCTCTTCTGGCTCTACTACGCGATGCCGCTGCTGACCGGCTACGAACTGACGCCGGTCGCCTGCGGCGTGGTCGCGTTCGGCCTCAACTACGGCGCCTACGGTGCCGAAGTGGTACGGGGAGCGATCAACTCCGTACCGCGCGGGCAGTACGAGGCGGCGATCGCGCTCAACCTGAGCCCTTCCAGGCGGCTGTGGAAGGTGATCCTGCCGCAGGCCTGGGTACAGATGATCCCGTCCTTCACCAACCTGCTGATCCAGCTGCTGAAGTGCACCCCGCTGCTGTGGCTGATCTCCGCCGCCGATCTGATGACGGTGATCCAGCAGCTGCGCGACCGTACCGGTGAGACCCTCACCGCCTATCTGACCCTGCTGGTCGCCTACTTCGTCCTGGCGTACGCGCTGACCCTGCTGATGAATCTGCTGGAGCGGAGCGCCAAGCGGCGGCTCGGCCTGGACACCGGCGCGAAGAGCCTGTTCACAAGCCGCAGCGCGTCCACGACCGCCCTGGGAGGTACCCGGTGAACGGCTTCGACTGGAACGCCCTCGGGGAGTCCCTGCCCCTCCTCCTGGAGGGGTTCAAGGTCACCCTGCTCGCCACGGTGCTCGGCACCCTGGTGGCGGCCGTGCTGGGACTGGCCGTCGCGATGGCCGGGCGCGCGCCCAGCAGCTTCGTGACGGTCCCGGTGCGCGTTGTCACGGAGTTCGTCCGCTCCACCCCACTGCTGGTCCAACTGGTGGGGGCGGCAGCCCTGTTCAACACGGTGGAGCCGCTGTACATCGGTATCGCCGTGCTGGGCGTCCACTACGCCGCGTACACCTCCGAGGTCTACCGGGCCGGGATCGACGGTGTGCCGAAAGGCCAGTGGGAGGCGTGCCGCGCGCTGTCCCTGTCGCCCCGGCGCACCTGGCAGGCCGTGATCCTGCCGCAGGCGGTGCGCAACGTGCTGCCCGCGCTCGGGAACTACGCGATCTCGATGTTCAAGGAGACACCGTTCCTCGCCGTGATCACGGTGCAGGAGATGGTTTTCGAGGCCCGGAAGTACGGGGCCGAACAGTTCGCCTACACCGAGGTGTTCACCCTCGCCGGCCTGATCTTCCTGGTCGCGAGCTACCCCACGTCGCTGTTGATGAGAAGGCTGGAGAAGCGCCTTGGTCACTGAACCCCTCCCCCTGAAGAAGACGGAGTCGCCGGGGCCGGCCGGAGCTCCCGTGGACGCCGCGCCGGCCACCGCGCGCACCGGCGAGCCGCTGGTGCGCTTCGACAAGGTGGTGAAGCGCTACGGCGACCATGTGGTCCTGGACGAGCTGGACTTCACCGTGGACCGTGGCGAGCACGTCACCCTGATCGGGCCCAGCGGCTCGGGCAAGACGACGATCCTGCGGCTGCTGATGACGCTGGAGAAGATCAGTGACGGGGTGATCTGGGTCGACGGCGACCCGCTGTCCCACGTCCGCGCCCCGGACGGTTCGCTGAAGCCCGCGGGCGAGAAGCGGCTGCGCGAGTCCCGGAAGAAGATCGGGATGGTCTTCCAGCAGTTCAACCTCTTCCCGAACATGAAGGTGATCGAGAACATCACCGAGGCCCCGGTCAGTGTGCTCGGCAAGAGCCGCGAGGAGGCGGAGGCGCGGGCGCGGGAGCTGCTGGACCTGGTCGGGCTCTCCGCGAAGGTCGACGCCCATCCCTCGCAGCTCTCCGGCGGCCAGCAGCAGCGGGTCGCCATCGCCCGCGCCCTGGCGATGGAGCCGGAGATCCTGCTCCTGGACGAGGTGACGTCGGCGCTCGACCCGGAGCTGGTGGCGGGCGTGCTGGAGCTGCTGGGGGACATCGCCCGCAACACCGACATCACCATGCTCTGTGTGACCCACGAGATGAACTTCGCCCGGGACGTCTCGGAGAAGGTGCTGATGTTCGACGCGGGACGGGTCGTGGAGTCCGGATCCCCGGAGAAAATCTTCTCCGATCCGTCACACGAACGTACGCGCGAGTTCCTCAACGCGGTGCTGTGACCTCGCGGTTGCACCTCCGCTCATGACGGTGGCATATGCCAGACGGGTGCGCTCCAGATGACAGCTCCGGGGCGCGCCCAGCGACCCGTCGACTGCCGCCCCGCAGGGGCGTTCCGGCGGCTATCGTGGGGCGAAAGCTTGCGGTCACAACCTGGTAGGGGGACACCGTGGCGTTGAAGCCCGAGCCGACCGCACCGTTCCACTCGGTGCAGTACGCACTGCGCGTACTCGAAACGGTTTCCCGGCACGGCAACGGCGTGACCGCCGCGCAGATCTCCCGCGAGACGGGGCTGCCGACCGGCCACCTCGCCTCCCTGCTGCTCACGCTGCGCCGCGAGGGATATGTGGAGCAGATCAGCGACGGCGCGTACGTCATCGGCGCCTCGCTGCTGCTGATCGGCTCCGGGGCGGTCCGGCGCCAGGCCTTGGAGGACCGCCTCCAGCACGCCCTGGCCGAGCTGCGCGACTCCGTCGGCGCGGCGGTCTATCTCAGCCGGTATGTCGACGGCGAGGTCAGTGTGACGCAGGTCGCGGACGGACCGCTGACACCGGCGGTCAACGAATGGGTGGACTTCCGCTCCTCCGCGCACGCCAGCGCGGTCGGCAAGTGCCTGCTGGCCCAGCTCGACCACGACGGGCGGCGCGATCACATCTCCCGGCACCGGGCGGCCCGGCTCACCTCCCGGACGATCACCAGTGAGAAGATCCTCTTCTCCCAGCTGGACGCGCAGTCCGCCACGGTCCCGGTGCTGGATCTCCAGGAGTACGCGGTGGGCACCGTCTGCGCGGCCGTGCCGCTGACGGCGGGCTCCGCCGCGGGCTGCCTCGCCCTGTCGCTGCCGATCGAGGACGCGCACCGGCTGCGGGCGGCGGCCGACACCCTCAGCCGCCGGGCGGCGCCGGTCCTGCTGTCGCTGGCGCTGTAGCGGCCGGGGGCCGGTGCTGATCGGCGGTAGCGTCACCGCCGTGTACGCACCGATACCCGCGCTGAAGCTCCTCAAGGAGTTCGAGGACCCCAACGAGGTCGTCCTTGCGGCCGGGGCCGCGGAAGGCGGGGCCGCGAGGGGCGTCATCAGCACCCTTCCGGACCAGGTATTATTTTCGAGTCAGCAGGCGCCGTTAGCTCAGTTGGTTAGAGCAGCTGACTCTTAATCAGCGGGTCCGGGGTTCGAGTCCCTGACGGCGCACGACACGCAGTGGGCGGTCTCCTTCACGGAGGCCGCCCACTGCGCTTTGCCCTCTCAGAGCGTTCTGCCGTGCTCCGCGTACCGGGCGAGCAGGATCTCGAGGCCCTCCGCGTCCAGCGGGGCGTACGAGCCGTCGCCGGCGTGGTCCCACCAGAGAGGGCCCGGACAGCGCAAGCCCGCCCGGCGCAGCGCCACGCGGTGGATCTTGTTCGTCGCGGTGACCGGCATCCGGTCGAGGATCCGGACGAACCGGGGTGCCATCTTCGTCCCCAGGTCCGGCTGGGCGCGCAGGAACGCGGCGAAGGCCGCCGGGTCGAAGACCGCGCCCGCCCGGAGGGCCAGGGCGGCCATCACCTGGTCGCCGGTGACCGGGTCGGGGACCGCGTAGACGGCGGTGGCGGCCGCCTCCTCCCAGCGGGCCAGGATGTTCTCGATCGTCGCGGCGGCCAGGTTCTCGCTGTCGACGCGGAGCCGGTCGTCGGTGCGTCCGGCGAAGTAGAGAAAGCCGTCGGCGTCCCGGTAGAAGAGGTCGCCGGTCCAGTACCAGCCGCGGCGGGCCCGCTCCGCGTCCGCCTCCGGGTTGCGCCAGTAGCCCTCGAAGGGCGTCGGGCCCCGGTTGACCAGCTCGCCGATCGCCTCGTCCCCGTTGAGCAGCCGGCCGCCGGGGCCGAAGCGGGCCGGGGCCCGCTCCGCACCGGTCTCCGGGTCGACGACGGCCAGATCGTCGGCGGGGGCGGCCCGGCCGACCGCGCCGGGCGGGGTGCCGGGGGTGCGCCGGATGGCGGCGCCGCCCTCGGAGGAGCCGTACCCCTCCACGAGCCGCACCCCGAACCGCTCCCGGAACCGGGCCGCGTCCACCGCCCCGGCCTCGGTCCCGAAGCCCAGGCGCAACGAGTGGTCCCGGTCGTCGGGGCGTTCGGGGGTGGCCAGCAGATACTGCACCGCCCGCCCGACGTAGGTGAAGTACGTCGCCCCGTAGGCACGTACGTCGTCGAGGAAGGCGGAGGCGGAGAAGCGGGGGCGCAGCGCTATCGCGGCTCCGGCGACGAGGGCGGGGGCCCAGTCGGCGAGCACCGCGTTGCCGTGGAACATCGGCATGCAGATGTAGTGGACGTCGTCCGGCCGTACGCCGAAGTGTCCGGCGAGGGACGCTCCGGCCCCCGCGAGCCGGCCCTGGGTGCAGATCGCGGCCTTGGGCGCGCCGGTGGACCCGGAGGTGAAGTAGAGGAGCATGCGGCTGTCGCCGCTGACCGGGGCGACGACGGCGTCGCCGGGCCGGGCGCCCGTGTAGGAGGCGAGCAGGGCGGCGTACGCCTCGGTGTCGGTGACCAGGACCCGTACACCCGGCAGCTCCAGGTCCATGAGGAGCGGCAGGTGGGCGCGCTCGGTGATCAGGACGGGGGCTTCGACGTGCAGGATGTCGCGGGCCAGCTCGGGGCCGCGCCGGGTCGGGTTGATCCCCGCGACGGCGGCCCCGGCCAGGGCCGCCGCGCTGAGCCACAAAGGGAACTCGGAGGTGTTGTCGAGCAGTACGCCGAGGTGCGGCTCGCCGCCTCGCGGCAGCAGATCCGCGAGGAGCGCCGCCCGTGCGGCGGCGCCCTCGACCACCTGGTGATGACTGAGCACGGTGGGGCCGTGCTTCAGGGCGGGCCGGTGGTCACCCCATTGACGTCGTACGAGCTCCGCGACGGTGCCGGTACTTCTCATGGCGCCGCACGATAACCGAAGAAGCGTCAGAACTTAACGTCGGAGCAGGCGTAGAACGCGTTGGGGGTGTCCGCGACGTTCCAGACGGCGAGGATGACGTGCTTGCCGTTCTTCTGCGTGGGGATCGTGCCCTGGTGGGTCAGGGTGGACGGCGGCTGCTTGTTGCCGTACGGCACGGTCATGAAGGGCTGCGATTCGAGCGCGGCCCGGGTGAGCGGCTTGGTGGAGTCCCAGCCGTCCTTGGTGATGTAGTAGCGGAATTCGCTGGTGGAGTGGCGGGCGGTGAACTGCCAGCGGAAGCTGTAGCCCTGTCCGCCGGTGACCTGGGTGGCGGGCCAGTTGCCGCCACGCGGGTCGTCGAGCTGGGCGAACTGCCCGTTGCCACCGGCGCAGATCTTGCCGTCCGCCGGTCCTGCCGCCGGGAAGCCCTTGAGCCCCTCGACGCTCTGCGGCTCCCACTGGATGTTGCCGCAGCCGGTCACCGTGCCGCTGGCACACAGTTTCTGACGGCTGATCGGGGAGTCCGTGTAGCCGTGGCTGCTGGCGCTCGTGGTCGCGAGCACCGAGACGCCCGCTATCGCCAGACCGATCACGGCCGCGCTTGCCTTTTTCCGCATGGGCTGTCGCTCCTCTAGAACGTGGGGGAGGTTCCATGAGCATTGCTCGACTGCTGCGCGCTTGGTGCGTGGTGCTGTGCCTGCGAGGTACTGCGGTCTAGACCAAGTCCTAGATTATTGACGCGACGTGAACATGTCCAGACCAATGGGCGTCGTATTCCGGCGGGTGGACGAAGTGCCCCGGACCGCCCCGGAGCACCCCCCGCGCTTCCCCCCCGGACCTCCCCCTGCCTCTCAGGCCCCCTCTCCTCCCCCACTGCGACCGGTGTAGAAGGCGACCGTCAAGTCCTTGACGAGCGCCTTGCGTTCGTAGTCGTCGAGTTCGACGATGCCGCGCGTGGTGAGCCTGTTGACCGTGTCGTCGACGGCGTCCACCACGGAGGTGAGCACGCTGTCCCGGTGCATGGAGTCGATCGCGGCGATCCGCCGCCGCTGCATCGCCGCCGCGACCTCGGGGGCGTACTCGATGCCGGTCGGCTGCGCCGAGTACACCTCCACGCCCACGGGTTCGCAGTCCGCCTTCAGCATCCGGGTCAGCGCGTCGCCGACCGCCTCCGCGTCGCGGAGGCTCGGGGCGTCCTCGTGGAACGCGTCGGCGGGCAGTTGCGAGAGGACCCGGGCCATCGCGGCCTCGACCTGTGCGCTCAGGTACGCCTCGTGGTCCTCGATGCCGAGGACGGCCCGGACCGTGTCGTTGATCCGCCACACCACGAGGACGACCACGCGCAGCGCGGTGCCGTTCGCGTCGACGGCGGGCAGCGGCTCACTGCGCCAGTGCCGCAGCCGTACGTCGACGCGGCGGCGCAGCAGCAGGGGGGAGATCCAGACGAGGCCGGTGCGCCGGACGCTGCCCCGGTAGTCGCCGCAGAGCGTCAGCACCCACGCGTACCCGACCCGCCCCCGGCCGAGGCCGCCGAGCGCGAGGAGCACCACGGTGGCGAGGAGGGCGAGGAGGGCCCAGGCGCCGACGCCGACGCCGAGGTCGGCCCGGGGGGTGAGGCCGGCAGCCGTCTGCCAGGCGGCGGGCAGTGCGCCGCGCCACCACAGGACGGCCAGTCCGCCGGCGATGCCGGCCGCGCCGACGAGGAGGGCGGCGAGGCCGGGCAGGGCGGGGCCGGGCCGTTCGGTGAGGCGGGGATCGGCGACCGGGGCGGGCCGGGTCGACGGCTGGACCCGGGTCCGCGGCGAGCGCGGCACGGCGGGGCGCCGGGTGGCGGGCGAGCGGTCCCCGGCGGCGGGGCGGCGGACGACGGTCGCGGGCAGCGCCGCCGCCCCGCCCGGCTCGGCCGACTCCTGGTCGTCACGGAAGAGGAGGTGTACGGGGATGGAGGCGGTGGTCTCGTTGGCGATGACGGAGTGGCGGCGGCCGGGGTACGAGGGCGTCGCCGCGGCCGGAGTGGGTGTCGCGGCGGCGGTCGGGGACACGGACACGGGAAGGGATACGGGTACGGAGAACGTGGCGGAGGCGGCCCGGTCGCCGGGGGCCAGGTCCAGGACGAGGTCCGGCTCGGTGTCGGGCCCGGGGTGCTCGCCCTGGGGCCCGGGCCCGGGCGGGCCCTTGCGGGTGGGGCCCTTTCCGGCCCCGGGTTCGGCCCCGTAGGACGGATGCGGGGTCCACTCCGCCGAGGGTTCCGTCCTCGAACGCCGGACGGGCCTGAAGTGGAGGTTCCCGTCGAGCGGCACAGGGCGCGCGGAGGCGGGGCGGCCGGGGGTGCGCCGGTCGCCGCCAGGGCCGTCGCCGCCTGGGCCCTCGGGGGCAGGGCCGTCGGGGGCGGGACGGCCGCCGGAAGCGGTCGCCGGGGCCGGCCCGCCCGTTCGATGGTCGGGGGTGGGGCGGCCGGAGACCGGACGCCCGCCGGCGGAGGCGTCGTCGGCGCGGCCATCGGCAGCGGCGACGGGGACCGGCCCGCCCGGCCCGCCCGTCCGGCGGTCCGGGGCGGGGCCGAGGTGCAGGCTCACGTTCGGGGGCTCCGGGGCTACGGTCCGTGGGGTCACGGGCGGGACCCCACCGCCGTCCGGCGGGGCGGAGTCCCGGCCCGCACGGCCGGACGGCGGCGGCTGAAGCTCGGCCTCCGGTACTGCCGCGGGCGCGGGCCGCCCGTCCGTGACCGGCACCGGCGCGGGCTGCCCGTCCGGGCCGGACGCGGGCTTCGCGTGCTGCGCAGGCGTGGGCTCGGCGACCGGCGACGGCGGAAGCTCGCCGTCCGGCGGCGGGGCCTTGTCTTCGCGGGAGCCGAAGAGCGGGGGCGGGCTCCCCTTGCCCGGTGGGGCGAAGAGGGACGGCGGGAGCTGGTCGTCCAGGGGGTGGGGGGTGGGGGTGGGGCTGGTCCGGGGGGTCTGGTCGTCGTCGGGGGTCACCGGTTCCTGATTCCTTTCCGTCACGTCCGTCACGTCCGTCATCACGCGAAGAGCCGGCGCCAGGTCTCCGGCCCCGGGTAACCATCGGCCGCACCGCCGCGCCAGCCCTGGGCACGCTGGAACGCCTCGACGTTGCGGCGGTCGGCCTCGGTCCAGCGCGGGTCGGGGCCCGACACGTAGTGCTTGCCGTATCCCTTCTTCACCAACTGTTCGCCGAGCCGGTCGACATGGCTGTTGGACCGACCCGGCTGGAAATAGCCGCGTCCGGGGAACGCGACGGCCGTATTCGGGCTGCCGCCCGCGCCGACGGCCGGAATGTTCCGTCCACCGCCAGTGGCCAGCAGGCGCCAGGTGTCCGGGCCCGGGATGCCGTCCGCCTCCTCGCCCTGCCAGCCCTGCGCCCGCTGGAACGCCTGGGTCGCACGCCGGTCGGCCGCACTCCACACGGGCCCGGGGCCGACCGCGTAGAAACCCTTTCCGCCCCGCTGGACCAGCATCCGGCCGAGCTGGGTGACGTACTTGTTGTCGGCGCCAGGGCCGAACCGCTTGACCCCGGGGAAGGCCGTGGAGGATCCGGAGCCGGGCGATCCCTCCGTGACCCCCTTGTACCGGTACGCCACATAGCGGTCGGAGTTGTTCCAGTACGCCAGGGGGGTCGACTGCTTCCGTGTCCGTGGGCGCGCCTGCTCGTAGGCGACGTAATGGGTGCGCGTGGAGTCGCTCCAGCCGCCGAAGACCGTGACGTGCGAGCCCTTGGAGGGGTCGGCCGGGTTGTGGAAGAGGAGGATGTCGCCGGGCTCGAGGTCGGCGCGGGCGATCCGGGTCCCGTAGGCGGCGAGGCTGCCGGTCCACTCGTTCCTGCCGAGGTTCCAGGCCATCGACACATAGCCCGAGCAGTCCTGGCGGTAGCCGTCCGACCAGTACTTCTCCATGCTGTACGGGACCTTCGCGCCCACCCACCGCCCCGCCCGGTCGATGATGTCGGCCCGGGTCGTCCTCGGTGCGGCCGACCCGTCGGACGGCGGGCCCGAGGCGCCGGTGCCCCGCAGCGGCCCCCTCTCACCCTGCGGGGTCGCCGGTTCGGGATCGGCTCCCCCGTCGGCGCGCGGAACCCCGGGGGCATGACCGGCGGCCGCGGCCGCCCCCGCGGCCCCACAGGAGAGGACCACCCCGGCGGCCGTCGCCAGCACCAGGGCGCGGCGCGCGCCGTGCGCGGCGGGGTGGCCGCCGCGCCGCACCGGCAGGGCCCTCGCGGCGGAGCGCCGCCGCACGGCGCACCCCGCGCATCCGCAGTCGATGGCGGGTTCGTACTCCTCGAAGACCGGCACAGTCATGCGATTCCCCTCCGCACTCGTCATTCGTCAAGATCTTTGGGCGCAGCCGCAACGGGCGTCAGTGTCTCAACTCTCCCGACATATCGCATTTTGACGGAACAATGGAAAAAAACGACTATCTGACGGGGCGTGGCGGCCGGTAAATGGTTCGAAGCACCCCGGGGAGTCGGGTAAAGTTCTCCAGGCCAGCAGGCGCCGTTAGCTCAGTTGGTTAGAGCAGCTGACTCTTAATCAGCGGGTCCGGGGTTCGAGTCCCTGACGGCGCACGCACAGTCAAAGCCCCTTCACGTTCAGTGACGGGGCTTTGATCATTCCCCGCCCGGCATCCGGTGACACCCGATGGCCGTGCACGCACAGCCACCCACCGAACCCCGGATGGTCACGGAGCCTCCGATGGTCACGGAGCGGCGACGAAAGCGGGGCGAGCACCGGCCCCCGCTTCGCCGCACCCCCTTCACCAGGCGTGGCCAAATCACGCATATGACCGGCAAACCGCATGATTCACCCTTGCGATCCCGTTCGGTGTCGGACAATCTGTCTGAGGACCGTCAGGCCCAAGGGCGCTGCTGATCCGTACAGTTGGCGCAGTAGAGCGTGACGTTCCGGTTGTCCGTGCCGCGGGGTGGGGGTCCCGCTCAGGGGCGGACACCGAGGGGGCATCATGCAACCGGAAGGCTGCCGATCCATGTCTGTGGGGGCGGTGGCCTGCCACCGTGTGTGTGCCCGGTGAAGAACGGGGCCCACCGCGCACGAAGAGTGAGACCGAACAGTCACGCACCAGCATGCGTGCGGGGGGATGTACCCATGACGTCGACGCCGCCAGGCGACCGGCAGGAGAACGACGCTTCCCGGACGACGCAGCTCCGGATACCCGCGGGGCTGCGGGCCGGAGCGGCGCGGCGGCGTGCCAAGAAGGAGCTGCCGCGCTACGACTACGAGCACTACAGCCGGCTCGCCGGGCCGCTGACGCAGCCCCCCGCGGGCAAGCCGTACAAGGTCCAGTACCGCTCGCTCATATCCCAGGAGCCGCACCGGGTGCGTGCGGCGCTCCTGCTCGGCGCGGCCCCCCTCGTCTCGCTCGGCCTCTTCGCCTGGCTGATGCAGCCCAGCCACTGGACGGACCGCGATCCGAACCTGGACAACGACCTCCTGCTGGTCCTCGACATCGTCATGCTGGTATCGATCGGTCTGATCGAGCTGTTCCGCACGATGAACGTCCTGTCGAACGCCCACGCCACCCTGGTCGCCCGCGACCCGGTCCCGGTGGTCCCGGAGTCCGGCACCAAGGTCGCCTTCCTGACCTCCTTCGTCCCCGGCAAGGAACCGCTGGAGATGGTGACGAAGACCCTGGAGGCGGCCGTACGGATCCGCCACCGCGGTCTGATGCACGTCTGGCTGCTGGACGAGGGCGATGACCCGGCGGTCAAGGAGGTCTGCGCCCGGCTCGGTGTGCACCACTTCTCCCGCAAGGGCGTGGCGCACTGGAACCAGGCCAAGGGCCCGCACCGCGCCAAGACCAAGCACGGCAACTACAACGCCTGGCTGGACGCGCACGGCGGCGACTACGACTTCTTCGCCTCGGTCGACACCGACCACATCCCGATGGCGAACTACCTGGAGCGGATGCTCGGCTACTTCCGCGACCCGGACGTCGGCTTCGTCATCGGCCCGCAGGTCTACGGCAACTACGACACCTTCGTCACCAAGGCCGCCGAGTCGCAGCAGTTCCTCTTCCACGCCCTGATCCAGCGCGCGGGCAACCGCTACGGCTCGCCCATGTTCGTCGGCACCAGCAACGCGGTCCGCATCTCGACGCTCAAGCAGATCGGCGGCCTGTACGACTCGATCACCGAGGACATGGCCACCGGCTTCGAGATCCACCGCCACCGCAACCCGGCCACGGGGAAGAAGTGGCGCTCGGTCTACACCCCGGACGTGCTGGCCGTCGGCGAGGGCCCGACCGCGTGGACGGACTTCTTCACCCAGCAGCTGCGCTGGTCCCGGGGCACCTACGAGACGATCATCGGGCAGTTCTGGAAGGGCTTCGGGACCATGCCGCCCGGCAAGCTCTTCAACTACACGATGATGATCATCTTCTATCCGATGTCGGCCATGAACTGGATCCTCGCGGCTCTCAGTTGCGCACTGTTCCTCGGCATGGGCGCCTCCGGCGTCCAGATCGACCCGACGATCTGGATGATGCTGTACGGCAACGCCTCCGCGCTCCAGATCGGGCTGTACATCTGGAACCGCCGCCACAACGTCTCGCCGCACGAGCCCGAGGGTTCCGGCGGTCTGGCCGGCATGGTGATGTCCGCACTCTCCGCGCCGATCTACGCCCGCTCGCTGATGGACGCGGCGCTGCGCCGCAAGAGTTCGTTCGTGGTGACCCCCAAGGGCGACTCGTCCAGCCCGGACACCCTGTTCGGCACCTTCCGCATCCACCTGTTCTTCATCGTCGTCTTCGGCGCGTCGATGATCTCCTCGTTCTTCCTGGGCCACAGCCACCCCGCGATGATCACCTGGGCCACGCTGGCGCTGCTGATCACCGCGGCACCGATCATCGGCTGGCGGTACACGGTCCGCGCGGAGAAGAAGAAGCGCCGGGGCGGCGGATCCCACCGCGGCGGAGGGCCGGCCCCGGCGCCCCGCCCGATGCCCCTGCCCGGGGCGCCCGGCAACGACCAGACCATGCAGATCGCCCTTGGGGGACGTAAGAAATGAAGTACCGTCCGAGCCGCCGTACCCGCCGCCTGGCGATCAGTACGGCGGTGGTTCTCGCGCTCGCGGGGGCGAACGGGCCGTGGCTGTACCGCTTCAGCACCGAGCGCTATCACGAGTACAAGATCAACCAGCCGGATTACAAGGCGGCCAACGGCCACTGGGACTTCCTGGACGTCCCCTCCGAGCACCGGATCAACACGATCCACGCGGCGCTGCTGCACACCGGCAAGGTGCTGCTCGTCGCGGGCTCCGGGAACAACCAGAAGAACTTCGACGCGAAGAGCTTCCGCTCGGTGCTGTTCGACCCGAAGACGAACGTCTTCAAGGACATCTCCACCCCCAAGGACATGTTCTGCGCCGGGCACACCCAACTGGCCGACGGGAAGCTCCTCATAGCCGGCGGCACCAAGCGCTACGAGAAGCTCCAGGGCGACGTCACCAAGGCCGGCGGCCTGATGATCGTCCACAACGAGAACCCGGACAAGCCGATCACCCTGCCCGCGGGCACCCGGTTCACCGGCAAGGAGAACGGCAAGACGTATCTCTCCAAGGACCCGGTGCTGGTGGAGAAGGCCGAGAAGGTCTTCGACAAGCAGACCGGCGCGTTCCTGCGCAACGACCCCGGGATCGGCCGGATCTACGTCGAGGCGCAGAAGACCGGCAAGAAGTACGAGACCGGCACCGAGGACAACTACCGGGTGGCGGGCCTGTCCGGCTCGGACACCCGCAACGTCTACGGCATCGCGCAGAAGCTGGCCCTGGACAAGAAGGACTTCCAGGGGATCAAGGACGCCTTCGAGTTCGACCCGGTCGCGGAGAAGTACCTACCCGTCGACCCGATGAACGAGGCCCGCTGGTATCCGACGCTGACGACGCTTCAGGACGGCAAGGTCCTCGCGCTGTCGGGTCTGGACGAGATCGGGCAGATCGTCCCCGGCAAGGACGAGGTCTACGACCCGGAGACCAAGGAGTGGGAGTACACCGGCATCGTCCGGAAGTTCCCCACCTATCCGGCGGTCTTCCTGCTGAACGACGGCAAGCTCTTCTACTCCGGCTCCAACGCCGGGTACGGTCCGGCGGACGTGGGCCGCGACCCGGGCGTCTGGGACCTGTCGACGAACAAGTTCAAGAAGATCCCCGGGCTCGGCGACCCGGACCTGATGGAGACCTCCGCGACCGTGCGGCTGCCCCCGGCCCAGGACGAGAAGTTCATGGTGATCGGCGGCGGCGGGGTCGGCGAGTCGGAGAAGGCGAGCGAGAAGTCCCGGCTGGTCGACCTCCGGAAGAAGAACCCGGAGTTCACCGACGGCGCCTCCCTCTCCGAGGGCACCCGCTACCCCAGCGCCTCGCTACTGCCGGACGACTCCCTGCTGGTCACCGGCGGCTCCAGCGACTACCGGGGGCGCGGCGGCTCGGACGTGCTCCAGGCCCGGCTGTACGACGCGAAGAGCGACACGTACAAGAAGGTGGCGGATCCGGCGGTCGGCCGGAACTACCACTCGGGGTCGCTGCTGCTGCCGGACGGCCGGGTCATGATCTTCGGGTCGGACTCGCTCTACTCGGACAAGGCCAACACCCGGCCCGGCGTCTTCGAGCAGCGCATCGAGATCTACACCCCGCCCTACCTCTACCGGGACTCCAGGCCGGAGCTGACGGCCGGGCCCCAGAAGATCGAGCGCGGCGGTACGGGCCTGTTCACCACGCAGCACGCCTCCTCGATCACCTCGGCGAAGCTGATGCGGCCCTCGGCGGTCACCCATGTCACCGACACGGACCAGCGCACCATCGCGCTGGAGATGGAGAAGTCGAAGGACGGGATCACCGTCACCGTGCCGGAGAACCGGGCGCTGGTGCCGGCCGGCTGGTACATGCTGTTCGTCACCGACGGCCAGGGCACCCCGTCGGAGGGCATGTGGGTGGAGGTGCCCGAGTAGGGGCGCGTACGCACGCACCCGGCGAGGGCCGCGTTCGGTAAGGAGGTCTTCCTCCTGCCTGAACGCGGCCCTCGCCGTGTGGCCCCTACTGCGCGCCGCCGGCCAGGCCCAGCGCGTACTCCGGCCACCAGGCGCCGGCCTTCGGGCCGCCCTTGCAGTCGCCGTCGGACTCGCCGGGACGCTTGATCCACAGGTAGGCGTCGACCTGTTCGTCGCCGGTCCGTGTGGTCGGGGCCTCGCCCAGCGCGCGACCCGGGGGGTTGCACCAGCTCTCGGCGGGGTCGCCGCCCTCGTAGGGGCCGTTGCCGTTGCGGCTGGTGTCGATGACGAAGGGCTTGTCGCCGATCTTCTCCGAGAGCTTCTTGCCGAACTCCGTGGAGACGGCCGTCGTCTGGAAGTTGGAGACGTTCAGCGAGAAGCCGTCCGCTTCGGCGATCCCGGCCCGCTGGAGCGGCTGGAACAGGGCGTCGGGCGACTGCCAGCCCGCGTTGCCCGCGTCCAGGTAGACCTTGGTGGCGGGCTGCTGCTTCAGCCGCTCGATCGCGCCCCTGAGGAGGTCGTAGCGCTCCTCGTGGAACTCCTGGGGCGTGCAGCCGTCGACCAGGTGGAGCAGGGCGTCCGGCTCCAGGATCACGGTGGCGCTGCGGTCACCGATGCCCTTGGCCACGCCGTCCAGCCAGCCTCGGTAGGCGTTGCCGTCGGAGGCACCGCCCTTGGAGAACTGGCCGCAGTCGCGGTGCGGGATGTTGTAGAGGACCAGCAGGGCGTCCCGGTCGGCGGCGGTGGCCGCCTCGGTGATGCCCTTGACCTCGCCCTCGGGGTTGTCCGGGCCGATCCACTGACCGACCGGCTGCCGCGCGATCTTCCGGATCAGCTCGGCGTTCCTCTCGTCGCCGTCCTTGCTGTACGCGGCGACCTGACGGGCGGCGTTGCCCTCCGGATTGACCCAGTACGGATCCTTGTCCTTGGGCTGCTGCTCGACGGTCGGGGCGCCCTTCTTGTCGCCGCCGTCCCCGTCGCCGGAGCACCCCGCCAGCAGCAGGGCCGCCCCGAGCGCCGCCGCCGTGCCGGTCCTCCGCAGGCCCGCCGCGCGCCCGCGCGTCCGGGACCGACCGGTGTAACTGCCGTACATCCACTCCCCCTTGGGTGCACTGCCTGCACTGTTGCTCTTCGCCTGCACCGATGAGCTGACGGTCCGATCCATCCTGGCACAGCGGCCGGGAGCCGACGCTCCCACCTGTACAACGGTCACACGGGGGCACCGGTTCCGGACATCCTGTTCGAAAGCCGGTCATCCGTCCGACGGGCCACCTACAGTGACGGAGGATCGGGCCCTTCCCACCGCACCGACCTCCCGTACCGCGCCGGGCGACTCCCGCGGCCGGGCGCACGCGGTCGAGGACCGGCCCGGCCCGCACGCCCCGTGAGAGGCGGCCGGCCGGGCCGGGTTGACCGTGTGTGGCGCGTGGCGCGTGACGTGCGGTGCGTGACGCGTGGCGCGTGGTGCGGCGGGTCAGCCGCGGCTTTCGTCGCCCACGGCCTGTACGCGCCCACCGCCGTCGCCGGCGTCCTTCGCGTCCCGCGCGCCGGTGAGGTAGGCGGAGACCACCACGTTCGCCGTGTAGGAGCGGGTCCTGTGGTCGTACGTTCCGCCGCAGGTGATCAGCCGCAGCTCGGCCCGGCCGTCCTCGCGGGGCCCGTACGCCTTCTGCGCGTCGAAGCGTTCGCGGGTGACGAGCTGGACGTCGTCCACGGTGAACTCCGCGACGCTGCCGTCGGTCCGGGCGACCTCGATCCGGGCGCCCGGCCTCACCGCGCTGAGCCCGTAGAAGACCGCGGGCTTGGTGTCGGTGTCGACATGGCCGACGAACAGGGCCGCGCCCTTCACACCGGGCCGGGCGCCGTCGCCGTACCAGCCGGCGGTCTTCGGCATGCCGTACGGGGGCGGGTCGATGGCTCCGTCGCGGTCGAGGCCGCGCGCGATGACGGGGGCCGAGATCCCCACGGAGGGGACCTCGACGCGTTCGGGGGCCGACCCGTCGAGCGGGTCGTGGGCCGGGGGCAGCTCCGCCCCGAGGGGGCGGCCGACCGCGGCCACGTCGCCGGTGGTGGTCCCCGACAGGCCGCCGAGCCCCCCGCCGGCGTCCCGGCCCCAGATCCACAGACCGAGCAGCAGCACGGCCCAGGTCACTCCGGTGAGCAGCCGCCCGTTGCCCGCCGGGCGGTCCGGGGCTCCCATGTCAGCTGCCGGCCGGGCCGCGACGCCGGCGCGAGCTGCGCAGGGCGACGGCGACGGCCGCGACGGCGGCGAGCACCAGGCCGATCACCGCGTGCCGGGTGCCGGGGCCCTCGGCCTCGGTGGACCGTTCGGCGAGGGTGGCGGTGCCTCCGCCGCCCGCCTTGACGGGTGCGGCGGGCGAGGGGCGGTTGTGGTGGACGACGGTGAGGGTGCCGGTCGCCTTGGACCGGCCGTCCTCGCAGGTCACCCGGACTTCGTAGGAGCGGGGTGCGGCGTCGTCCCGGATCCGGGCCTCCGCGAAGAGGCCCTTGTCGTCGGCGGGGCGGAAGCGGGCCTCCGAGGCGAAGGCGTCGGAGCTGCCGGTCGCCTCGCGGCCCCTGCCGCAGACGTCGACCCACAGTTCCACCCGCCCGCCCGGGGCGATGGTGGACGGGGTGACCGAGACGGTGCCGGTGCGCCGGTCGTCGTCACCGGCCGGGGCGGCCGGGGACGCCAGGGCGGCGGGTGCGGGCAGGGCTATGAGGGCGACCGCCGCCGCGGCACAGAACGTGAGGGGGATTGAACGCATGGTGAACCTCCTACGGGAAGGTTCACGTCTGTCGCGGCGGCCCGCATCCGCAGTCCTCCATTCGAGCGACGCCGGGGCGGCGGCCGGGGACGGCCGGGCGACGGCTGCGGCTGCGGTCCGCGCAGATCAGCGGCCCGGCATCGAGTCCGGCGAGCGGCTCGGCCGGCACCGCTGGAAGATCGAACGGTCGACCTCCTGGCTCTTCGGCTACCGGCGCCTCACCGTTCGGTACGAGCGCAAGGGCAACCACTTCCTCGCCTTCCTCGGCCTCGCCGCAGCCCTCACCTGCTACAAGAAGCTCGTCGAAAGCACCACGTGAGACATCCTCTTAGCTTGACTCTGTCGGGGATCTTGGAGTTCTCCGGTGCGGCAGCTTGATCAACGGGCATGCTCGGGTTGTTCCAGTGGCCCATGCAGTCGTCGAGGTGCTCGTTGTCCCTTCGCCCCCGTTCCGGTGAGCAAGTCCCTTCTCTGACCGTGCAGATCGCACGGGCGAGCAATCCGGCTGGCACCACGGCGATGTGGGTGAGAGACCGGCTGAACGGGCTCTGGCGCGACGAGGACTTCGCCGACTGGTACCCGCGTGACGGGCGACCTGGCCTTTCGCCCGCCCAACTGGCCACCGTCTGTGTACTGCAGTTCCTGCTCGGCCTGTCAGACCGGCAGGCCGCCGAGGCCGTCCGTTGCCGCATCGACTTCAAATACGCGATGGCCATGGAGCTGGACGACCCCGGCTTCCACCACAGCGTGCTCGCCGACTTCCGCGACCGTCTCGCCGAAGGGGACCGGGCTGACCGTCTCCTCGACCTCGCGCTCGCCCGCCTCAAGGAGGCCGGCCTGGTCCACGAGCGCACCACCCAGCGCACCGATTCCACCCATGTACTGGCCGCGGTGCGGGATCTGACCCGCCTGGAGCTGATCACCGAGGCGGTCCGCGCCGCCCTGGAAGAAGTCGCCGGCGTCTCCCCTCACCTGCTGGACGGGCTGGCCGATGAGGACTGGGGACGCCGCTACGGCCGGCCGGTCCGTCTGGGCAAGAACCCCACCAAGCCCAAGACCCGGATCCTCGCCACCGGGAACGACGCCCTCCGGCTCCTGGAACACCTCTGCCGGCACGGAGCGGACCGCACGTCCGGCCCGCGCATCCAGGCCCTGCGGCAGATCATGGTGCAGAACTACGAACCGTGACACTGCTGGGAACCTGCGCTGGCGCACGGCCGAGAAGGAAGGCGGGCCCGGGCTGCCGCCCTCGTCCCGGGCCATCGTCTCTCCCTACGACACCTCGGCCCGCTACGCACGACACGGACATATCATCAGCTGGAAGGGGTTCGCCGCTCATCTGACCGAGACCTGTGCCTCCGACGGTCCCAACGTGATCACGGATGTGGCCACCACCGCGGCCACCACACACGACAGCCAGGTCCTGCCCGGTATCCACCACCGGCTGGCCCGCCGCGGGCTGCTGCCCGCCGAGCACCTGGTCGACGGCGGCTACACCTCCCTGCCCCACCTGGAACAGGCAGCCCGTGAACACCAGGTCACCGTCACCGGACCACTGCCGGCCAACCCCACCCGCCAGCACCGCCAGGGCAGGGGTTTCGCCCGGGACGACTTCCACATCGACTACGACCATCAGCAGGTCACCTGCCCCCAGGGCCAGGTCAGCGCGGGCTGGCACGGCCCCTACCCGACCTCCTCGCCCACCGCGGCCCCGCTGATCGTGGCCAGGTTCACCAAGAGCCAGTGCCGCCCCTGCCCGGCCCGCACCCAGTGCACCACCACCGCCGACAACGCCCGCACCGTGGGTTTCCCCCCGCGCGAGCTCCGCGACCTGCAACTCCGCGTCCGCACCGAGCAACAGACACCCGAGTGGAAGACCCGCTACGCGGTCCGCTCCGGAGTGGAGGGCACGGTCAACGAGTTCGCCCACGGCCACGGCATGCGGCGCTGCCGCTACCGAGGACAGGGGAAAGCCCACATCCAGCACGTCCTGACGGCCATCGCCGTCAACATCGAACGCCTCAGCAGACTGCCACCAACCGAGGAATCACCTACACCTCGCCGACCGACTGCCTTCCAGAACTACCTCGACCAGCGCGAGATACACCGGCCGAAGTCATGGCGAACCCCGGGCACCTGACCTCGGCGGCTCCAAGATCCCCGACAGAGTCAAGGTTAGATCGAACAGGTCCAAATTTCCTGGGTCCTGCCCGCCGCCCGGGCGCTGGCGGGGGACCCCTATCGCGTTGTCCCTCCCCAGGAGCGTGTGTGAAATGTGATCCTAGCCAGGTTTGGTGATCTTTCTCAGAGAGGTGGGCGTGTGAGAGCGATACGAACAACACGGGCGTCGAGGGGCGCCCGGCTGGCAGCCGGACTCATGCTTGTCGCGGGCCTGTTCGCGGGCACGGCAGACCCGGCCGCCGCAGAGGCGGACGCCCCTACCGGTAAGCCGGTCAGCCTGATCTCGTACAACGTGTGCGGCGCGTGGACATGCCAGAGCTCCGCAGCGGACGAGGACGCGTGGGTGGACCAGGCGCTGCAGAAGGTGCCCGACTTGGGCGCCACCGATGTGATCCTGCTTCAGGAGCTGTGCGCAGGCCAGTACGAGAAACTGGTGGAGAGACTGGGCACGGGGTACTCGGGTCATTTCGCGGCTCAGAAGAGCCACAGCGGCTGTGACAAGTGGAGCACCGCGGCCCCGCCGACCACCGATTCGACCCGGATCGGACAGGCCGTCATCCTGCAGACCGGCGCGGGTGTCGTCGGATCGTCCGTCCAGGTGACGGTGGGCCGGGACACGCGGCTCGCGGTGTGCGCGAAGGGGCCAGTGTCCGGCCGCCACACCCTGGCCTGCAGCGTCCATCTGTCCGTCGATACTGCCCAAGGCGATATGCGCGAATTGCTCGATCATATCGAGGCGAACGCGGGCGGCGCTTCCGTGATCCTCGGCGGCGACTTCAACGTACAGCCGGACAAGCTGGGGGCGGCCGTCGCCGCCGGCAGGCCTGCGACCGGCTCGCTCGTCGAAGCGGATGCCGGAAAGAACACCGCTACAGCGGGGTGGAGCAGCGCCAGCAGCAGGTACACCGCGAAACTCGACTACGCCTTCTTCAGCTCGGAGGACTTCGGGTCCCCGTCCGCCTCTGTCGTCGATGTGGGGCTTGCCGGGACGAAGGACCACGCCCTCCTGAAGGCGACTGCGGTCACCCAGGCCCCGGTCGACGGCGATCTCACCGGGGACGGCCGCCCCGACCTGGTCGCCGTACGCAAGGACGGGACGCTGCGCCTCTACCCCGGTCTCGGTTCCGGCCGGTTCGACTCCCCGCGCCTGATCGGTAGCGCCGGCTGGCTGGGGGCCGTTGTCAGCCACCGCGGCGACTGGACCGGGGACGGACGCGAGGATGTGATGGCGCAGATCGGCGATAGCCTTTGGGTCTACCCCAACGTGGGCGGCGGATCGCTGGGTGAGCGGGTCGCGATACCCAACCGGGAAACCGGCTGGACGGACAAGGTCCCGCGCGCTGCGGGAGACCTCGACGGTGACGGCCAGTCCGACCTGATCGTCAAGAGCGCCAACGGCAGCGCACTGTGGCTGCACCGTGGCGGCACACCGGCCACCGGGCCCTCGCTGCCGCGTGCAGCCCTCTCTGTCGGGGGCAGCACCGACTGGGCGGATTACGACGTGCTCACCCCAGGGAACATCGCCGAGGACCCTGCCGAGAGTGGTGACGAGAACATGGCTGACCTGTGGGCACGCGACCGGACCACAGGTGAACTCAAGCAGTTCCGCTCCAAGGGAGCGGCTGGTCTCGCACCGCCCCAGGTGATCGGCGGCGACACCTGGGACGCCCTACAGCGGCCCCTGGCCGTCTCCCTCGGCGACGGCAACGACGACGGCCGTGCCGATCTCTGGGTCACGACAAAGTACGACGCGACGACCGCAACGGGCGGCGACCTGTGGTTCCGCCCAGGCATAATGGGCGTCTTCGGCACCCCTGTCCGAGTCGGCGAAGGCGGTTGGGGCTACATCGATTCCCTCGGCTAGTAGGGCTTACGGTCGCTGGCACCCGCCTCTACGGCAAGGCGACCGCTCAGGCGTGGGACCGGCTGCACCCGCGTCTGACCCACCGGGCCGTGTGGCTGGAGCACGACGGCCCGCTGCCCGTCATCGAGGGAACCGTCATCCGCTTGGCCGTCGAGCGCCTGCCCTCCGGCGGGTGAACAAGCCGGTCTGGCTGTGGTGGTCGAGGACCGGCGCCACCGAAGCCGATGCCGACCGGTGCTGGCAGGCGTTCCTGCGAAGGTTCGACATCGAGCACACCTTCCGCATGCTCGAGCAGACCCTCGGCTGGACCCGACCCCGCCTTCGCGACTCGGCCGCCGTCGGTAGCGGCAGCGTCGCATGCCGTGTCCGTGTGCGAACTCGTTGACCGTGCCCTCCACTCCGGAGCGGACCGCATAGCGGGTCATCCACTCGGGTGTCTGTTGCTCGGTGCGGACGCGGAGTTGCAGGTCGCGGAGCTCGCGCGGGGAAAACGCACGGTGCGGGCGCTGTTGGCGGTGGTGCACTGAGCCTTTTCCAAGCTGGCGGCGCTGACCGCGAGTTGGACAATCCTGCACAACGAAGAAGCCCCTGGTAGACGGGTTCTCGACCAAGATCACCCATGTCCGCCAGGAGCTTCGCGTGCTTGTCTACCCGTCCTCGATCGATCTGTCCAGCCGCACCCTACGGTTCCTGACCGGACAACTGACAGCCAGGCGGCAGAAGATCGGGACGCGGTGGCGGCGACTATCGGTCGGCCGCCAGGCCCTCCTGGCCTTGGCCCACCTGCGGTGCGGCGACACCTACGCCCAGCTCGCCGCGGGTTTCGGTGTCGGAATCGCGACCGTGTTTCGCTACATACGCGAAGCCGTCGAGGCCCTGTCCGCCCTCGCCCCGACCCTCAGCGAGGCGATGAGAACGATCCGGACGAAGGCGTTCGTCATCCTCGACGGCACCCTGCTGCCGATCGACCGCATCGCCGCCGACACCCCGTACTACTCGGGAAAGAACAAACGCCACGGTATGAACGTCCAGGCCCTCGCCGATCCGTTCGGACGGCTGCTCCGGGCCTCGCCCTCAGTGCCCGGCTCGACCCACGACCTCACCGCCGCCCGACAGCATGGAATCATCGAAGCCCTCACCGAGGCGGGCCTCAAATGCTGGGCGGACAAGGCGTATCAAGGAGCCGGCGGACCCGTCCGGGTACCGTTTCGGGGCCGCCACCTGAAGAGATGAAAGCGCCGCCACAACAGCTGCCACGCGAAGATCCGCTGCCTCGGCGAGCAGGCCATAGCCACCCTCAAGGGCTGGCGCCTCCTGAGGAAGCTCCGCTGCAGCACCAACCGAATCACCGACGTCGTGAAGGCCGTACTTGTCCTTCATCATGCGTCAGCGTGAGGTTGGAAAAGGCTCACTGCGATCTCCGCAAGCGGAACCTCTTCGCGGGCTTCGAGGACTACGTCAGGACTTCGCCGCTCTCGCTGTCCGTGACGACCGCCGCAAGGACGGGCTCGGCCTGGGCGCCCTCGTCGAGGGGCGCCGTGAGTGAGGTGGTCGGCGGCATGTCGGGGGCCAAGTCCGCCTCGACAACCGTCGTCAGCGTGTGTCGCGTTCCATGGTGTCCATGGACTCGGGCGTGCCCGGCGAGGCCGCGTCCAGCCACAGAGCGAAGAGGCTCATGCCGTCAACCACTTTGCCCAGCGGGCCCGGCAGGGCGTCCTTCAGGCCCTCGACATCGTCGTAAAAGCTCTCCCCGGCCGACGGGTAATGCTTCTCCGTCAGGTTCGTCCCGACAGACAGCGGAGCCTTGGCGGACTGGTAGGTCTCGACGACGGCGCGTGACAGCCCATGGGCGTCCCTGCCCCAAACGGAATACGCATTTCCCGCGAACGACTCAATCGTATGTTCGAATAATCGATCTAGCGTTGAAGGCTTCAGCTCACTACGTTCATGTGTGACTTGGCCCACTCCGAGATCGAGCAGGCACCGAAGGTAGTGTCTGAGCCGAGGGCAAGCCGCCTCGACCGAACGCGTCCGGTAGGAGAGACACCCCATGGCAGAGCGCAAGCCGATCGAATCCTGGCTGACCGACATGGACGGCGTACTCATCCATGAGGGCGTGCCGATTCCCGGCGCCGAGGACTTCCTCAAGCGACTGAAGGAGTCCGGACTGCCCTTCTTGGTTCTGACCAACAACTCGATCTACACCCCGCGCGACCTGCACGCCCGACTGCGGCGCATGGGGCTGGACGTGCCGGTCGAGAACATCTGGACATCAGCGCTGGCTACGGCACAGTTCCTCAACGACCAGCGGCCCAACGGCACGGCGTACGTCATCGGAGAAGCGGGCCTGACGACCGCGTTGCATGAGATCGGGTACGTCCTGACCGACACAGAGCCCGACTTCGTGATTCTCGGAGAAACTCGGACCTACTCGTTCGAGGCCATGACCAAGGCTGTCCGACTGATCAACGGCGGTGCCCGCTTCATCGCGACCAACCCTGACGAGACCGGGCCTTCCGCCGAGGGCGCACTCCCCGCCACAGGGGCCGTCGCGGCACTGATCACCGCAGCCACCGGCAAGAAGCCGTACTTCGTCGGCAAGCCGAACCCGCTGATGATGCGTGCCGGGCTGAACGCGATCGGGGCCCACTCGGAGACCTCTGCCATGATCGGCGACCGAATGGATACGGACGTACTCGCAGGCCTGGAAGCCGGGATGCAGACCTTCCTTGTCATGACCGGGGTTACCCAGCCGAACGAGCTGGGCCGCTACCCGTACGGGCCGTCGAAGGTCGTGGATTCGATCGCGGACATGATCGACTACGTGTAGTCGCTGGGATTCAGCAGCAAAGAAGAAGGCCCTCCCGGTAGTCCGGGATGACGAACGCCGTGCCGCCGGGGCGCTGGTCGTCGAGGAACTGGGCGGCGTCGAGCGCGGAGGTCCAGATGTTCTCCACGGGCACGTCCAGGCCCATGCGCCTCAACCGGGCGTGCGGGTCGCGGCGGTGCAGATGGAGTTGTCGGTGAGGAAGGGGAAGGGCAGCCCGTACGAGGTGCCGCCTGCCACCACCGGAGCGGATCGGTGCGCCAGGTGCCTGGTCGCGCGGGTAGTCCACGGCCCGATGGTTTCGGACAGGGGTGAACAGGCGGCGGTACGGGCTCCGCTCCGGCCGCCGCCGGGCGGGGCGCTCACCGCGGCGCGCACGACGGCAGCCGGTCAGTCCGTGGCGCGGCGGGCCCTGCGGGCATACCGCAGCAGGGCGGCCCCGCCGAGCAGGAGCGCCCCGGCGGCGACCCCGGTCCAGGCCGGTGACTCCGTTCCGCTGCGGGCGAGTTCGGGGAGCGGGCGGCCCAGGACGTCGCGGGGCGGGCGTCCGGGGTGCTCCTCGTCGGCACCCCTGCCCTCCTCACCGGTTCCGGGGCGGCTCGGCGGCCGGGCGCCGGGGTCGAGGCCCGGGGACGGATCCCGGCCGGCGCCAGGGTCGAGGTCCGGGGACGGATCCCGGCCGGGGTCGGTGCGGGTGCCGGTGCCCGGGTCCGCGCGTTCCGGATCCGCGCGTTCCGGATCCGCGCGTTCCGACCAGGGGCTCTCCGGCTGCGGGCGCTCGGGCCGGGAGTGTTCAGGCCGGGAGTGCTCGGGCCGGGGCTGTTCCGGTTCTCGGATGCCGCCCGTGGCGCCGTCGACGATCACGAAGGGGTAGTCCTCCGACTCCCCCACCCATTCGCCGTCCTCGCGCCCGCCGCCCTTGGCCTTGTCCTGGTGGCGGCGCTGGACGACGGCGGCGTGGGCGGTGACCGGGCCGGGGGCGGTGTCGGAGGTGAAGGCCATCCGGACGCGCACGGAGACGGTTTCGCCGGCGGGAACGGTGAACCCGAGGAACTCGTCGCCGGAGCCACTGACGCCGGTGCCGGTGCCGGTGCCGCTCGGCGTCCCCGCCCCGCCCGCTTCCCCGCCCTCCTCCTCGCGCTGACCATCCTTGTCGCGCTTGCCGCCCTCCTCGCCGCCGAAGACGCCGATCTGCTCGTCGCGGTCGGTGCTCTCCCAGGTGACCCGGTGTTCGATCCCGGGGCGGCCCGGCTCGGAGAACTCCAGCTGGATCTGGCCCGACGTCAGCCTGCGGTCCCGGTCGGCGAGGACAAGGACCGGGTGCAGAGCCCGGCAGGAGGCGTCGGTGGTGTTGGTGAGGTCGAGGAACCAGGTGCCGTAGCCGCCGCCGGAGGCGTACCTGTCCGGGGCGCCCTGGATCCGGGTCTCGATGGGGAAGCCCTGGGCGTCCGGGTCACCGCAGGCGGGCTGCTGGTCGGCGGTCGAGGAGGCGGGTGCGGACGCGGCCGGCAGGGCGGCGGCCTGCGGGCCGCCCAGGAGAGCGGTGGGCGCCGTGATCCCGGCGGCCAGCCCGAGGGCGGCGAGCGCACGGGCGTCACGCAGCCGTGTGCGGGAGGTGGGGGGCATGGAGGTCACCCTTCACTGCTCGCGGACGACCGGGGCCGGGGCCTCCGGTGGTGGCCTCCGACACCACCACGCGCGCGCGGACTCAGAGAGTCGACATGCCGACTTGATTCATAGGATCACCCGACTGCTTGCCGACCCGCTCCCCACCTCGCTTTCCCGCCCCGCTCCCGCTCCTGCCCCCGCTCCTGCTCCCGCGCTCGCCACCCTGCTCGCCGACCCGCTCCCCGACCCGCTCCCCCACCCGCCCGAAAACCGGAGCGAGCACCAATTGCGCCGCGCCCTCCGCGACCGGCCGGTCGCCGCCCCGGGCGACCGTGACGGTCACGCCCGCGCCCGCCCCGCCCCGCGCGGCCCGCTCCTCGATCACGGCCCGGACGCCCCGTACGTACGCGTCCTCGTCGGCGGCCACTGTCCTGCCGCCCAGGACCACCCGGTCGACACCGAGCAGGCCGACCAGGTTCGCCGCGCCCGTTCCCAGGACCCGGGCGGCCTCCCCCCGGTCGCCGCGCGCCTCTGCGGCCAGGCACAGCGCCTCGATGCAGCCGCGTCCGCCGCAGCCGCAGAGCGGGCCGTCCAACTGGAGTGTCTGGTGGCCGAATTCGCCCGCCCCGGTCCGCGCGCCCCGGTGCACCTCGCCGCCGAGGACCAGACCAGCGCCGAGCCCCGTACCGAGGTGGAGGTAGGCGAAGTCGCCGCGCGGCTCGTCGAGCGACAGGGCCAGGGCGAGGGCGGCGGCGTTGGTGTCCTTGTCCAGCACCACCGGCAGCCCGGTCCGTTCGGCCAGGGCGGCGCGCAGCGGGTAGCCGTCCCACTGGGGGAATCCGGTGACCCGGCGCAGGGCCCCGTCCCGGTGGTCCAGCGGGCCGGGCACGGCGACGCCGACGCCGAGCACCGGTTTGTGCGGTTCGGCGGCGCACAGGTCCCGTACCGCGTCCGCCGCGTCCGCGAGGACCCGGTCCGCCGGAGCGCCGAGGTCGAGCGGCGCGCGGGTCACCGCGACCGGCCGGCCCGCGAGGTCGACCAGGACGGCGGTGAGCCCGTCGCGGTCCAGGTGCAGCCCCACGGCGAACTGCGCGTCGGGGACGAGCCGCAGCACGGTACGCGGCTTGCCGCCGGTGGAGGGGCGCAGGCCCGCGCCGACGGCAAGGCCGTCCTCCCGCAGCCGGGCGGTGATCTTGCTGACGGCCTGCGGGGTGAGGCCGGTGCCCTCGGCCAGCTCCAGCCTGCTGATGCCCTCCGCCCCGGCGGCCCGCAGCAGGTCCAGCACCAGCGCGGCGTTGTGGTGGCGCAGGCCCGGCATGTTCACCCCGGTCTGGGTCTTCGTCCGGCTCCCGTTCACGGCTCACTCCTCTTCACCGACCCCATTGTGCCGGTCGCTTGCACTTTGGCAACAGCGTTGCTTAAGTGGAACGCATGACCCCCTACGCCCCCATCGCCTCCGACGCCCCGGGCGTACCCGGCGCTCCTCTCCGCGTCGCCCTCGTCGGCTATGGCCTGGCCGGCTCCGTCTTCCACGCCCCGCTGGTTTCCGCGACCGACGGGCTGGTCCTCGACACGGTCGTCACGTCGAACGAGGAGCGCCGGGCCGAGGCCCTCGCGGCGTTCCCCGACGTCCGCCTCGCCGCCTCGCCGGACGAGCTGTGGGAGCGCGCCGACGAGCTGGACCTCGTCGTGATCGCCACCCCGAACAGGACGCACGTCCCGCTGGCGACGGCCGCGCTGAAGGCCGGGCTGCCGGTGGTCGTGGACAAGCCGGTCGCCGGGACCGCCGCCGGGGCGCGCGAGCTCGCGGCTCTCGCCGAGGAGCGCGGGCTGCTGCTCTCGGTCTTCCAGAACCGCCGCTGGGACAACGACTTCCGCACCCTGGCCGGGCTGATCGCCGGGGGTGAGCTGGGCGAGGTGCAACGCTTCGAGTCCCGGTTCGAGCGCTGGCGGCCGCAGCCGAAGGGCGGCTGGCGCGAGTCGGGCGACCCGGAGGAGATCGGCGGTCTGCTGTTCGACCTGGGCAGCCATGTCGTCGACCAGGCGCTGGTGCTGTTCGGCCCGGCGGTCCAGGTGTACGCCGAGTCCGACGTACGGCGTCCCGGCGCGGCGGCGGACGACGACACGTTCCTCGCGATCACCCACGCCAACGGGGTCCGTTCACATCTGTACGTCAGTGCCACCACGGCCCAGCTCGGCCCGCGTTTCCGGGTGCTGGGCTCGGAGGCGGGCTATGTGAAGTACGGCCTGGACCCGCAGGAGGCGGCGCTGCGCGAGGGGCTGCGCCCGACGGCCGGTGAGCCGTGGGGCGAGGAGGCGGAGGAGCTGTGGGGCCGCCTCGGCTCCGGTGAGTCCCCGCTGACCGGCGCCGGCACCCCGGTCCGCACGCTGCCCGGCGACTACCCCGCGTACTACGCCGAAGTCGCCGCCGCCGTACGGGGCGCCGGCCGGAACCCGGTCACCGCGCTCCAGGCCGCCGCCGCGCTGGACGTCCTGGAGGCCGCCCGCCGTTCGGCCCGCGAAGGTATCTCCGTCACCCTTCTCCCCCACCACGACGAGGACCAGCGGGCGAAGGAGCAGCGCGCATGAGCACCGCCTCCCCCACCGTCTCCGAGCTGATCGCCCAGGAGCGCCGGCTCATCCTCCCGCGCTTCTCCTACGACGACGCGTTCACGCTCGGCATCCTGCTGGTCGCGCTGGCCCGGGAGCGGCACGCACCGGTCGCGGTCGACATCCGGCGCGGCGCGCAGCAGCTCTTCCACGCGGCGCTGCCGGGGTCGAGTGCGGACAACGACGCGTGGATCGACCGCAAGCGCAGGGTCGTCGAGCGGTACGGCGAGAGCTCGTACCTGGTGGGCACCCGGTTCCGGGCGAAGGGCACCACGTTCGAGGAGTCCTCGCGCCTGGCCCCGGACACGTACGCGGCGCACGGCGGTTCGTTCCCGATCGCGGTGGAGGGCGCGGGCGTGATCGGCACGGTCACGGTGTCCGGGCTGCCGCAGGCCGAGGACCACGCGATGGTGGTCGAGGCGCTGGAGCAGTTCGCGGCGACGACGGGAGCCTGAGCGGAGCCGGCGCGGGAACGGGGCGCGTCACCGTACGGGAACAGGGCGCGTCACCACCCGGAACGGGAACGGGAACGGGCGCCGTCACCGTACGCGTAGCGGCGCACCGCCGCGCGTCCTCGTACGCGTGACAGCGCCCCGGCCCCTCCGGCCCACCTCTCCGGCCCGCCCCTCCGGCTCGGGAGGAGGCCTCCGTGGACTACGCCCCCTTCAGCTCCTGCCGCTGCCGGCCGAGCCCCTGCACCTCCAGCTCCACCACATCGCCCGCCCTCAGATACGGCTTCGGCTCGGGCCGCCCCATCGCGATCCCGGCGGGCGTACCGGTGTTGATCACGTCGCCCGGATAGAGCGTCATGAAGTGGCTGAGATAGCGGACGAGCTCGCCGACCGGGAAGATCTGCTCGGCCGTGGTGCCGTTCTGCTTCAGCTCGCCGTTGACCCAGAGCCGCAGCGACAGGGCCTGCGGGTCGGGCACCTCGTCGGCGGTGACCAGCCAGGGCCCCAGCGGGTTGAACGTCTCGCAGTTCTTGCCCTTGTCCCAGGTGCCGCCGCGCTCGATCTGGAACTCGCGCTCCGAGACGTCGTGCGCCGTCGCGTACCCGGCGATGTGCGCGAGCCCCTCCTCGGCCGTCTCCAGGTAGCGGGCGGTGCGCCCGATGACGACGGCGAGTTCGACCTCCCAGTCGGTCTTCCGGCTGCCGCGCGGCACCAGGACCGTGTCGTGGGGCCCGACGACGGTGTCGGGGGCCTTGAAGAACAGGATCGGCTCCGCCGGGATCTCCGCACCCGTCTCGGCCGCGTGGTCGCGGTAGTTCAGCCCGATGCACACGATCTTGCCGATGCGCCCGAGCGGCGGGCCGGTCCGCAGCCCCGTCGCGTCCAGGGCGGGCAGCACGCCGGGCGCCTCGGCGGCCGCCCGTACCCGGGCGAGCGCGGAGGCGTCGGCGAGCAGCTCGCCGTCGATGTCGGGGACGATCCCCGACAGATCACGCAGAGTCCCGTCGCGGTCGAGAAGTGCGGGGCGCTCGGCGCCCGCCGTACCGACTCGAAGCAGCTTCAACGGTCCAACTCCTCTTGGTCGAGGTGGTGGCCCTCCGGCGGGTTGCGGCCGACGGAGGACTTGGCCGATCGTCCAAGAGATGCGATCACTCCGCAAGACCTCGTTCACACACTGGACCGGCGCGGTGGTCCGGCCGACTACGCCGCCGTGGCCATGGCGGCGCCGGCGGCCGGCATGTCGCGGTACAGCCAGGCCCGTTCGACGGCGGTCCAGGTGGTCGTGGTGACGACGTAGAGAGCGGCGGCCAGCGGGACGACGGCCACGGTGATCAGGGTGAAGAAGGACAGCAGCGGCATGAGCTTCGTCATCGCGCCCATGCCGGGCACCGCCTGTCCGTCCGGGCCCGCGGGGGGCGTCATCGGGTTGGCGGCCAGCTGTCGCTTGGTGCGTCCGTAGCTGAACGTGGCGACGGCCGCGACGATCGCGAAGAGCCCCAGGTAGACCCAGCCCTGGCCGCCGAACACACCGCCGTGCGCGAGCGCGTCGTACCAGCGCCCGCCGAGCGGTGCGCCGAGCAGATCGTGGCTGAGCAGCGCGTTGGGCTCGCCGCCGATCGAACTGCTGGAGAACAGGTGGTAGAGCAGGAAGAACGCCGGCATCTGGAGCAGGCTCGGCAGGCAGCCGGAGAGCGGCGACACCTTCTCGGCGGCGTGCAGATCCATGATCGCCTTCTGCATCCGCTCCGGGTTCCTGCCGTGCTTCTCGCGGAGTACGGCGATCTGCGGCTGGAGTCGGCTGCGGGCCTTCTGTCCGCGTGCGGCGGCCCGCGACAGGGGGTGGACGGCCAGCCGGACGAGCGCGGTGAACAGGACGATCGCGGCGGCGGTGGACGCGGTCTGGAAGAAGGGCTGGAGCAGGTCGGCGAGGGAGCCGACCAGGCTCGCGAAAGCGGACATGAAGGCGGACATGGGTGAGCCCTCCGGGGGTCTCGTCGTGCCGGGGGTACCTGCGAGGAGGTACGGGGTGATCACTCGGCATGACGACCGGCGCGGGGCGCACCGCCCGTACGGGACGCACGTACGCGAGAGTCGCGAAGAGACGCGAAGAGACGCGAGAGGTGCGTACGAGAAGACGTGCGGGAGAGGTGCGGGGGTTCGCTACGCGGCGGCCGTCAGGAGGGCGCGCCCGGGTGCTCGGGGCCGCGTTCGGCCCCGGGCGTCGGGGTCGCGTTGCGGGAGGAACGCGGTGCGCTTCTCCCGGTCCCTGATGGCCGTACGGACCCGGGTGCGGGGCACCGGGGGCGCGCAGCGGGCGCTGATGACGGAGCAGGCGAGGAGTGCGGAGCCGGCGGCCGCGGTCGCGGCGAGCGCGACGGCCGCGGAGAGGATGCCGCCCTCGGCGAGGAGGACCTCGGTGAGGAAGAGGACGAGGAGTCCGGCGGGCCGGAGCAGCCGGGCGAAGGCGCGACGCAGAGCGTTGGCGTCCCCCACGGTGTGCACCTCCCGTTCCTCCCTCGTCGTACGCCTCATACGTACCGTTGGTCGTGCGCCTCATACGTACCGTTGGCCGAACGGCTCGTGCGTACCGTTCATTCATCGAAGCGCACGGCACTTCTTTCGTTATACACGATGATCGGATGCGCTCCGGGCGGTTCGGGCGACCGTGCGGGACTCGTCCTCGTCCCCGTCCTCGTCCCCGTCCCCGTCCCCGACCGGATCACCGGCCAGCACCTCGGCGTCGGGCCGCGGGTCCGCGTCGCGGGGCCCGGCGAAGGTGACGGCGAGCGCGACGGCCAGATTGGCGGCGAGGGCGACGAGCCCGGCGTTCACGCCCCCCACCGGATCGTTCCCGCTGAAGACGAGGACGCTGACCACCGTGACGCCGACGATCAGCCCGCTGAACGCCCCCCGGAAGGTGAGCCGCCGCCAGACCAGGGCGAGCAGCACCATCGGGAGCAGCTGCGCCATCCCCTCGTACGAGATGAGGGAGAGGCGTACGAGGGTGTTGGGGGCGGTGTACGTGAGGAGCAGCGCGAGGCCGCCCGCGAGCACCACCACGACCTGGGCGGCGGACTTCTGCCGCTCGGCGAGACGCGGCACGAGCGACAGCACGCTGCGCCCCCACATCGTCCCGATGACCAGCATGAACACGGCCATGGGCACGATGGAGGAGAGCCCCGCGGCGACCCCGATGACGCCGACCGCCCAGGCGGGCAGCGAGTCGACGACCAGCTTGAACAGCGCGAGGTTCGACTCCGCTCCGGCCAGCCCCGGCACCACGAACAGGGCGGCGAGGCCGAGCAGCATCGGGACGAAGAGCAGGACGTTGTACGCGGGCAGGTACATGGCGTTGCGGCGCAGCGCGTCGGCGTTCCTGGCCCCGAGGTATCCGGCGACGGTGGTAGGGAAGATGACGACGGTCAGCGAGTTCAGGAACGTGGTGCTGATGAACCACAGCTCCCCGAGCCCGCTGCCGCCCCCGTCCCCGCTCCCGCCGCCCCCGTGTCCCGGAAGGGTCAGCCAGTCGCTCTTCTCGGTGACGAGCCGGTCGAGGAAGGGCCCGTACCCGTCGAAGTAGTGCAGGGGGACGTACAGCGCGAGGAACCCCAGGGTGGCGATGACCAGGACGTCCTTCAGCACGGACACCCAGGCGCTGCCGCGCAGCCCGCTGACCACGACGAAGCCGGTGGTGACGGCGAAGGCGGCGAAGTAGGCCCAGTTCAGGCTGACGGCCCCATAGGAGATGACGGAGAGGACCACCCCCATGCCGGTGATCTGGAGCTGGATGTACGGCAGCAGGAACACGGTGGCCAGCACCGCGACCACCGCGCCGAGCCAGGGCCGGCCGAAGCGGTGGGCGACCATGTCGGTGATCCCGACGAGGCCGTGCCGGCGGGCGTACCCCCAGAGCATCGGCCCGACGACGTACCCGATCGCGTAACCGCACGACATGTACGCGACGACGTACAGCACGGGCGCCCCGTAGTTGTAGCCCCAGCCCGCGGCCCCCAGATAACTGAAGCTGGTGTAGCCCTCGCCCGCCATCAGCACCCAGATGAAGACGGGGCCCAGACTCCGCCCGCCCACGGACCACTCGGCGAGCCCGCCGCCCTTGCCGCGACCGCGCAGGGCGAGGAGGCCGAGGGCGACGGTGGCGACCATGAAGGCGGCGAAGACGGAGGTGGCGACGAGGGCGTTCACGCGCGACCGCCCCGGCGCGGGTCCCGGAGGTCCGCCCGCCTGGTGAGCCATACGGCGACCGGCGTGAGGAGGGTCGCCCCGAGGAGCCACACGAAGAGGAAGGGCACGCCGAACACGAGGGGGGTGACCCGGTTCGCGAACGGCAGCGCACCGAGGTACAGGACATGGGGGACGAGCAGCCACAGCAGTTGAGGGCGTCGTCTGATCACTCCGAACACCCAGGGACCCTACGCCCCTTCCGGCCGCTCACCGCGGGCGCATCGCGGTGAGCTTCCCCCAGACGATGAGCCGGTGGCGGGAGCTGAACTCGGGGGTGCAGGTGGTCAGCGTGAGGTAGTAGCCGGGCGCGCTGTAGCCGACGGAGGTCGTGATGTTGCTGCGCGGCACGGGCGCGATGACCCCGCTGTCCGAAGGCGCGGTCCGCGCGAGCCGTTTGCCGACGGTGTACGTGTAGACGGCGTCCCGGGTCTCGACGGTGATCCGGTCGCCGCTCCGCAGCCGGTCGATGCGCCGGAAGGGCTCGCCGTGGGTGTTGCGGTGCCCGGCGAGCGCGAAGTTCCCGGCCTGCCCGGCCTGCGCGGTCCGGGTGTAGTGCCCGACGTACCCCCGGTCGAGCACCCCGCCCTTGCTGGTGCCCTCGGCGACGGGGGCGGTGAGCCCGATCCGGGGGATGCGCAGCACGGCGTACGCCTGGTCCCAGCGGGGGGCGGTGCCGGTACGGGAGGGGGTAGGGGCATCGGGCGCCGCCGGGGCGGCCTCGGCCGCACGGCCGGAGGCCGGAGGGAAGGCGCTCCTCTCCCTCACCTCGTCGTCAACGGCGGTCGGCTCGTCCCACTCCCGCTCCAGGCTCCGCACGGTGCGCCCGGCGTCTGCGCGCGCCTCGCGGTTGGTCCACCACAGCTGGTGGGCGACGAGGAGCAGCAGCACGACACCGAGGCTCACGACGAGCTCGGCCGACACCCACAGCCCCCGGGCGAGGAGACGCGGCGCACCACCCCGGCGGCTTCGCACGGCCGACCGCCTCCGGACCCCCCGCCTCCGCACCCGCCCCCGTCCCGGCCTCCATCCCCGACTCCGCACAGCACCCCACTCCCGCAGCATCGACGTCACCTCTCCGCCTCGGCGCGCACGGTCCCGCACGGCGGCCGGTCCCGCGCACGACGGACGGATCCCGCACAGCCCGTACGGGTCCCGCACGGCGCATGGCCCCACACACGGCTACGGGTCCCGCAGAGCGGACACGGTCCCGGGCACCGCGCGCAGGTCCCGCACAGCGGACACGGCACCGGACACGGCACTGGACACGCCCCCTCCGCATCCGCCCCCTCCTCCGCATCCGCCCGGGCATGGCGCGCACAGTAGGGGCAGACCTCACAACTCTCCAGACCTCTCCCCCATCCCGTCCCCCTCCCTCTCCTCCACGCCGTCGCCGTCCGGCAGTACCGTGTGGTCCATGCGCCCCGACACGCCTGCCGACCACACCACCGAAGCCGAGCGCCTGCTCCGCACCGCGGCGCAGTACCCCGAGGACCGCGAACCGCTGATCCTCCAGGCCGCGGCCCACCTGGAACTCGCGGGCGACCGCGCCCGCGCGAGCACGCTCTACGACGAGCTGCTCGGGGCCCCCGAGGCCACCGTCGACAACCCGCACCTGATCAAGTCCCTGAAGGCGGCCAACCTCTGGGAGTACGGTCACGTGGCCGAGGCCCGGGCGATCATCGACGGCATCCGTACCGCGGGCCCGCTGGACGCGGCACCGTGGCAGGTGGCCGCGGAGACCCTGGAGGCGCACGATGAGCTGGAGTCGGCGCACGACCTCCTCTCGACCGCGCTGACCCTGCTGCTGACCCCCGGCGAAGAGGTCCCGTACGCCGTCCAGTCCCTGCTGACCGGCCGCCACCGGGTGCGCAGGCTGATGGGCCTGGACCACGACGCCTGGGACGAGCTCGCCGGCGAGCTGCACACCGCCCCGGTCCCCCTGGACGAACTCCACGACCCCAAGCGCCTGTGGTCGCTGGGCTCCTCGGACCCGGTCGAGCTCAAGGCCGAGATCGCCCGCCTCCGCTCGGAGCTGGGCACCTACCGCACGGCCCTCTCCCGCCCGTTCCCGGTCGCCGTCCTGCACTGGCCCGAGAACGAACTGCGTGAACTGCTCACCGCGTACCCGGCGTTGACCGAGGAGTACGGGGACCGCGCCACCCACCTGGACCGCCTGGAGGCCGCGCTGCGGGACCTCCACGCGACGGGCACCCCGAACCTGGGCATCGTGACGGGCACGGTCCCCTCGTACGAGGCGTTCGCCGCCTCCGAGGCCGCGCCCCCGGCCGCCCCGGGCCTCCTCCCCCAGTACGCCACCACCCTCGCCGCCCGAGGCCGCGCCCTCCCCTGGCCCCCGTCCCGCACGGCCGCCTGCTGGTGCGGCAGCGGGGAGGGTTACGGGGGGTGCCACGGGGCGTGAGCCCCGGCACTTCGACTGCCGGCCCGGAACCCCGCGCGTGACGGGTGCGGGGTTCCGGGCCGCGCCGCGCGAGGGCCGGCCGACGGCTGACCGGCCGAAGCAGTTCGCGCGATGATTCCCGGCCGTCCGGCCTTTCCCATACGATCGCATTTCAACAATCAGCTCAGGGCCGACGTCCCCACACGGGCCCCGTCCACGTGTGCGAGGAAGTCTTCATGCCGCCCTACCAGCCTTCCGCGGACTGGCAGTACGAGATCCCGACCGCGGGAAGCAAGCGCCTTCCGCCCGCGGCCCGTTACGTCGAATCGCTGACGCACCAGGGATACGGCTTCGAGGCGGCAATCGCCGACCTCGTCGACAACTCCATCGACGCGGGTGCCCGTAACGTCGTGATCAGCTTCCTCCGGGACGACCAACGGCTCGTGGGGCTGCTGGTGGTGGACGACGGCTCCGGCATGAACGACGAGGCGCTCGACACCGCCATGACGGTCGGCGGACGCCAGGAATACGGGGACAGCGCACTCGGTCACTTCGGGGCCGGCCTCAAGGCCGCCTCGCTCTCGCACGCCGACTCCCTCACCGTGATCAGCCGCACCAGACGCAGTCCGTCGACCGGCCGCCGCTGGCTGACCGCCAGCGCCCGGGCCGACTTCACGTGCGACATCGTGGACCCCCGCTACTGCCAGGCGCTCGTCGACCGCTACGACGGTCTGATCGAGTGGCACGGCACGATCATCCGCTGGGACCGGGTCAGGGCCTTCGAGACGATCACCACCGGCCAGGCCGACCGTTTCCTGAACGACGCCATCGAGAAGCTGGAGACCCACCTCGGTCTCCACCTCCACCGCTTCCTGGCCCGCGACGACTTCAACGTCGACATCGTCGTCGAGGACGTGACGACGCGGGAGGAGCTCGATCACCGCGGCGTCGAGCCGATCGACCCGTTCGGCTACCGGGTCTCCGGCCGGCCCGGCTATCCGCGCACCTTCACCGCCCCGGTGGAGGGTGTCGGCGAGGTCCCGCTGACCGCCCACATCTGGCAGCCGAAGTCCCCGCTGGTGAGCTTCCGGGGCATCGGCCCGCTCGCCGAGCGCCAGGGGTTCTACATCTACCGCAACGACCGGCTCGTCCAGGCGGGCGGCTGGAACAGCACGCGCAGCCCGGAGGGCCACCTCGCCCTCTCCCGGATCGTCATCGACCTGCCGGCCGAGGCGAACGACGTCTTCAGCCTCACGGTCAAGAAGGACGGCGTGAGCGTCACCCCGGCCTTCGCCCGCGGCCTGGAACAGGCCCGGGACAGCGCGGGGAACGACTTCGCGTCCTACGTCAAGGAGGCGGAGGCGACCTACCGGGAAGCGGCCCGCCGCGCCACCGAACCCCAGCGCAAAGCGGTTCTCCCCGCGGGCAAGGGCCTCGACCCCCGGCTGAAGCGCACGTTGCGCGACGAGCTGCCCGAGTTGGAGGGCGAGGACCCGATCACGTTCCGCTGGGACAGCCTGCACTCCGACGTGTTCTTCGAACTCGACCGCGAGGAACGGGTGGTGAAGCTCAACAAGGAGTACCGCCAGGTCTTCAACGGCGGGCGCCGGGGCGGTCTGAACGACGCCCCGGTGGTGAAGAGCATGCTCTACCTCATGGTCAACGAGATCTTCCAGAAGGAACGGGTCCGGGCCACCCACCTCGACAACATCGCCCTGTGGAACAGCGTCCTCGTGACGGCCGCGCGCTGCGAACTCGCACGCTGAGCGTTTCCGTCCGAGCCGCCCAGCCCCCGCCGAGGAAGGGATCCGCCACATGACCGACCATCTGCTCCGGCTCCACGGGGACGTCCTCGCCGCGATGCGCCGCGGGCCCAGGAACTTCGCCAAGCTCGCCTTCGCCCTCGCCGAGGACGAGGAGCCCGTCGACGCGGAACAGGGCAGCTTCCGGGACCGCGTCACGGGCGCGGGCGCGGGCGACGAGCTGACCGCGCTGTGGCACCGGACGCTCACCGCCTGGGACCTGGCGGAGCAGGCGGACTGGTCGACGGCCCCGCCCCGTACGGACGAGCGGCGGACGGCCGCGTACGACCGCCTCGGCCTCGACGCCGGCCTGCGCAAGGCGCTGGACCACGCGGTCCCGGTGTTCAAGGAGCCCGGCCCCACGATCATCAGCACCACGCCCACCTCGTGGTACTCCCGCGACACGGCCGCAGTCCGGTCCTTCTACTGGACGGGGTACGAGCAACTCCTGCGCCGCAAAGGCTGGTCGGACGCCGCCGTGGCAGGCCTCGACGAGGCGAGCCACGCCGTGGTCGAGCGGCTCGCGGACCCGATGCGCCCCGACGCCTACGGAGCCCGGGGCCTGGTCGTCGGATACGTCCAGTCCGGCAAGACCGCCAACTTCACGGGCGTCACGGCCAAGGCCATCGACGCGGGCTACCGCCTTGTCATCGTCCTCGGCGGCACGCTCAACCTGCTGCGCGGGCAGACCCAGCGCCGCCTGGACATGGAGCTGATCGGCCAGGAGAACATCCTGCGCGGCGCGGTTCCCGACGACCCGGAAGCCCTGATCGGCGTCGATTACCAGGACGACGAGGACTGGCCGGAGAAGTTCGTGAGCCACCACGGCCGCCCGTCCGCGCTCGGCGCCTTCGACATCGAGCGTCTCACCACCCGGGACGACGACTACAAGAGCCTCGCCACCGGGATCCGCGCCCTCGAATTCGACAAGCAGGTCCGCACACAGCCGCTGCACGTGCCGGACAACCTCCACCGCGCCGCCGCCCGCGTGATGGTCGTGAAGAAGAACAAGTCCGTCCTGAGCAAGCTCATCAAGGACCTCAAGAAGATCGGCGGCCCGCTGCTCTCCGAGATCCCCACGCTGATCATCGACGACGAGTCGGACCAGGCGTCCGTCAACACGACGGACCCGAAGAAGTGGGAGGAGGGCAAGGTCACCCGTACGGCGATCAACGGCCAGATCTCCCAGCTCCTCGGACTCCTCCCCCGCGCCCAGTACGTCGGCTACACCGCGACGCCCTTCGCCAACGTCTTCGTCGACCCGGGCGACGGCCACGACATCTTCCCGCGCGACTTCCTGATCTCCCTGCCGCGCCCGACCGGTTACATGGGCGTCCAGGACTTCCACGACCTGGACCGTACCGACGAGTCGGCCGTCGGGAGCGCCGAGCGGGCACACGTACGCGGCATCTACGACGACGCCCGCGGGGACCGGCTCTCGGAGGCCCTCGACGCCTTCGTCCTCTCCGGCGCGCTGAAGCTGTACCGCCTGGCCCAAGACCCTTCCCTGGAAGGCGACTTCCGGCACCACACGATGCTCGTCCACGAGTCCGTGCGCATGGCCGAGCACACCGCCCTGGCTCTGCGGATCAGCTCGATATGGCACCAGGCCGCCTACACGGGCCAGGAGGGCCACGCCCGCCTGGCGGCCCTCTTCACCTCGGACTTCCAGCCCTTCGCCGACGACGGACTGCCCACGCCCGCCTCGTACGAGGAACTGAGGCCGCACGTCTCCCGCGCCCGCCAGCTGATCAACTCGGGCGGGACGCCGGTCCTCGTCGTCAACGGCGACACCGAACGCGACTACGACCAGCCCGAGCTGGACTTCGACCGGACCCCCAACGTGTGGAAGATCCTCGTCGGCGGTACGAAGCTCTCCCGCGGCTTCACGGTCGAGGGCCTGACGGTGACGTACTACCGCCGCAGGACCCAGCAGGCCGACACCCTGATGCAGATGGGCCGCTGGTTCGGCTTCCGCCCCGGATACCGCGACCTGGTACGCCTCTACATCGGCCGTGCCGAACCCGCGGGCAGGACCGGGACGGTCGACCTGTACGAGGCCTTCGAGGCGATCTGCCGCGACGAGGAGACGTTCCGCGCCCAGCTCACCCGCTACGCCACCCTGATCGACGGCAAGCCGCAGGTGACCCCGGCCCAGATCCCGCCCCTGGTCTCCCAGCACCTGTCCTGGCTGAAGCCCTCGGCCCGCAACAAGATGTTCAACGCGGAGCTGGTCGAGATCCGCTCCCCGGGCGAGTGGGTCGAACCGACGGCCTACCCGACCGCCCCGGCGGACCTGCGCCACAACGCGGAGGTGTGGCGGCCGGTGCTGGACCTGCTCAGCACCGACGCCGTCACCTTGCCGCGCGACGTACCCGCCGGCGGCCTCGGCGACAGTTTCGAGGCGCAGATCGGCACTCTCGATCACGAGGCGATGCTCCAGGTCCTCTGCGACCTGCGGTGGTCGGTTCCCTCCCAGTTCTCACCCCATCTGGAGTCCCTGCTCTCCGCCGGTGAACGCGCCGAGGGCATCGACGACTGGCTGGTGATCCTCCCGCGTCAGACGTCGTCCCGTCGTGTCGAGGCAAGCCTCCTGGGGTCGCGTCCCCTTTCTCTCGCCCACCGTGCTCGGCGACGTGGCGATCTCTTCGGCGCCATCAGTGAGCCGAAGCATCGTGAAGCCGCACTAGGGATCGCACGCGCGGACGACGCCGCAAGCCGGCCCGTTGACAGAAGCCCGGAATCGTTGGCGCGTAAGCGGCGCGGCGTGGTCGTCCTCTATCCCGTGGTGGAAGAGAAGCCCCCGACCGTATCCCCTGCCGGAGCAATAGCCCCGGAGCGCCTCGTCATGGCCTTCGGCTTGGTCGCGCCCCGTTCGCCGACCGCCCCTCAGCGAAACCTGGTGCGCTTCCGGACCATCGATTCGACCAAGAAGGATTCCGTGATCATCGAACGCGGTGCGGGCGGTTCGTAGGAGACTGGTGGTGATGAGCGCGAACACGGCCCGACCCTCGTCCCCCGGCGTCTCCGCCCGGATGAGCCGCCAAGCGAGCCGCGACACCGAGCCCGAAGTCGCGGTGCGGAAGCTGCTGCACGCGGCGGGCTATCGCTTCCGGGTGAACGCCAGGGTGCCGGACATGCCCCGGCGCACGATAGACATCGCCTTCACGCGGGCCAAGGTCGCCGTGATGATCGACGGCTGCTTCTGGCACGGCTGCCCCGTTCACGCAACGCAACCGAAGTCGAACGCCCAGTGGTGGCGGGACAAGCTGGACCGGAACATGGCCAGGGACCGCGAGACGACCGACCATCTGGCTGCGGCGGGGTGGACGGTGCTGCGATTCTGGGAGCACGAGGCACCGGAGGGGGCGGCCGAGCTGGTGGCAGCGGCCGTCGACGGACGGCGTGGAACGAACGAGGACGGGGGCCCATGAACAAGCTGAGGTTCGTCGATGTGTGCGCGGGGGCCGGGGGACTGGCCCTGGGGTTCGAGAAGGCGGGTTTCGAGCCCGTCCTGCTGTTGGACAAGAAGCGGATCGCCTGCGAGACGCTCCGGATGAACCGACCGACATGGAACGTGCTGGAGGCGGATCTCCTGGACTTCGACCCGGCCGAACACCGGCAGACCTACGACGTGGATCTCCTGTCGGCCGGACTTCCCCGGGTGAAGTCCAACGCGACGGTTGCGCGGGTCGAGACGGAGGAGGAACAGCGGCTGCTGGAGGCCTCGGTCCTCCTCGCCCATGCCATCCAACCGCGCGCGCTGGTGATCGAGAACGTTCCGGGGCTGGTCGACTCCCCGAAATTCGAGAGCATCCGCGATTTCATCCGGAAGGAACTGGAGCACCTGGGCTACCGCTTCCGTTGGTTCGTCCTGAACGCCGCCGACTTCGGCGTGCCGCAGGATCGCAAGCAGGGGGTGCTCGTCGCGCTCAAGGACCAGTACTTCGACGCGTTCGAACCGCCGGTTCCGACGGTCACGGAGCATCTGCCGGTGGGTCGAGCGCTTCGCAGATCGGTGGGCGCCCGCGGTTGGCCCGGCGCCGACGCCTGGGCGGCACAGGCCATCAGTGTCGCTCCGACACTGGTGGGCGGCTCGGACAAGCGGGGAGGTGCGGACCTCGGGCCGACGGGGTCGAAGAAGGCATGGGCTCGGATGAGGGTCAACGGCGGAACGGTGGCCGACGAGGTTCCGGGCCCGAACGACGACGTGTTCGAGTTGATCAAGCTCACGGACGCGCAGGCGGCGATTCTGCAGGCGTTTCCGCAGGAGTGGCAGTTCGCGGGAAAGAAGACCGCCCGCTACCGGCAGATCGGCCACGCCTCTCCCCCGCCGGTCGGAACGGCGCTCGGGCGGGCCGTTGCCACCGCCCTGAAGGGCTGATCCGCGCGCCGGGGAGGGCACCGGAGGAAGCGCCTTCCCCGGTCTGATCGCCGGCTACACTTGCACACCATGACCCACCCCTCTCCCCCTTCGCTCCCCTCTGTGGAATTCGGGATCGTTGATCTCTTCGCAGGGCCCGGCGGCCTCGACATCGCCGCCACGATCATGAAGGACGAGGGCGTCGAGAGCATCGGTGTCGAGTGGGACGACGCGACCCGCGCCACACGTGCGGCGGCCGGCCTCCTGACCACCGACGTGAAGGATGTCGCCGAGCTCGGCCCGTGCGACCCCTCGGTCTACGAGGCCACTGTGCTCACCGGCGGGCCGCCCTGTCAGTCATTCTCGGTGGCAGGCAACCGCGAGGGCCATCAGGCGCTCGACGACGTGAAGAGGCTGGCCACCCGGTTGATGGGTCACGAGGACGAGGCCTCGTTCGACGTGGCCTGGAAAGAGGTCAAGGACGAGACCGACGCGATGTCGGACAACCGGACCGGGTTCGTGCTGCAACCACTGCGCTGGATCATGGAGGCGAAGCTCAAGCGCGAGCGGCCGTACAAGGTGATCGTGCTGGAGCAGGTGCCGACCGTGCTTCCGGTGTGGAGGCACTTCGCAGAACTCCTTCGGGGCGTCGGCTACGCCGCCGATGCCCACGTGCTGCACACCGAAGATTTCGGGGTCCCTCAGACACGACGCAGGGCTGTCCTGATCGCCCAGCACGATCCGACGAACGTGCGCCGCAAGCCCCTCTTTCCCGAGGCGACGCACCAGAGGTACCGGAAGGGCGCCGTACGGTTTCCGCCCAGAGATGCCGATCAGAAGGCATCGTTGTTCGACGACATCAAGCCCTGGGTCTCCATGGGAGACGCGCTCGCCGGCACGCGGACGACCGAGTTCGTCATGGTCTCCAATTACGGGTCCGGCGGCGACCCGAAGAAGCGGGGTCGCCGGGAGTCCGGGGAGCCCGCCCCGACGGTCACCGGCAAGGTACGACGCAACCGCCTGTACACCTTGCGGAAGGACGGCGCGGGCGAGGTCGTGCTCAGGCCGGAGGACGAACTCGAGCGCCTTTCCCCGCGGGAAGCCGGTCTGCTCCAGTCCTTCCCCGCGGAGTACCCCTGGCGCTCCACCGATGTGGCCCAGCAGATCGGGAACGCCATCCCGCCGAGGCTGTCGCTGCACATTCTGAGCATGGCGCTGTTCAACAAGCCTCCGCGGAAGGAGTGGTACGAGCAGTTGGAGAAGTGGAGTCCCCAGGACGAAGCGCCTCAGGCAACGGTGCCGGCGGCCGCTCTGTCGGCGCCTCCTCAGGTCTCGGCGCCGTCCCGTTCGTCCGCGTCCGAGCGTCCCCTCACCGGCGCTTCGGCGAAGAGCTCCGCGAAGTGATCGACTAGTACGTTGACCGAACGCTCCGGAGTCTTCTCTTCGTACGGCCCGACGGGCAGCTCCCTGCGCGGGACGGCAGGAGCTGACTCCGACGCCTCGATCCACTCCCGCAGGGGCCTGCCATCCCGTTCGGCGTCGGGCGCGATGATGTCGTACATCAGCGTCGCGGCGGAAGCCTTGATGGCCGCCACCAGTGCGTTCACCTCCCGGCCGGTCCGCACGGTGCCGCGCTCCATCAGGCGAACGGTCGCCTGCGCCGTCGGCCGGTGGTCGATCACGTCGACCCGCAAGGCGGTGTTCAGCATGTCCTGGTTGGAGCACACGGTCGCCACCGGTCCGTAGTCGGGACCGTCGCGGAACAGCTCGGCGGTCCACCACAGTCGGGCGAACGCCTGGGTGTAGGCCGGCCCTCGGAACCGCCGGGAGGCGACCTTCGGCGGAGCATCCTCCGATTTGGCCACCAGGTGGCGCCAGACCACGTAGTCCGGAGCCACCCCCAGGGCCAGGTAGTTCCAGATCCGACGGTCGGCCGCCTCCCGCCGGGTGAGCCTGAGCGTCGCGTGGAGGCGCGGTGCCAACCAGGCGTCGGCGCTGGTCGGTCGGTCGTCCCGGAACTGATACATCGCGTCGTCGATCAGGTCGCGCACCGGGGCCAGTTCCGCACGGCTCTCGCTGTCGTGGGGCAGCGGTTCGGTGACCTTGTTGAGCGCTATGGCCTGGGCGTCCTCCTTGCCCGACAGCAGACCTTCGGTGAGGTACTGCGCCGCGTTGAGGTCCGCCAGCAACGCCAGGCGTTCCGGGAGGAGGTTCGGCTTGTCGGTCATGCGTCGGTCCCCCTGTGGATACTGTCCAGGCCGCGGATGGTGGCGCTCAGCGCCTTCGGCACGTCACCTCTGCGCGTGGCGGCGTAGTGGATGCGCGGCTGGAGATCGGTCCAACCGGATGTTCCGGTCCGTCGCCGATGAACCTCCCCCAGCGCGTCCTCGACCGGGAGATCGGGCACGACGTCGGGCAACATCTCGCGCAGCACCTCGCCTCTCCAGTCGCGAGGGAACAGGGGTGTGCCGTCGTCCTCGATCTCCAGGTCGCCAATGGCGGTGTGGAAGACGGCGGTCCACACGTCCGTGCACATCTGGGCGATGAGCAGATCCCGCACCATGTTGTCGACCGAGGTGCCGTTACCACCGACGAGGTCGGAGACTCCCTCGAAATCCTTGTTGATGTGGACGACGGGAAGGTCGCCGGACGTGTCCACGGCCCAAGGCACCTCCTGGAAGCGACGCAGCCACTGCGGGCCCTCACGGAATCCGACCTCGACGACCTCCAGTTCCCTTTCACGCAGCGGGGCTTCGGCCTTCAGGTCGATGATCCAGTCCTTGGCCGAGGCGGCGATCTCGCGTCCCGGCACGCCGTCCACCGTGGCGACGACGTGGACGGACATCGTCGGCCGGTCCAGATGGTCCGCACGCCACAGATCGAGCTGTCCCTCCCACTTCCGCCCGTTCTCCGCACCGGGGGCGAGGGCCGTGCAAATCCGTGTGTTGGTGGCCCCTTCGCTCAGCACGACGACGACCGCCAGGTCGGTCCACGGGCTGTCGGGAACGGTCGCCCGGCCCGGCACGGTGGCGGAGACCCTCATACGGAGCCACTCCCAGTCGTCCCGTCCCGTCGAGCCGGGCGCGACGACCTGCTCGACTGCGGAGAAGGCGCTGGTGTCGAGGGGGTCCCTGATGTCTTCCGGGCCCCGCAGCTCGACGGAGGTGACCCGGAGTGACACGACACCGGGAAGTCGCTGATACGGGTATGCCCTCATGCCTGGACCCCCTTGTCGGTGCGGAGTTCCACGACGAGGCCGCTGAACTGGGCGCGTACGGGATGGGTGGTTACGTCGGTGGTTCCCCGGAACGTCGCGGTGCGCGCGCCGGGGGCGAAGCGGATCGTGCCGTCGATGACTTCGCAGTTGTGCACGGCGACCAGCTCCGACCAGGCCAGAACCGGTCGGGGCCCGGAGCGCACGTCGAGCTTGGCCACCGGTGCGGGGCGCCAGGAATCGCCGCCGGCGGGGATCTTCATCTCGGCCGTGAAGCACCACGCACCGCTGTCGTCGATCCTGGCGTCGAGCTCCACCAGCGTCGGCGGGCCTGCCGGGGGCGTGGGTCGAGACCTCTTGCGCCCTCCCACGGACAGACGCTTGCGTAGTCGTTCCGGGCCACCCTTGCGACTCTTCCTGGGCAGGGCGACCAACTCGCGCACGGCCTTGTTCGCCTGGTTCGTGAGTGCGCCGATCCGGCGGTACGCGGAGGGCGAATACAGCATGCGTAGCTCCTCCGTCTGCCCCCACTTGTCGTGCTCGGGCGGTTCGGAGGCGCGCAGGAAGGCCTCGGCCTCGTCCGCGAAGGGAGCGTCGTCCCCCGCCGCTCTGCCCGCGAGCAGGACGGCCTGGAACGGGTTGGTGCCCACCGGTAGACCGGGCACCCAACCGATCTTGACCGTCATGCGGTTGCCCCGCATGGTCGTCACCCGGTTCGGCTTTCCGTCGTCGCCGTCCTCGGCCTCCGTGACCAGCACGACCGCCCGGTGCTCCACCGGGTTTCCGCGACCGGCGGGGGCGGGCACCATCAGGGGCACGGTCGTCATGGCCACCTGCCCGGTCTCCGTCATCCTGTCGACGGTCGTGCCGTCCAGGAACGCCTGCAGTGCGCGTGTCCGGGAGGGCTGGGTTTCCCGGGGGTCGACACGCGTCTCGGGAATGATCTCCACGCCGTTGCGGAGCGTCCTCACCGATGCTTCCAGAAGGGGCCGCTGTTTGCCGCCGCCGGTCATGGCCGCCCAGAAGTTCCGGCCGAGCGCGTCCTTGAGGCGGTGGTGCATGCGGTGCACGCTGTCCTCGTCCTCGACGTCGGTGTCAGCGTCCGTCCCTTCGACGAGGCTGGCCACGTCGTGCGCGCCGACGATGAGGAAGGACGTGCCGGGCTCGGCGCTCTCCCGGGTGAGGTGGAGGCGCTCGACGCTCTCCTCGTCCGCCCACCACGAGCGGGCCACGTTCACGTCCTCCGCCTCCGGGTCGGGTCGACCGAACCAGGCGGGGCCGGCCCACGGCTTTCCGTCCACCCTCCGCCAGGGAAGGTCGAGCCGTCCGACGAGCCGGCGCTCGGTCCGTCCTTCGTGCGGCTCCGACAGGGTGGAGTTCATGAGGACCAGGCCGAGGCGGCTGGTCGCCCAGAGCGTCGCCTTCCCGAGGCCGTAGGACCCCCCGGCACCGCTCACCGACTTCTGGCTGTCGAGTTGCCGACGCACGACCGCGGCGAAACGACCGGTTTCGTAGTCGTCTCCCGTCAGCCCGGAGGCGTTGTAGTCGTCGATACGGAGAAGCACCAAGCGGTCCCGCTCGTACATGTCGCTCAAGCCGCCCGCGATCATGCGCCCGACCTTCTGGTCCTGCTGCGCGGCCGCCTCGTAGTGGGGCAGCAGATCGTCCCAGCGGATCTCGTCCCGGAATCGGGCCAGAGCCTCGCCCGACAGTTCGTGCAGGGTGTAACGGACCCGGACCGGTTGGGCGAGATCGAGCCGTTCGTCGAGGCTGTTCTGGGTCGCCTCCCGGGCCAGGACGCCGACGTCGGCCTCGAAGGCGAAGGCCGCCGCGTTCCCGAACTCGCGCCCACCGTCGGCGTGTCCGGGACGGTGGTACCAGGAGATCGGCAGGCCGGCCAAGGTGTCGGCGGTGCGGGTGTGGATCGTGCCCAGGTCCGTGCCGAGCGCCTCGGCGATCTTGTGAACCGTCTCCTCGCGAGGCGTCGCGCGGCCCGTGATCCAGGCGGAGACAGCAGCTCGCGTCATCCCGACCCGCTGAGCGAGATCCGCCTGGCTCATGCCTGACTGCTTCAGCTGGCGGGCCAGCCAGGGTCCGAAGTCCATCCCGGTGTCCAACCTCATCACTCCTCGGCTGCGGCGTGCGCCATGACCTGCACGATACACCCACCATTTGACACTGACGATCCGTCCGACAACGACGTTTGACACCTCCCTCCGGAGGCTTCCTTCACATCTTCAACCCCTTGAAAATAAGTCCGGAGATGCCCCGAAGGGGAAGTCTGGGCAGAATCACCCTTCCCGCCTACTTACTTCTTGGGCATCCGAAATGCGCACCCCCGCAAGCATCCCGAAGAGGAGAGGGATCGCTCGCGACAAAGCCTTGCGGGCTGGCCTTTCGGTCATGTAGCTTCGGGGCGGGGACGCTTCACCCCGCGCGACCGGCCCCTTCCTTTCCGGGGGCCTTTTTCGCATGCCATAAATCGCCTTCAAGGGCCACAAAGGAAATCCTGTCCGGGAATCACCAAATCCCTTGCCACGGCCGGAAGAATACGCTTGGCTTCTGGAACGTTTATCGCTCACGTTCTTTTCGCTCCGACCCGCCATCGACTTCTCCGCTCCCGAAGAAACCTTTCCTCCTCGCGATCGCACCCGTCACCCCGGGCGCTCCCGCCCTTCTGCACGTGCGCCATTCTCCGTCACGCTCGGTACACATCCTCAGAGCCCAGGGGGCACCGCCATGAACATCGACCCGCCCGATCCGGACGACGGCCCGTTCGGACTCGTCGAACAGTACGACTCCATCGAAGACCCGCACCTGCGGTCCGAGTTCCTCGACGCCGTCGGAACGACGCGTTCGTACATCAACGCCCTCCGGCGTGACAAGGCGGCGGCCCGCAATGCCTCCGCCCCGGAAGCATCCGGCCCGCCGAAGGGTACGGGGCCGCGGCGCCGCGTGCCGCCTCTGCTCCGCAATCGCGGCACGACCAGCCGCCCGCCGAAGGACGCGGGCTCCGTCCGGAACAAGCGCCGCCGGAACCGTGCGCGCCCGGGATTCGTCGTCATCATCTTCAAGCTCGACTGACCCGGCACATCGTCGGACCCGGAACTCCTATCGTGGAGTCGGGGCAGGCCGCATCCCCCGCTGCCGCCGGCCCCGGCTCCACCCGCGTTCAGCTCACAGCCACGGATTGGAAGACTTTGAACCACCCCTACGTGACGGACAGTTCGGGCGGGACCTCCGTCATCCGGACGATCATCGACCAGTCGGCGCGCATGCTGGCGGCGTATCGGATCGATCCGGGGTTGATTCTTGAGCATGCCAACGGCGAACGGCGAATCACTCAAGGCGGTTACGGGGACCGCCAATTGTTCGAGCTCGTCCAGAACGCCGCGGACGAGATCGCGCACTCCCCGGGCGGGAAGGTGCACGTCGTCCTCACCCCGACCCATCTGTACTGCGCGAACGAGGGCAAGGAAGTCACGGCAGAAGGCGCCGAGACCATTCTCCGCATGAGCGTTTCGAAGAAGCGCGGAGGTCAGATCGGCCGCTTCGGCGTCGGGGTGAAATCGGTCCTCGCCGTCACCGACACCCCTCAGTTCTTCAGCACATCGGGGGCATTCGGATTCGACCGGGCCTGGTCGCGCGAGGAGATCCGAAAGGCCGGCGGGGACCCGGTGGACGCCGATTTCGAGGCCCCCGTCCTACGCATGGCGCGCCCCCTGGACGCCGCGAAGGAGCGCTCGACCGACCCGGTCCTCCACGAACTGCTCGGCTGGGCCACGACCGTGGTACGCCTTCCCCTCCTGCCCGGGGCGGCCGATCGACTCCGGCACGACATCCACGCGGCCGCCGGTAGCCACGAGGCGCAGCGGGAGTTCCCGGCACGCTTCCAGTTGTTCTCCCACCACGTGGGCGCGGTGGTTCTGGAAGACCGACGAGCCATGCCGCAGATCCGGCGGGAGATCACGGTCGAGCACGAGGGCGTCGTGCACACGGTCCACGAGGCCCGTACAGGCAAGCCGGAGTCCCACGCCACCTGGAAGGTGTTCACCCATTCCCACCGGCCCTCCGACCGGGCACGGGCCGGCGCGGGCGAGATGCACGACCGGGTGACGATCGACGTCTCGTGGGCCGTACCCGAATACACCGGTGACACGGTCCTGACCACCCCCAGGGGGCGGGGGGAATTCTGGTCGTTCTTCCCGACCAAGTACCCGATGACCCTGGCAGGCATTCTGAACGGAGCCTGGAAGACAAATGAGGACAGACAGAACCTTCTGGACTCCAGCCCGTTCAACGAGGAGATCATCCAGGTCGCGGCGAAGCTGGTCGTCGGATCACTGCCGCAGCTGGCTCCGGCCGAGGACCCCGGCGCGTATCTCCCCCTGCTCCCCGGTCGGACGAGGGAGTCGGAGACTCTCAACTGGGCCGACAAGTATCTGACCGAACAGATCTGGAAGCTGACCGCCGAACTCCCTTCCCTTCCCGACCAGGATGGCGTCCTTCGGGTTCCCCTCGAGTTGCGCGTCCATCCCGCGCCGGTGGGCAAGACACCGCTCAAGCTCGACTGGCTCCGGAGGTGGAACGCCTACCCCGGGCGTCCGACGGACTGGGTCCACCCCTCCGTGGAGGCCGCCGAGTTCCGTGCCGGCAAAGTGGGGCACATTCTGGAGCAGACGAGGCAGGGGCGGGCGACCGTTCGGGAGTGGTTGGAGGCCCTGGTCTCGGACGGTACGGCCGAGGCCTCCGCCGTCGCGATCCGCATCTTCGCCGCGATGGTCCGCGAAGGGTCGCCCTTCGCGGACCAGGCCCGCGCGGCCCGCATCGTGTTGACCGAGGAGAGCGGGTTGGTGCCCGCCGTGGTGGGCAAGGTCTTCCGCAGGGCCGTCCAGGACGGACTGCGGGACGGTACGACGTACGTGGATCCCGCTCTGTCCGAGGACGAGTCGCTCATCCAGGACCTCAACACCATCGGCATTCGGGAGGCCGATTCCCGAGGACGCTTCATCGGTGTTCTGGAGCAGGGATTCACCGGCTACGGTCCGCAGGACTGGGCACGTTTCTGGGAGCTGTTCCACAGCGCGGGCGGCAGCCAGGTGAGCGGCGAGGTGATCGCCCGCGTGCCCGACCCGATGGCGACGCTGTCGGTCCGCACCGTGGACGGGCGCTTCCACCGCATGCGCGACTGCCTCCTGCCCGGGCAGGTCGTGCCCCCCGACGGGAGCCGGGACCGGTCCGTCGCCGTGGACCTGGACTTCCACTCCGACGACCGGATGGTCTTCCACGAGTTCGGCCTGCGTGCGGCTCCGACAGCCGGTCACCGTCCGTCTGCGGACGAGGCATGGTTCGGCGAGTACTCGACTGCGATCTACGACAGCTACTGCCGGACATTGAGCAGCAACGCGTCACGTCCGAGTCTCACCAGGCTCAAACTGGAGGGCTCTCCTGTCGGCGGGCCGTTGCACCTCCTGGAGCTCCTGTCGGACGAGGGGCGGGCGGCCTTCGTGAAGGCGCTGCCCGACGGGAGCGTCATCGATACCTGGACCATGCAGTTCGGCACCCAGGTGTCCACACGCAAGCCCGTCTACTCCCCGCTGCGTTGGATGCTGGTACGGCTCGGCCGGGTCCCCACCTCGCAGGGCGTCGTCCCGGTCTCCGACGCCGTGGGTCCTCAGCTGCACGCGTACGCCGATGTCCTGCCCGTCGCGGACATCAGCGCCGAGAAGGCCCGCAAGCTTCACCTGCCCACGCTGGTGGAGGACGTTCCGGCGAAGCAGTGGGCCCGCCTGCTCGAACAGCTCGGCTCCAGCGACGACGACACTTTCGTGGGGCGTACGTACGTGATGCTGACCCGGCTGGGGGTCGACTTCCCCGAGGGAGAGCTCACCCGTTGCCGGATCGGTTCGGAGTGGTCCGCGCGGGAGGACGACAAGATCGCCGTCGCGGCCTCCGAGGCGGAGTACCGCACGCTGCGTGCGGAGCAGATTCCGGCGCTGCTCGCGGGCAGTGACGAGGACGCCGCCCTGCTCGTCAAGACGTGGGGCATGCTGCGATACAGCGACGTCGTCAGCAAGGAGACGCGGCATGTGGGTATCGGCGAGCCCACACTTCTGCACGACGAGTTCCCCACACTCCGCCAGCGGATGGGAAATGCCGTCAACAACTACCGGTTGCAGCCCTGCTCCGAGCTGGAGGAGGTGACCCGTACCCCCCAGGGCACCCGGTCCACACCCCTCAAGAGCGCGCTCCAGGACAACACCGTGCTCGTCCTCGAACCCACGGGCCGGCTCGCTGCCCTCGTGGCGGTCGACCGCGAGCTGCGCTGGGGGCTGAAGGAAGCGGGATGCCGGGCAGTCCTCGACGCCCAGGAGCGGCAGGAGGCCGACCAGCAGCTCCAGGCGGCCCTGCGCCGGGTCCGGGAAGCGGAGAGCGTCGAGGGGAAGCTGGAACTGCTCATCGGCGAAGCCGCGCTCCGGGCGGGTCTGCCGCCCGGCCTTCTGGAGAGCGAGCGCGCGGAGTTGGGGGACGTCGAGCCGTCGGCCCGCCGGATCGCGCGGATGGCGTACAACGCCCACGGGGACGGCGTTCTGCAGATGCACACCCGTGATCTGCTGGCCGCCTATCCGAGTCATGCCCCGTCCGGCTTCACCGGCTCCTCGCCCGCGGTGAAGTTCGTCTCCGACTTCGGATTCCCCGACTCCTTCGCCGGCACCAGGACTCCATCACTGCCGCCGAGGATCGAGATTCCGGGGCCCACCGAGTTTCCCCGTCTGCACGACTACCAGGAGCGCCTCGCGGCGAAGGTCTTCGCGATGCTCGACCGGTTCGCACCGCAGCGCGGGATGCTGTCGCTGCCCACCGGCGCGGGGAAGACCCGGGTGGCGGCAGAGGCCGTGATCCGCTGGGTCAAGTCCGTCGGAGAGCTGGACGGTCCCATCCTCTGGATCGCCCAGACCGAGGAGCTCTGCGAGCAGGCCGTCCAGAGCTGGAGCTTCGTCTGGTCGAAGGTCGGCGCGGAGAGCCCGCTCACCATCAGCAGGCTGTGGACCACCAACGAAGCGGGTCCGGTGAGCGATCGCCCGCACCTCGTGGTCGCGACGGACGCGAAGCTCCGGAACTGCCTCGACACCGAGGGATACGCCTGGCTCCGGCAGGCGAGTCTGGTCATCGTCGACGAGGCGCATGTCGCCATCTCGCCCCAGTACACGAAGATCCTCGAGCAACTCGGCCTGACCGCTAGGGATACGGGTCGCCATCTGCTGGGGCTCACCGCGACCCCGTTCCGCAACACGAACGACGCGGAGACCCGACGCCTGGTCCAACGCTTCGGTGGACAGCGCCTCGACGACGGTGTCTTCCCGACGGGTGACGCCTACGGGGAACTGCAGGAACTCGGCATGCTGGCCAAGGTCGATCACCGGGAACTCCTCGGCGGCACCATCGAGCTGACCAACGACGAGAAGGAGCGGGCCGACCAGATGAGCCTGCTGTCGAAGGCCGCCGAGCAGCGTCTCGCCGACGACCACGACCGCAACAAGCGCATCCTGGAGGAGATCGGCGCGATGCCCGCCGACTGGCCCGTCCTGGTGTTCGCCACCTCGGTGGCTCACGCCAAATTCCTCGCCGCGAAGCTCAAGGACCGGGACATCACCGCCGCTTCGGTGGACTCGGCCACCTCGGCGGGCGAGCGCAGGAAGAGCATCGACGACTTCCGTCGCGGTCGCGTGCGTGTCCTCACGAACTACGGTGTCCTGACGCAGGGGTTCGATGCTCCGGCCACCCGGGCCGTGGTCGTCGCCCGCCCCACCTACAGTCCGAACGTCTACCAGCAGATGATCGGTCGCGGTCTGCGCGGTCCCGGCAACGGGGGCAAGGAGACCTGCTTGATCCTCAATGTCCGGGACAACATCACCAACTACGGCAAGGCGCTCGCCTTCACGCAGTTCGAGCACCTGTGGAGGGCCAAGTGACCGACGCGTACCACGACAGCCCGCCATTGACCGAGGAACAGCGGGCCGTGGTCGAGCAGCCCTGGGACGCCCGGCTGCTGGTCACTGCCGGCGCGGGCGCGGGCAAGACACACACGCTGGTCCGCCGGCTCGACGCCCTGATGGGGCACGAGGACGACGCGCTGGAGGCTGGTGAGATCCTGGTGCTCAGCTTCTCGCGCGCGGCGGTCCGCGAGCTGCGCGAGCGCATCGCGCTGCACGCCCGGGAGGCACGTCGGGTCCGGGTGCAGACATTCGACTCCTGGGCGTACTCGGTGCTGCGCGCAGAGCAACCCGATCGGGATTGGGGTGCGCTGCGCTTCGACGAGCGGATCAGGGAGACGACCGAGGCCGTTCTCCGGGGCGCGGTCGAGGGGAGCGAACAGGGCACCCCCGCCCACGTGGTGATCGACGAGGTCCAGGACCTGGTGGGTGACCGCCGGGACATGGTCGAGACGCTGCTCGACCGCTTCCAGGAAAACTGCGGCTTCACGGTGGTGGGGGACGGTGCCCAGGCCATCTTCGGCTTTCAGGTCTCCGACCAGGATGCCCGTGCCGCGGAGACCAACTACTTCTTCGACTGGTTGCGGGCCTCCTATCCGGACGATCTGGTCGAACTGCACCTCACCACCAGCTTCCGGGCCCGGACCAGGGAAGCGCGCACGGCGCTCGCTCTCGGCGGCGCGCTCAAGAGGCTGCCGTCGGAACCCGCCGAATCCGACGCGGCTGGCGAGAAGTTCCATCGGCAGCTGACCGACCTCCTGCGATCGTGCCCCGATCTCAGCCCTCTGGAGGAGCGGTCGACCGTCGAGTCACTCCGCGGCTACCCGGGCACCTGCGCCATTCTCTGCAGGGACAACCGCCAGGCTCTGGTCCTGTCCGAGAAGTTGTTCTCCCTCGCTGTGCCGCACCGGATCCAGCGTGCGTTGCAGGACCGACCTATCCCGGCCTGGGTCAGCTCTGTGCTGCGGGGCACCGGTAGTACCACATTGACCGAGGCGCGCTTCCTGGAACTGCTCGCCGCCGGTCCGACCGCTCCCGTCGGCGACCCTGCGAGGATGTGGCGCTCCCTACGGGGCGCCGCCCGCGCACCCAGAGGGCTGATGGATGTCTCGGCAGTGCGGAGGCTGGTGGCGGAGGGACGTTTCCCCGACGACCTGGCGGCCGTGGAACCCTCGGGCCTGGTGGTGTCGACCGTGCACCGTGCCAAGGGACTCGAGTTCGATCGGGTGATCGTGGTCGAACCGGCCACCACCGCGGAGCTGCGCAAGCAGCACAGCCACGTGGACCCGGCGGCCGAGGCTCGTTCGCTGTACGTCGCGATGACCCGCGCCCGGGACGACCTGTTCCGCATCGTGGCACCGGACACGGCACTCGTGCGCCGGGACCGGGTGACCGACCGGTGGTACATCGGCGGGTGGAAGCCGTACATCCGCGACGGCATCGTCGCCGGCGGGCAGGACGTGTGTCGGGAGCACCCGCCCGGCACGGACGGCTTCGTCGACGACGCGGCAGCCGTGCAGGACTACCTGGCGTCGTCGGTCTCGCCGGGTGATGTACTGACGCTCCGCCCTCAGCACGAGATGGCCATGGCCGCCGACCAGAGCCCTCCGTACACCGTCTTCCACGGGGATCGCGCGATCTCCGTCGTCTCGGAGCGGTTCCGCAAGGACCTCCACACCTCCCTGAAGATCAACAAGACGTGGGAGATCAACTGGCCGGTGGAGATCACCGGCTTCCGGGTCGACTGTCTGGAGAGCGTCGCGGGCAGTACCGCGTCCGGTGCTCGCGCCGGGCTGGGCGACCACGGCACCTGGACGGTGCCCCGCATGTCAGGGCTCGGGCGCTACAGGCGCGCCGCAAGGAACACGCAGGAAGGCATTGTCGGATGACGGACGGGACCAGCACGCACGCCGCCCACTACGCGCTCCGGGAAGGTCTCGTCGAGCAGCTCCGCAGGGACCTGCTCGGCCCGGGCTCCGCCGACGAGGTCCTGACCCAGGATCCGCCGATCACCACCTATCCGATAGGGGTGTTGTTCCCGAGGGCCTCCGATCTCGAGTCCGGGCGGGCGCTCCAGGAGGACGCAGCCGAGAACGACGGACTCGACGACGCTCCGCTCGTGCGGAGGGGTCGGGACATCGAAGACCCGCTGCCCGAACTCGGTACGGCCCGTGCAGGCGACCGACGCCCCTCGTCCATGGGGCTGACGTTCGCCGTGGACCCGACGATCGCTCCCCGACTTCTCGTGCACACGGACGTCGCGGCCTACGATCCGGTCGACGCCGAGGGGCGCCCGGTGGCCGCCGAGCGGGCCGAGGCCCGGACGGTGTCCGAGCAGAAGGAGCGGTGGCGTCGGCGCGAGCTGTCCGTGCGCCCCGTGACTGTCGATGTGACCGTGCCCTGTCGCTATCGGCTGGACGACATTCGTCAGGGCAGGACGCCGGACGAAACGATCGACGGCCCGGCGTTGGACGTCGTCGTCCGGCCGAAGGCCCACGGGAGCGGTACGGTCACCGTGACGATCACGCTGATCAACACGCATCGCGTGGGCAAGTACGCCCTCCAGGACGCGTTCTGCCTCTACCAGCCCCGCCTGACCGTGACCACCGAGTCCGGTGCGCCCGGCCTGGTCGACCGCCCTTCCGAACGTACGGTGATCGACCCGGAGGTCGCCACAAGTCGACTGCTGCACCGGCACGCGCCGACCTTCGCCATCGGCCACGGCTGCTCGGCGGACTGGGAATGGACACCGCCCCCGATCGGTGACCCGAACATCGGACGCGCGGCGATCACCACCGTACGCACCGAGTTCGTCCCGGCGCACGATGTGCTGCTCACCGACTCCAACCCCGACATCGATGACTCGGCCCTCACCATGGAGGGCCTGGCGACCCGTCCCGAGAACGAGGTCCTGGCCGCGCTCAACGACCTGATGGCAGGGTATGCGGAGTGGATCGACCGCAAGGAGGCTGAGGCAGGGGCCTTCCGGGGCACCCCGCACGAGGCTCCGGCACGGAAGCAGATCGAGCACTGCCGAGCGGCACTGGCCCGCATACGTCGAGGTATCAGGGTCCTCGGTACGGACAGCGAAGCGATGCGGGCGTTCCGTCTCGCCAACCGTGCGATGTCCCAGCAGCGAGGCCGCAGTGAGTGGGTGAAGAACGGCCGGGTGGGCGAACCGGACACGTCCGCGAGTCGGTGGCGACCGTTCCAGATCTCCTTCGTGCTCCTCTGCCTCGAAGGGATCGTGGACCCGGAGCACGACGACCGCCGCATCGCAGACCTCCTCTGGTTCCCCACCGGTGGTGGCAAGACCGAGGCGTATCTCGGTCTGATCGCCTTCACAACCTTCCTGCGCCGCATGCGGCTCAGGGAGCGTGGCGGGGGCGTGACCGTGCTGATGCGCTACACCCTGCGACTGCTCACCCTGCAGCAGTTCGAACGTGCCGCGTCCCTGATCTGCGCCATGGAGCGCATTCGTCTCGGTGACGAACGGACGCTGGGGACGGAACCCATCTCCATCGGCATGTGGGTGGGCCAGTCCGCCACACCGAACAAGCTGTCGGTCGCCGAGGAGAGCCTCGTGGAGCTCCGGAAGGAGAAGGAACTTCAGGAGAAGAACCCGGTCCAACTGCACGCATGTCCTTGGTGCGGCACACGCATCGACGCGTTCCAGTACGAGGTCGACGAGGAGGCGAAGCGGATGCACGTCCGCTGCCCCGACACGTGGTGCGACTTCCGCGACGGGCTGCCGGTCCACCTGATCGACGAGGCCGTCTACGACGCGCGCCCGACGCTGGTGATCGCGACCGTCGACAAGTTCGCTGCCATGCCATGGCGCGAACAGACCGCCGCGCTGTTCAACCGTGACCGCGAGGACGAAACGCCTCCTCCGGAGCTGATCGTCCAGGACGAGCTGCATCTCATCTCAGGGCCGCTCGGAACGCTCACCGGGCTGTACGAGACGGCGGTGGACCTGCTCGCGAACGAACCGAAGATCATCGCGTCGACGGCGACGATCCGTCGGGCATCCGAGCAGGGCAACAGTCTGTTCGCCCGCGAGGTCGCCCAGTTCCCGCCGGCGGGCATCGACGCCAGGGACTCGTGGTTCGCCGTGGAGACGCCCGGCGACCGCAAGGCGAGCAGGCAGTATGTCGGCCTGCTGACGCCAAGCACGAGCCAGTCCACGCTGCTCATCCGTACGTACGCCAACCTGCTCCACCGGGCCGCGCAGGGCGGGGAAGACGGAAAGGTCCGTGACGCCTACTGGACGCTCGTCGGATACTTCAACAGCCTCAGGCTGTTGGCCGCGGCCGAGCTGCAGGTCCACGACGACGTCGAAGCGCACCTCGGCTACCTGGCAGACCGTGACGGCAGCGTACGGCGAAAGATCCTGGAACAGACCGAGTTGACGAGCCGCGCCAACTCCAGCGAGGTTCCGAAGCGCCTGAAGCAGGTGGAACAGCGGCTGGGGCACCCCGATGCCGTGGACGTTCTTCTCGCCACGAACATGATCTCGGTCGGCGTCGATGTGGACCGACTCGGCCTGATGGCCGTCATGGGGCAGCCGCAGACCACGGCCGAGTACATCCAGGCGACCAGTCGGGTGGGCCGCCGCCACCCCGGCCTGGTGGCCGTGATGCTCAACTCGAATCGCTCCAGGGACCGTTCGCACTACGAGAGCTTCCAGCACTTCCACTCGGCGCTGTACCGCGAGGTGGAGTCGACCAGTGTGACGCCGTTCTCCTCCCGCTCCCGCGAACGGGGCCTTCACGCCGTCGTCGTCGCGCTCGCCCGGATCCTGATCCCCACGGCCCGTCCGAACGACGGTGCGGGAAGGATCGACGAGTTCCGCGACGAGCTGGACCGGATCGTGCGGACCACACTGCTGGCTCGGGTCGAGAAGGTCGACAAGGAGGAGTACGACGCTACGGCAGACGCCTACGACGAGTTCGTCGAGTGGTGGTCCGATCTGGCGGCATCCCGGGGCGGTCTGCTCTACGAGCCGAAGCGAGGCAAGCGGACAACCTCGCTGCTGTGCGCGTTCGACGACGAAGACCCCGACGAGAGCGCCTGGCAGACGCTCTGGAGTCTGCGCGATGTCGATGCCGAGTCCGGTCTGTTCATGGAGGCAACCCGATGACCCCGCCCCCCGCCCGACGCCGCCGGACCGGAGCACCGGAGCGCAGCTATCCCCGTCGCGGTTCCGTCCGGCGCGCCCAGATGATCACGACCTACGGCGTCGGGTCGATGGTCGCTGTGGACAACGAATCGTTCATAGTGGCCGGAACCGACTCCTGGAACATCAGCGACGCACCCACCATCCACGAGCACCGCTTGGCCCGGGTCCTCGGGGTGAAATCGTTCCGCCTCCCACCGGCATCGGACGACACGAGCAAGGATGGTGTGCACGTCCGCCGATTCCCTTTGTGGCATTCCTGCCTGAAGTGCCAGGCCCTCCAACACGTAAGGCAGTTCAACTCCCCCCCGGGCAAGAACGAATGCGGTGACTGCGAGGAGGATCTCGTACCCTCACGCTTCGTCATGGCCTGCGCGAAGGGCCACATCGACGACTTCCCGTACTGGAAGTGGGTGCACCGCAAGAACCGGCAGGAGGGCGAGACGGGTCTGTGCGGCGGAGCGATGCGGCTGCGTACGAGCGGAAAGACCGCCTCCCTCCGGTCGGTCCTGATCTCCTGCACCTGCGGAGTGCCCGAGGTATCGATGGAAGGCGCGTTCAGCGGAACGGCCCTGTCGGATCTGAAGGTGTTCTGCAGCGGCAAGCGGCCCTGGTTGAAGGACGCTCCGACCGATCCCTGCTCGGAGAGGCCGCGCACGCTGCAGCGCGGTTCGTCCGTCGCCTGGCAGCCGATCGTGCGAACGGCGTTGTCGATCCCGCCGTGGAGCGACGAGCACTTCACCCGGCTCGAAGACCACATGGATGATCTGCGCGAGATGTACGAGGCGGGCGACGAGCACGGCATCTGCGGCTTCCTCAAGGCCCTCACTCTGAAGAAGCCGTACGAGTTCTCGCCCGAAAGAGTCATCGCCCTGCTCGAAGCGGAGAATCAGGAGGACGCGGACGCCGACGGCGACGCCTCCGTGGACAGTGCCTTCGTCGCGTTGCGGAAGCAGGAATACGAACGCCTGATCGCGGGGCAGCCCGAGAAAAAGTCCGGTCACGAGGACCGGTTCGTCTGCGAGCCGCCTCGTTCCTCTCCGACCGTGCTGGCCCCGTACGGAGTCACGGGTCCGATGCTGGTGAAGCGGCTGCGGGAAGTGCGTGCGCTGAAGGCGTTCTCGCGGGTCGACACCCCGGACACCCGCGCGGACGTGCACGAGGCGGCCCTGTCCCTGAAGGAACTCGACTGGCTGCCCGCGATGGAGGTCCAGGGCGAGGGCGTCTTCCTCCGGCTCGACGAAGAACGACTGGACGACTGGGCCCGGAGCGTCGCCGTGGCGGCGCGTGCCGATCGCATCCGGAACAACCACGCTCGCATGACGCGCGAACGCGCGCAGGATCCGGACTCCGTGCCCGACTCGCCGGCCTCCCCCCGCATGATTCTTCTCCATACTCTGGCGCACGCTCTGATCAACGAGTGGAGCCTGGACGGCGGCTACCCGGCAGCCTCGCTGCGGGAACGGCTGTACACCAGTGACGCCATGGCCGGAATCCTCATCTGTACCGCGACGAGCGACTCCGCGGGCAGCCTGGGGGGCCTGGTCGCGCAGGGCGAACCCGAGCGTCTCCGCCGTTCCTTGGACGCGGCGCTGGACAGGGCACGTTGGTGTTCGGCAGATCCCCTGTGCGTCGAGTCGGAGGGCAGCGGTGTCGGTGGCATCAACATGGCGGCCTGCCATGCCTGCGTGCTGCTGCCGGAGACGAGTTGCGAGCACAACAACGGTCTGCTCGACCGTGCTCTCCTCGTCGGCACGCCGGAAGATCCGTCGATCGGATTCTTCAGTGACCTGCTGGGTTCCTGAGCAGACCATCACACGGCTTCGGGCAGCTCCGCCTCGAAGTGTGCCTGTGCGCGATCAAGGGCCCCGTCCGGATCACAGCCATGGGCCCGGAGCCAGTGGAGGAGGTCCGCGATCACGTCGATGGCGACCTCCTCCGCGTGCGCCACGGTCAACGGCACCCGATGGGCATCCTTGTCCCGCGCGGACAGCCCGAGAAGCCCGAGCAGCGCCTCTGCCCTGGCCACTTCGGGCCCGTCCACATGGTCGACCGACGACCGCAGACCTGTGGCCAGTTCGCACCAGGTGACTTTCGAATCAGCCCGAAGGACAACACCCCAGCGATCGGCGAGCGCGTCCACAAGAACCAGTCCACGCCCGTGTTCCTCCCCGTCCGCCCTCGTGACGAGGACGGGGACACTCCGCGCATCCGGGTCGCTCACCTCGATACGCAGGCGGCTGCCGCTCATGGACACGGCGAGGCGAGTGGGCGTGCCGCATCCCACGTGCTTGATAACGTTCGCCACCAACTCCGAGGTGCAGAGCTGGGCATCCGCGACGGCACCGGCCAGACCCCAGAGACCCAGCCGATACCTGACCGCGTTCCTCAGCCCTGCCAACTCCGTGGGCTCCGCCAGGAAAGGCATCTCCCACGCCTTGCGCAACACACCGAAGCAACAGCCGTCCACGTCCATCACCACTCTCGATCAACTCGGTTCACCAGCAGTGACCGTCCGCAAGAGAACAGTGTCAGTGAAACTCTCATTGTGGAACTCTCATCCAACCTCCTCGGAAGCACTCCTCGTGCCGCACGCCCCCAGCGCGCGCCGGCTTGCCCGGACAACGATCAGCCGTGCACGCTCTGAAGCGTCGACGTGAGGAACCACAGCCATGACAGTCGGACCCACCACCCGCAGGCGCCAACTCGGCGCGGACCTGCGCCGCCTGCGTGAGCGCAAGGGCCTCACCCTGGAGGAGGCCGGGGCCTTGGTCGGCATCTCCAAAGCGACCCTGAGTCGCTACGAGAGGAAGGAGGGCGCGGTCAAATGGCCGGCCGTGGACGCGCTGTGCCGCGAGTACGGCACCACGGACGAGGAGCGCCGCTCACTCGTCGAGCTGGCCAAGGGCGCACGGATCCAGGGCTGGTGGCGTTCGCTCGCGGACCCCGTCCCCGAGTCCATGAACCTCATGCTGACCCTGGAGGACGAGGTGGTCAGCGAGGACCACTACGCCTGTATGTACGTCCCCGGGCTGCTCCAGACACGTGCCTACGCCGAAGCCGTGCACCGTGCGTCCGAAATACGGTGCACGGACGAGGAGATCCGGCACATGGTGGACATCCGCATGAAGCGGCAGGAGCTGCTCGAACGGTCTGAGCCTCCCCACCTCTGGGCGGTGGTCGACGAAGCGGTGATCCGCCGCGCCGTGGGTGGCCGCGACACCATGCGCGCGCAGTTGCACCACCTTCTCGAACAGACCCGACGCCCCCACGTCACCGTGCAGATCCTGCCCTTCGAGGCGGGTGCACACGCGGCGGCCGTGGGCAGCTTCGTCGTGCTCGGCGGTCCGGCGCCCGAACTCGATGTCGTGTACGTGGACATCATCGGGGGCGGTCTCTTCATGGAGAAGCCCGCAGAACTGGAACGCTATAAGTTGGCGTTCGAGTACCTGCGCGCGCAGGCTCTGGACATCGAGCGGTCTGCCGCGCTCCTGAGTCACGTAAGCGGGGAGTTCTGATGGTTCACGGCGTCGGTCGGTGGTTCAAGTCCACGTACAGCGGGGGCAGCGGCACGGAGTGTGTGGAAGTCGCCGACCTGTCCACGACCGTGGGAGTACGCGACTCGAAGAGGCCCGTGGGCCCCCGCATATTCGTCTCCCGCGCGGCCTGGGCCGGGTTCGTCGCCGGCATGGGGATGCGGAGGCCGTAGTCCGGCGAGAGGTTGCGCCTGTCCGCGCATTCCTACGGAATCGTCGGCCCATGCCCGGAGGTCTTCCGCGGTGGGAAGCTGGCGTCCGTTCTCCAGCTTGCTCACTTTGCTCTGCGCCCAGCCGAGAGAGGAACTCAGGGCTGTACCGGTGAGAGGACCGTGAGGGCACTCCGCTCGGAGAGTCCGGAGTCGTCGACCAAAATGCTCACGAGCCTTCTGAGAAGAAGTGCTCACCGGTACGCGTCTGCTCCTACTCGCTCTCCCCCAGCTTCGCCGCGAACTCTTCGTAGGGCACCGCGTGGTGCCATGCCGCTCCACGGATGACGGAGCACTGGACGATTTCGGCCGGCTCAGTGATCAACTCGACGTCCACGAGCTGGTCGTCGTCGTTGAAGCGCAGCTTCGCCGCAAGCCGGCTGTCGAACAACCAGAAATCCTCGGCCGGGAGTTGGAGACGATCGGCATCCGCTCGCCATAGGTTTCGGATGTCCTCCCCCAGACCGCTGTTCCGCTTCGCGTTGTTCAGGAGGTAAAGCTGCCCTGGGGTCGGCGGCTGATCAACGATCCGCACCCGTTCGACACGCTTGCCCTGCTCCGTCTGGGAACGGATCAGCTCGCAGTACGGGTCCTCCACGGGCCAGTCGACACGGCCGGTCTCGACGAACTGGCGGTAGGTGTGCGTGGCTTCGTCACTGGCGAAGCGTCGCAGGGTCTCCAACCGCCAGGCCGAGTGGCTGAACGTACGGAACAGCCCGTCGAACTCGTCCAGGCCAATAGTCCGATCCTGCCGGGTCGCGCCCTTCGGTGCCCAGTCGCCCACCAGTTCATGCGGTACGACCACCGTCACCTCCCTATCCCTTCATCCCCGCCACCTCCCTATCCCTTCATCCCCGCCACCTGCCGCGACCTCACCTGGAGCTCGCGCGCAGCCCGGATCTTGCCGTACGGCGCGATGCGCTTGCGCATGGTGGTGAAGTGCTCGTCACCGCGCGCCGAGGAAAGCCCCACGTAGTCGTCGAGGAAGGTGCCCCACGTGGTGCAGGCCTCCTCGATATGGCCGAACTCGAACTGCCGTTGAGCCATCACCGCGTTGGCGTGGAGTCGCCCTTGCCTCTCCTGCTTGGGCTGCGCGCGGAGTGAGGTCTTCAGTGCTGCGATGGAGCCCGGCAGGTCACGTGTCTCGTACAGAACGTGGGCCACGTGGAACTGGTACGCGGCCTGGTCGTATCCTCCGATCGACTCCCGCCTGGAATCAGCTTTGGAGAGAGCGGACTCCGCCTCGCGCAACCTCTCAAAGGCGGCGCGGCGGTCTCCGACCATCGAGGAGGCGTGAGCCTGCTGTCCGCGGAGGAAGGCCACCAAGCGAGGCCCCGCGTCCGGTGCCGCCTCAGCTGCCGAGTCGGCGAGCTCCAGGGCCCGCTGGCCGTACCGCAGATTGGATGCCTGGAGGCTCATGCCGCGCAAGGTACGGCAGTACGTCACGTGGTCGGATGCTTCCTGCGCGAGGTGCAACGCCTTCACGTAATACTGCTGGCCGAGCCCGTGAGCCCGCTCGTACATGGCCATCCAGCCGGTGAGGTAGGTCAGGTCGGACGCGGCGGAGAGCATGTCTCGTCGAACCGGTCCCGTAGCGGAAGCGCGCAGATACGGCGCGACGGTGTTGACGAGAAACGCAGCGGCCATCGGACGAGCGTGTCCGGCGCCGAGCTCGTCGAGAATGTCCGCGATCCGGTCCGTCATCGTGCGGACGGTCGCCACCTCTGCCGCACCGATGCGTCCGGTCGGCCGGACCGTGCGCTCCCGTTCCTCGGCATGCGCCTCACCTGCGAAGAGAGGGACGGCAAGAGCAGCCGAGTACAGGCTTGCTGCGATCACGCCGCGCCGCGAGGGGTCCATGTCAGCCCTTCCGAGATCCAAGAGGGAGTCAGCGGTGCCTATGGAGTCCTCTGACTGGCCCTTCGGCGAGCGCAGTCCTGCTTCGATATAGGTCACCGGACGGCCGAGCTTCCGTTCGAGCACTTCGACGATCACTGGCCGGACCTGCGCTCGCGGCTGCGTCCCGCTCAGCCAGTGCGAAACGGCGGACTGGTCGTACTTCAACGCCAGGCCCGCTTCTCCGGCCGTGCGGTTCACGGCGTTCGCAAGCTGCGTCCGGGACCATCCAGCCTGTTCAAGAAGGTTCTCAAGGCCTGAGTTGCGGTCGCTCCCAGGTGGCACGGGCACACCAACTCCCCGGAGATTCATGGCTTTCACGGTTGCGCCTGTCTCCAACGGTACCGGGATGAGCACGGCGCGCAGTTATCTCTACACGGAACGCGATCGAAAGCGGCCATGAGCGGAGATGCCTGGTGACCTACGTAATGAAGACAAGCAGCGCCCCTGACGCAGGCCGTCCCAAGGCAGTAGCGGCAGGTGAGGAGGCGGATCCGGAACGCGTGGTACAGCGCGTACTCGCCCTCCGGCTCGGTACGACCACCCGGACCGAGCTTGATGACGCGACAGTTTCCTTGCGCGCACGGGTGGCAGCCCTCGCCGGCGATCTGGTGGGGGCGGAGGGCATGAGTGGGGCCGGCCGTGGCTTCCTCCTGGAAGCCGCCCACCTCCTCGACAATCCTCCGTCCCCGGAAGCTCTGTCACATGAGGTCCACTCCCACGTCCGAGCACTTGCCCGGGTGCTCAGGAAGCTCGTCGCCATGGACACGGCGGGCCACGCAGTGGATGCGGTCCCGGCCCGCCCGGCCCTTCCCGTACGGCCGGTTCCGGGGCGAGGGCGAGGCACGGGGCGGTGAGCGAGCGAGCCCGGCAGATCGCCTACGTCGTCTGCCTTGCCGCTATCGGCTCGTCGATCGTGGCGGCGGTGTGGTTCGAGCGGTGACGCCGTTGGCAAAGGCGCGAGCAGGCCCATTGCGTAGGGGCCACAGACTCCCGCCCGGCTGTCTCCATGGACGGTCGGCAGCCGGGCGGGGCCAGGAGCACGACGGTGCGGAGACCGAATCTCCGCGACATCAGCACCGAAAGGGACTCTCCCATGAACGGAAACCTCTACGCACTGCCGATCCCGCCGACCGCCACCTTCGCCGACTTCTGCGGCGGCAACGCCGGAGGCTCCAACGAGACCTGCGTGAGCCTCGCCGCGATCCCCGGCGCGGAGGCCTCGTTCGTCATCCGTGACAGCAAGCCCGAGGGCGCGGGCAAGGAGCTGCGCTTCACCGAGGCCGAGCTCGACGACTTCGCCACCGGGTGGGTCAGGACGAGGGGTCTGACGCTCTAACCTGGCTCCCTTCCTGAGCACGAAGCACCACGCAGTGGGCCGGACCGGACATGCTCCGGGCCGGCCCGTCTCCCCTAGCGAAGGACGCAGATGACCTGGTCAGGGCACTGGCACGGATACGGTCCGTGGACCGGCAGCAGGGACGCGTACGGCCAGGAGGCCCTACGCCGTCCGGGTGCAGAACTGAACTCCGAACACACCCGCGCGTTCGTCGCTTCGACGCTGCCACCCCTCATGACCGGGCACTGGCTCATGAGGCAGAACCAGAGCGCGGTGGAGCGCACCTGGACCCGTGCGGTGGGTGCCGTCACGTGGCTGAAGAGCACATACGAGGCAAATCCGCCTGCGGACAGGGACGATGGCGGCCGCGCCTACGTCACCCTCGAACACAAGGTCGCGTACGCGATGGACGCCCTTCCCCGAGGGATCGACGTCTGCTGGGTGCACTACACCAAGTCCCAGAGCCTGATCTCCTTCTCGGTGGTGTGCTGCCTCAACCACCACCATCCCGCCCTCCCGTGCCCCCTCCCGCCCTCCTGACCCGTTTCCATTTCTGTGGCCCCGGGGTCCGGTTGCAGTAACGGCTGATCCAGTCTGATGAGTTCAGTTGATGGCCGGGGTGAGCCGACCTCGAAGGCGATCTGGAAGGCGTTCAGCGGGGCCTCCCAGCGCATCGTCCACTTCGTACGGGCCACCGCGTTCCGCGAGGACGCCTTCAAGATCCATGCCGGTCACGGCCCGGAGAACATGGCGGCCCTGCGCAGATTCGCCATCAAGCAGTTCCGCGCCGCCGGCCGCACCAACATCGCAGCCCGCCTCCGCACGACAGCTATCCGTCCCTACGAGCGTCAGCTGGACATCCTCGGACTCGACTGATCTGCACCGACCAGCGATCAACGGACTTTGCATTCGCCCGCCTCCAGACCGACTGAGCCTTCAGGACGTGGATCCAGACTCAGGGCGGAAGCACGCTGATTGAACGGTGACCTCAAGTTGGGCCGGATCGTCACTCTTCCTGCCATGGAAACGGGCATCGACGGAGTACTGCCCATCGGCCGAGTCGGCGACAATTTGCGGGCTTTTTGCCCGACTGTCATCTGGGCCGTCTTTCACGACCTTCCAGCCATTCTTCGGCAGCTGGCTTCGCAACCTATCCATTGCTTCTTCCAGATCCTTGGCAGGAGGCCCGTAGACGCCCCATGGGTGGTGCGCCCGATACGTCCCTCCCTCACACGGAGAGACCATGGCACCCGCTTCGGTCATCTTCGCCTTGAGCGAAAGGATCTCCAGGATCGAGCTCGAAACCTTCTCGACCTCATCCTGCATCTCGGAACTGGCACGCACCGGAGCGTCGGCACTATTTTCGTTCATCCCAGAACACCCCGAAATTAGCGAGCAAAAGAGGACTACGCAGGCTGCAGTCTTGCGCATCTTGCTAGTCATGCTGGACTCGTTCATATTTTCCCGCAATCACGGCTGCTTGATTTCTGAGGCTGGTTGATTCAGGATCCCAGAACCCGCTGTGACCACCCGAGTCGCTCTTCATGATGTTCCCGCCGAAGCGTTCATCGGTAGGGATCGTCAGACTGTCGCCAAGTCCGACCAAGCGGCCGCCCTGACGGACGCCTTGGTCGTCCCAGGGGCCGCCCATTGCCCACACGTGCTTCGCGCCGATTCCCAGGTCCGCCGCATGGTCGGCCTGCATGCCGGGGCTGCCGACAGCGATCACGTCATCAGCGATGCGTGGGGTCGGTCCGAGTTCTCCGACCGGCCCGATGTCGGACTGGGCGGCAACGCCGACAACGGTGGTTCCGTAGCTGTGCCCAATGAGCGTCGTGTGGCCCGGGTTTCCGGGGTTGGTTTCATCATGTGCGGCCATGTTCCCTTCCATGAAGCCGCGCAGCGTCGGGCCGGCATCTTCTGCGTACGAACCGCGAGTGGCTTCGCCGAGAACCTTGTCGGGAGCGTCGTAGTCGAGCCACGTGATAGTGGAAATGCTCTTACCTGGAGCCATCCTTCCACTTTCCGCCCACAACCTCTCACTTCTACCCAAGTCGCCCAAGTCGGCGCCCTCACCGATCTTCTCGATGTTGGCTTTGGTCCCCGGCACATATACGGCCGTATGATCTGCCGTGTCGGGATTCCCGTTCGCCAGGATGATTCTTCCGTCAGAGTGACCTACAGGGTCGTAGCCAAGCAGGTACGCCTCTGGGAGGCCGCGCACGCCGGTCCGATCGAAGCGGTCTTGGATCTGGTCCATCCCCTTGAGGTAACCCTCTAGCTCCTTTTTCCTGTCGCTGTACTTGTCATCCCACTCAACGTACTCGTCGGTGTAGACCCTGACCGGACCTCTGGCGGTGTGGATGTACGTGTACTTCGTTGGCGCCGCAGGGATCGCCTTCAGGGCCTGTTCATACTCACCGCGCTTTTCCGCCAGCACCATTCGGTTGGCCTCGTCACGCGTCACGGCGGGCAGGCCGTCCAGGGCTCCGACCGAGGCGGCGTTCAAGGCGAGGTGGGCCGACTGCTCGTCGGCGTTGAGGCCCTTCCACCAGGCCGCGTTGTCCTTCGGGGTGCCGTCCTTCGGGGGTTCCGGCAGGGAGTCGAGATAGGCTTTGCCCGCCTCGCGGACGCCGCCCGTGTCGGACTGCGCGTCCGCCCAGTCCCGGTGGGAGACCGTCAAGTCGTCGTCGGCCTTCAGCGCGCGCAGTTTCGGCGCCCACTTCGTGTCCGCGTCCGTGGCTTCTTCCAGAGCGTCGGCGATGCGGTTCGCGTAGGCCATCGCCCGGCCGTAGTACGGGTTCGGGTGGATGTTGATCGCCTGGCGTTCCAGCGCGTCGGACGTCGAGCCGCCTCCCGCGCTCCCCGTCACCGTGCCGCCGTCCGCCGTCTTCTCGTCGCCGGGCTTGCTGCCCGCCGGGTAGGAGACGGAGCCGTTCGCATTCACCGTGCAGCCGCCGGCTCGGGCGTCCTCCATGGCCGCCTCCAGCTTGCGCTTGGCCACCGCGATGTCGAAGGCGAAGCCATTCAGCGCGGTGCTCACCAGGCCGCATTCGGTCTGCGTGTAGTGGAAGTTCTTCGAGAGGCTCTTGAGTTCCTCGACTGCGGCCTTCGCCGCCTCGCCCTCCAACTGGTCGCGGAGCTCCACGCTGATCCGGTTGTCGATCGCATCCTTGGCCTCGGAGGCCATGTCACCAGTTGCCCGATAGCCGTCCGCGGCCTCTTCGTACTCCGACGGCTTGAAGGATGTGAGCGTCGCAAGGTCCATGACCGGGCTCACTTCTCCTTCGCCTGGCCGCCGACGGGCTCGGTGTCCTCGTATTTCACCTTGAGCTTCTCCAGCTCCGCCTCGGCCTGCGCATCGGACTTCGACAGGTCGTGGCCCGCTGCCCGCAGAAGTCCGCCCAACGCCTCACAGCGTCCGCTCACATCGCTCACGTACTTCTTCCAGGAGTCGTAGAGCTCCTTCTGTGCCGCCGCGCTCTGCGACCCGGCGGTGTCCCCCAGCCCCGTCTGACCATCGGCCAGCTTCGTCAGCGCCTTGCCGACGCCGCTCTTGAGACCGGTGACTCCCTCACCTGCCTTCACCCACGTCTTCCTGTTCGACTTCAGATCGCCCGAAGTCGCACCGGCCGTGGTTCCGCCCTCCGACGGGGCCTGGTTCAGCTGCGTCTGCGCCGACCCGTTCGCCGCGACGTCGGTTTTGATTTGCTCCCATTCGTCCCATGCCATCGAAAGATTCTCCCCGTTGCCCCGTTGTCCCTAAAAATTCCCGTACCCCCTGGTCCCGTTCCCGGGCGCCTCGGGTTGAGCCGACATGATCTCCGGCTTCCGACGCCCGAGCCAAACGCGACGGTCGCGCAGCGTCCATTTCCAGCAACCATCCGCTCGTCTCGTCTCGTCAGCCCTAACACATCGCCCAGGTCACTGTCGGAGATCGGAACCTGATCTCTCCGGCCGCTCGTCCTCTGGGACAGGGCCGAGCAGACAGGTGGACATGATGGAGCGGGCAGAGAGCGCAGCGGCCTCGGTGCCAGGGCAGGGTGTCCCCGGCACGGGAGGCGGCCGGCGGGGACGCGTCCTCGTCGGGTTCGCCGTGGTGCTGGCCGGGGTGATGGCCTTTCACCGGGGTGTGCCCAATGCCGTCGGGCGGGTCGGGAGTCTGTTGGAGTCCTTCCTGCCGTGGGTGGGCGTCCTCGTTGTCGTGCTGTTGATCGCCGCCCTCGTACGGCGCTCCGCCGTCGCGCTGGTGGCGGTGCTGCTGCCCGTGGGGGTCTGGGTGCATCTCTTCGGTGGGTTGCTGCTGCCCGGTGCGGAAGGCGGTGGGCGGGAGCTCGTCGTCGTGCAGCACAACGTCAGCGATGAGAACCGTGATCCGGCGGCGACCGCCCGGGCGCTGATCGAGGCCGGGGCCGATCTCGTCGCGCTGGAGGAGCTGGTGGTTCCGCAGCTGTCCGTGTACGAGAACGCTCTCGCCGCTGACTATCCGCATCATGTCGTCCGGGGCACCGTCGGGCTCTGGTCCAAGTACCCGCTCAGCGGGGAGCGGGTCGTCGACATCAAGCCGCCGAGCATCGCGGAAGGGTGGAGCCGTGGTCTGCGTGCCGTCGTCGATTCGCCGTACGGGGACATCGCGGCGTACGTCGCCCATCTGCCCTCTGTCCGGGTCGGGGCGGGTGGGCTCGCGTCCGACCGGAGAGACGCGAGTGCCGAGCTGCTCGGGCGGGCCATCGCCGCCGAGGCCGTCGACACGGTGATTCTGCTCGGGGATCTCAACGGGGCCGTGGAGGACCGGGGGCTGGCGCCTCTCACCTCACGCCTGAACGTGGCCGAGCGGGGCTTCGCCTTCAGCTTCCCCGCCTTCCTCCCGCTGGCCCGGATCGATCAGGTCATGGCCCGCTCCGCCACCGTAGGCCACATCCGCACCCTGCCCGCCACCGGCAGCGACCATCTGCCCGTCGCCGCCCGCGTCGTCCTGGGGTAGGTGCGCGGCTCGGAGCGCGTCCGCCTTCCGTACCGCCTCGACGCGTTGCCTCCAGGTCATGTCCTCGGGGAAGTCGTACGTGTCCGTGTCGACCATCCAGCTGGCATACGCCGCCGCCCTGCGGCAGTCCACGCACAACGTCTCGTCGCCCACCGGGCGGAAGACGTGCTCCTCCCCCTCGCCCGCGCAGGCGATCAGCTCCCTGACGGGCGGTAGGGGCGGCGGAGCCGGCAGCGGGGTCACCGGGCATTTCTGGATCAGGCGGTGGCGCAGAAAGCCCACCGCCGAGCGCACCCCTTCCTCGGGCCTGGCGGCCAGGAGCGCGTGCCGTACATCTCCTTCCGACAAGCCGCCTTCCAGCCACTTCACCGCTTCCACCGCCAGCCCGCGCGCCTCCCCCACGCCCAGCAACAGGTCGCGGTATGTGTGGCGCAGCGACAGCAGCAGCCGTTCCGCCTGCGCGAGTCGGGAAGCGGGGTGGGGTGCCGGAGCGAGGTGGGATGCCGGGGCCGAATCAGCCACAGCGGGGTGGGGTTCTCGTGTCGGCTCTTGTGTCAGCTCCGGTTCCGGTGTCAGTTCCGGTTCCGGTGTCAGTTCCGGTTCCGGTTCCGGTTCCGGTGTCAGTTCCGGGTCCGGTTGCGCTCGCCGCTGCTCCGGCCGTTCCGCTTCGGAGGGTGGGTGGGGAGTGGTCTTATCACTGTGGTCTTCCTCCGGTTCATAGCCACCGGCCGTCCGGGAAGTCGGTCCACCGACCGTCGGATGCCGCTTACCCGGCGGCGGGGCGGCAGCCTCCACTTCCGGCGAGCGCCCGCCGTCCGGCGCCAGCGTCGCCCGTACGATCCTCGCCTCGGCGCTCGTCAGCGGGGTGTTCGTGAACAGTTGGTCCGTCGCCCAGCGTCCGCCGTCGCCCTGGGCCCGCCACTCGTGGACGTAACCGTGCTCCACCAGTTGTCTCTTGGCCAGTTGGTACGGGCGGCCCTTCATGTCCAGCTTCCGCGCCAGTTCGCCGAGCGGGCGGTCCGTGGCGGAGTCGGGGAGGCCCTGGACGTACAGGAGGAGGACTTTCGCATCGCTGTTCATCTGCCGGTCGCGTACGACCGTGTGCGGGGCTTTGGTCCAGCCCGAGGAGGGCGCGATAACATGACGCAGCATTTCTAGTGGGTTCCTGCCACTGGGGGTGTGAGGCCCTCGGATGGGTGTTGGTGCACCTCCGGGGGCCGCCCTATGCCCGCCTACGTGCGCGCACAGAGCGTGATGTCACCGTCACGCTACCGCACGGTTTCGTCCTGCTACGACGTACGCGAAAAGTGCGCCCCCGCTCACCACCCGGCTCACAACCTGACTACCACCGTGCGCCGTTGCCACAGTCGGCCGCTCTACAGATCCGTGAGCCACGCATGCCCCGGGTGTACGCGGGCGAGCAGCTCCGCCAGGGTCGCGCGCTGCGCCCCGGTCAGGTGCGGGACCGTCGCGTCGAAGTCCCTCTGGTCCTTCGGGCGGGTGTGCTTGGCCTTGAACAGGAGCACCAGTTCGGGCGCCAGATACGGGATGCCGTCCCGGGTGTGATGGATGATCTCGCTGTAGGGGAGCCGGATCTCCTCGTCGCGGCGGCAGATCCAGGTGTCGCCGTCGTGCGGTTCCCGGAACACGTCGAGCAAGTAGTTGCCGGTGGTCGGGTCGCGGAGCCATGTCTGGTGTACGGCGGCCAGTGCCTCCGGCGGGGCGTCCTCCCAGATCCGGCCGCTGCCCGCCGCGTCGAAGACGTATCCGGGGAAGCGGCTTCGGACCTCGGGAAAGCCTGCCTCCGGGATCGCGATCTCGATGTCTCCGTGAACGCGCGTCTGTCCACCCCGGAACAGGTCCAGCGCCCAGCCGGCCGCCACACACCAGGGCACGCTGACGCCAACCAGCCGCCGCGCGACCTCGTCCGGAGTCCAACTGGACGCCCACCTGGCGTCGAGGGCCTCGATCTCGTCGGGTGACAGTTCGGTGCCGCCGCTGGGCAGTTGGTCGCTCATCACAGGAAGCTATCAGTGGATTCGAACGCCTTGGTCGTGGCAGATGAAGGAGACCAGCGGGCCCTGGAGCCGTATGCCGCCGGCGGATCACGCACGCCGGGTAGCACACGAGTCGGCCCGCCGCCCGTGAGGGCAGTGAGCTGTGGCCGGAGCGGGCCCGGGTTGAGGTCAGCCGGTCAGGGAGGTCGGCATCGCGACGGGCAAGTTGCCTCTCGCGCCGGCCTCAGTAGCATCACCCTCCATGATTGCTCTGGTCGTCACCATCGCCCTGGCCTTCGTCGGGTACGTCGTGGCCTACCTGAACGGGCTGCGGCTCGCCCAGCGCCACGAGCGGCTCGCGCGCGTGAATCGGCAACTCAGCGACTTCTACGGACCGTTGTTCGCCATCACCGAGGCCAACAGCCGTGCCTTCGAGGCCTTCACCCAGCGCAATGTCCGCCCCGACGGGCGCTCTCCCTTCGATCATGAAGATCCGCCCACGGAAGAGGAACTCGCCGAGTGGCGGCTGTGGGTCACCATCGTCTTCCTGCCGAACATACGGGCCATGCGCGATCTCGTGGTCACCCACGCCGACCTGCTGCGCGAATCGGAGATGCCGCCGCTCCTGCTCAAGCTCTGCGCACACGTGTCCGGTTACGAGATCACGGCCGCCCGATGGGCACAGGAACGGTATGACCAGCACCTCTCCGTCGTGCCGTTCCCGAGCCAGGACCTCGCCGCCTACGCGCGGGACGGGTTCACCGCCCTGAAGGAGACACAGGCCCAGTTGCTGGGGCAACGGCGCACCAGGTGAGTTTCTGCGCCCGACTCCTCTGCCGCTGCGGCCTGTTACCCGTTCGCGCCCGAGCGGCGTCGGCGGTCCGTCAGGCTCGCCACCGCGTCGACCAGGCCTTCCCACGCCTGCCGCGTGTCGGCCGTGTCCGGGTGCGGCGCGCCGAAGATGTCGAGTGCGGCCGCCATGTCGTCCAAGGCCCACCGGAGTTCGTAGTACCCGAGCAGGGCCGGATCCGGGCGGTGGCCGGTGAGTTCGGCGTAGCGGTCCAGGTCCTCCGGGACGTCGGTGGCGAGCCAGAGGTCGCGCTCCGGCGGCGCGAGAGCGACGGTGTCCCAGTCGACCAGGAGGGTGCGCCCTCCGGGGTCCAGGACGTTGCCGGGGTGGGGTTCGCCGTGGGTGACCACGGTGGCGGCGGTCGACGCGTCGGACGCGAGCCGCGCCGTACCGCCGTCGAAGTGGTCCAACGTTGAACGCAGCGCTGTGTAGTTGGTGGTCAGCAGGTCCCCGCAGCGTTGGGCGTACGGGCCCGAATCCGCGCGGAAGCGTTGCGGGTCGGCCAGCGCCGCTTCGATCGCCGGGCGGCCCGGCAGCGCCGGGTCATGGACCGGGGTCGTCAACGGAGGCTTCCGCGTGTGTAGTTGAGCCAGGCGCTCTACCAGCCTCCGGCGCGCCTCGGGGTCCAGAACCTTCCCGAAGTGGCCGGTGGGCGCGTCCACGTACGGGAAGACGCTCACGGCGTACCGGTCGGTCAGGCGGAGCAGCGTCTCGCCACCGTCGGTGCGCAGTGGTGCCACCAACGCCGGCTCGTCGAAAGCGGATTCGAGCGTCGTCGCCGTGCTCATGGCGCGGCTCAGACCCGTCCACGCTTCGGCCGCGCCGGGTCCGCAGTGCGGCTTGTGCGCGAGGTCGGAGACCGTGACGAAGGTCCGCCGGCCTTCCTCGTCGGCCGCGACCCAATGGTGGTCGCCGAAGCCGACCGGGGCGTGGGTGAGCGTGACGGGCTCGACGCCCCAGGCCCCGAGGGTGGAGGCGAGGACGGTCACGTCGATATCGGTCGGGCTGTCCTTCATACGGGACACCGTAGTGGCCTTCCGTGAAGAGGACCGAGGCGATCGGGCTCCGCCCGCTTCCGTCGCCGTCCCCCGCCACCCCGCGACTTCTCCCCGCGCCCCTCCCAGGTGCTCCTCCCTGGCGCTCCTCCCTGGCGCTTCTCCCTGGCGCTTCTCGTGCGGTCTCTTCCTGCGGTCTCTCCCTGCGGCTTCTTCGTGCGGTTCTTCCTGCGGCGCATCCGGGGCGGCTCCTCCGCTGCGGCTTCTCCTTCGCATCCTTCCGAACACCCCACACGCTTTGTACACGCTCTCATCACGATTCCGCTTCTCTTCCGGCGTGCCCCTGATGTACGCCCGGGCGCGCTGCGAACATCGGCTGCTCCACAGCACAGAGTTCGGCCTTGGGGGCAACACATGCAGACGAGGAAGCAGTCACGGCGGCCCAGGCGCGGGTTCCTCCGCATACGGATATCGGCCGGAGCGGGCGCGCTCGCGCTGATCCTGACGGGGTGCGGGAGCGACGACGGGGAGGTCGCCACGTCGGTCGGTTCCTCGGCCTCCGTGGACCGGACGCTGGCGCTCATGGACGACGAGCAGGGCGTGGACGCGGGCGGCAGCCTGGACATGGACGTCCTCGACAACGACTCCGTCACCCTGGAGAACGGCGCCCGGACGGCACTGCTCCATGCCTACGACCCCGCCGAACTGACCCTGCGCATCGACAGCGAGCCCGCCCACGGTTCGGCTTCGGTGTCCGGGGCCACGGTCACGTACACCGCAGGGGACGGGTACGCCGGCAAGGACAAGCTCACGTACGAGGTCCTCGTGAAGGGCGCCGAGGTCCCCGCCGCCACCGCCGTCGTCCGCATCGCCGTCACCGCGGCCGGCCCTGAGCCGACATCGGCTTCCGCCTCGAACGCCTCGAACCCCGCGCCGAAGGCGACGGACCCGGCACCCGTCCACTACGAGAACTGCGACGCCGTCCGCGCCGCCGGGGCCGCTCCGGTCGAGGAGGGCGATCCCGGCTACGCATCCCATCTGGACCGCGACGGGGACGGCGTGGGGTGCGAGCCGTGGGGCGAGTCCGCGTCGTCCTCCGACGGGGACGGTACGAGTACGGGCGGTGGCGATGCCTCCTGAGCGAACCGCCCCGCCGTACGAAACGCGGGCGCCGCGCCCATACGGGCCCCATGCGGGCCGGGGACCCGGGCTACGGACGGCACGTGGACCGCGACGGGGACGGCGTCGGCTGCGAGCGAGCCGCGCGTCTCCGCCAGGCGGGGCGGGGCCGTGGGCGGGGCGGGGCCGCCGGAGAATCCGGCCGGGCGGGACACACGGCGCACGATCTTGTGCCGTGGAAGGGACAGTTCGGAGACGGCCGGTCGCCTGTCAGCGGTAGTCGTCGGGGTGGTCCTGCATCCAGGTGTTGACGCCGTCACGGACGCCGACGATCTCGGAGAAGTACTTCTCCAGATGCGCCTCGGACCGTTCGTCGCCCAGCTTGTCGAACAGGACCTTCATGTCGGCCAGCGGCTTCTTGAAGTGGCCAGGACCCTTGGCGTCCGCCCGCATCGACTCGTCCAGCTCGGTGAGCTCCTGGGTGACCCGGCCGAGGAAGTAGGCGCAGTCGCCCGCGCCCGGGGTGCAGGTGTCGTCGAGCGTCGCCTGGAGCGTCGCGAAGGCGTCGCGGACCAGCGCGGGGCCGGGCGCGGGCACGTCGGTGGGCTCCTCGGCGGCGGCCTCCCGCTCGGCCCGGTCCGCGCTCTCGGTGTCCTCCGCGATGCCCGCCCGGTCCGCCGCCGGGTCCGCGGACGCGGTCGGGACGTCCGCACCGGGCCCGCCCCCGCTCGATGCCTGGGTGCAGGACACCAGCGCCCCGGCCACGACCACGGCAAGTGCCGCTGTACGCAGCCCTGTTCGGACCGGACGGTGAGCGTCGGCACGGTCACCCGTACCGGTGGTCGTGCGGGCAGCGTTGCGGAACAGCATGAGACCCCCCTCGTGCGAAGGTTCCAGACCCTACACCGGGTCACAGCCGGGTATCACACGAGGAAGGTCACCATCTCCCCATACACCGCTGCCGAGTTGTCCAAGTGGGCGTCGTGGCCGGCGCCCGGGATCACGCCGATCCGTGTCCCGGGGCGCCGGGCCCGCATCCGGTCCGCCTCGTCCGGCTTCATCGTGCCGTTCTCACCCCGTACCACCAGCACCGGGCAGCGCACCTCGTCCCAGTCGTCCCAGTAGTGTCGCTGCGCGTTCTCCTGGACGGTGGCCACCATCACGTCCCGGTCAACCCGGGGGTGCAGACCGCCGGGGCCCGGCACGAGCCCCGCCGCCCAGGCCCGGCCCGCCGGCCCGCCGCCGAAGAACGCCTCGGCCGCTCCCGCGTCCGGGAACGGAACCGGCCACGAGTCGAGCCAGTCGCCTATCTGTTGCGGCAGTTGCGGACTCGGCCCCGTCGGGCCCGCCTCGATCAGGACCAGCGCGCGGCACACCTCCGGGTGGGCCGCCGCCGTCAGCAGCGCGGTGAGGCCGCCCATCGACTGGCCGACCAGCACCGTGTCCTCCCCCGCAAGACCGAACCGGTGCGCGACGGCGAGGACATCACGGACGTGCGCCGCCCGTGTCACGTCCCCGGGGCGGCGGGTACTCGCCCCGCTGCCCCGGGCGTCGAAGGCGACCACCCGGTGCGTGGCCGCGAACCGGGCCGCCAGCGCCTCCCACTCGCCGGAATGACCGGCCAGCCCGTGCAGCAGGAGCAGGGGTGGGCCCTCGCCACCGTGGTCGGTGCAGTGGAGACGCACGGGACCGGTCCCTCTCGCCGCCCCGTCCGCCCCGTCCGCCCCGTCCGCGCCGTCCGCCCCGTCCGCCCCGTCCGCCTCGACCGTCACTGTCGTCGTGACCGTTCCCACCCGACACTCCCGTCCCTGCGCGTCTCTTCCCCGTACTCGCGTGAAACCGGGTGCGTACCCGTACGACAGGACGAGTACGCACCCGGAGCGCGGCGTGTCCGGGCTCCTGCGGACCGCTCAGCGCGTCCCTGCTCCGGCGGGCCGCTCAGCGGCTCAGCCGCTCAGCGCATGCGACACCGTGTAGATCGCCAGGCCCGCCAGCGCGCCGACCACCGTGCCGTTGATCCGGATGAACTGGAGGTCGCGGCCGATGTGCGCCTCGATCTTCCTCGACGTCTGGTCCGCGTCCCAGCCGGCCACCGTCTCACTGATCAGCGAGGTGATCTCCGCGCGGTAGGTCGTCACGACGTACACCGCGGCGTCCTCCAGCCAGCCGTCCAGCTTGCCCTGGAGCCGTTCGTCGTTCGCCAGCCGCGCGCCCAGCGACATCAGCGAGGCGCGTGCCCGCAGCCGCAGTTCGCTGCGCTCGTCCTCCGCCGCCGAGAGGATCATCGTCCGTACGGACGCCCAGGCCGAGGCGATGACGTCCTGGACCTCGCCGCGCCCCAGGATCTCCGACTTCAGCCGCTCCACCCGGGCCCGCGTGTCGGCGTCGCTCTGGAGGTCGGACGCGAAGTCGGTCAGGAACGTGTCGATGGAGCCGCGCGCCGGGTGCTCCGGCATGTCCCGCATCTCCGTGACGAACCGCAGCAGTTCCTTGTAGACCCGCTCCCCCACCCGCTTGTCGACGAACCGCGGGGTCCAGCCGGGGGCTCCGCCCTGCACCGCGTTCATCACCGAGTCGCCGTGCTCCACCAGCCAGTCGTGCGCCCGTACGCAGACGAGGTCGACGACCTTGCGGTGGCCGCCGTCCGTGACGACCTTCTCCAGCATCTTGCCGAGGCCCGGGCCGACCTCGACCGCGTCCGCGCGCCGGGTGATGGCCTCGCCGACCACCGCCTGCACATCGGAATCCCGAAGAACCGTCAGCGCACCGCGCAGGGCCGTCGCCAGCTCGGCGGTGACCCTGTCCGCGTGGGCCGGCTCCGCAAGCCACACACCGAGCCTCCTGCCGACCCCCAGAGCGTGAATTCGGTCACGAATGACGTCTCCGGAGAGAAAGTTCTCGCCGACGAAGGAACCGAGTGACTGTCCCAGCTGATCCTTCTTGGTGGGGATGATGGCTGTGTGGGGAATGGGCAGGCCGAGCGGGCGCCGGAAGAGCGCCGTGACGGCGAACCAGTCCGCCAACGCGCCCACCATCCCCGCCTCGGCAGCCGCCGCGACGTAGCCCGGCCAGCCCCCCACGCCTGAGTTCTTCGCCCAGGTGGCCAGGACGTAGACGAGCGCGACGAGCAGAAGGAGGCCGGTGGCCGTGAGTTTCATGCGCCGTACGCCGCGCTGCTTCTCCTCGTCCGCGGCGGTGTACGCGAACGAGGCCAGCGGGCCCGCACCCGCCCTCGGCCCCTGTGCCCGATCGGCCGTACGCCGCGACGGTTCCTGTGCCCGATCGGCCGTACGCTGCGGCGCCTCCTGTACCCGATCGGCCGTACGCTGCGACGGCTCCTGTGCCCCCAGCGACCCGCGCTCGACCGGCTGCTTCCGCGACTGCTCCACCCAGCGCTCCGACTGCCCTGCCTCGCGATTCGACGGGTCCTGCGACTGCTCCGCCCCATGCTCCGACGGGTCCTGCGACTGCTCCGACTTCTGCACCGCGTCCTCGCCCTGCTCCTGCTCGCCGGATCCGGTCCGTTCCATCCGCTCCACCCGTCCGCGTGCGTCTCGCCCCCGTGACGTACGCATTGTCCTTACCTCCCCTACTCCCGGGCCGCACGTCGAGTTCCCGACGGCCTGTCGCATCATGGGACCAGCACGATCATCACAAGGAGAAACACCGCACATGCCCAGGCGCCAGGCGTATGCCCTGCTCATCGCCCTAGTGGCGGGCACAGCCGTGCTCGCCGCCGCCGTCGCCTTCGGTACGACGCTGTTCTCCGGCCCCCGGTCGGCACCGCTCCCGCCCGCCGAGACCCACGCGGCGGCCCGTAACCCGGTCGCCCCCGCGACCTCGGGCGGCAGGTGGGTCGCCACCTGGGCCGCCGCGCCCGTCCGCGCCGAACCGGGCACCGAGGACGGGTTCCCCGGGCGCACCATCCGTAACATCGTGCACACCAGCATTGGCGGGGAGGTCGCCCGGATAACGCTGTCGAACCTCTTCGGCACGGGCCCCCTGGTCATCGACCAGGCCACCGTCAACACCCGGCCAGTGACCTTCAAGGGCGCCGCCGCCGTCACCGTGGCGGCGGGCGGACAGGTCATCAGTGACCCGGTCGAGGTGCCCGTGGCCCCCGACTCCGACCTCCAGGTCGGCTTCCGCACCCCACAGGCGGGCGGGCCGGTCACCTACCACCCCAACACGCACCAGACCTCGTACCTGATCGACGAACGAGGCACCCGGAGCAGCACCCACTGGCGCTATCTGACCGCCGTGGACGTCCGCAGCGAGAGAGCACGCGGCGCGATCGTCGCCTTCGGGGACTCCCTGACCGCGGGCAGCGGCTCCTCCACCGACGCCAACGCCCGCTGGACCGACGTCCTCGCCGACCGGCTGGGCGGCCGGTACGGAGTCGCCAACGCGGGCATCGCGGGCAACCGGGTCGTGGGCATCGGCCGCGGCACCGGTGGCCAGTCGGGCACCGACCGGCTCGACCGCGACGTCCTGGCGGTCGCCGGAGCCCGGACGGTCGTCGTGGCACTCGGCATCAACGACGTACAGCAGCGCCCCCAGGAAGCCGACCCCCAGCGCATCGTGGACAGCCTGCGTGCCCTCACCGACCGGGCGCACGCGCGCGGGCTCACGGTCGTCGGCGCGACGCTGACCCCGTTCGAGGGCTACGCCACCTGGACACCCCAGCGCAACGCCGTACGCCAGGCGGTCAACAAGCAGATCCGCGCGGGCACGGTCTTCGACGCGTACGTGGACTTCGACGCGGCGGTACGCGACCCCGCCGCACCCGACCGGATCCTCGCCCCGTACGACTCCGGTGACCATCTGCACCTCAACGACGACGGGTACCGCGCGCTCGGCGACCGGCTGAACCTGAAGGTCCTGGACCGGGCCGGCACACTTCGGTCCGACGCGCTGTGAGGCGCTGAAGGGCCGAAGGAAGGCCGGAAGGAAGGGCTGAGGAGCCGCATCCGCATACGGGCGGACCCGACGCGAATCCGCCCCCGCCCCGGGCATGGCCCCACCCCTTGTCCCGGGCATTGCCCCACTCCTCGCCCCGGGGCCCGGGCCCTCAGAGTTCCTTGCGGCCGCCGCCCGCCGCTCCGCCGTCCGGGTCCTCCAGCTCGCGCCGACGGCGCGCCTCCCGTTCCGCCTCCTTCGCCTCCTTCAGCCGGCGACGCTCCGCCTTCGTCCGCTTGCGGTCCACGCCGACACCGCCCATCAGGGCGAAGCCGGTGATCCGCACGTACGGGGCGTCCGGGGCCGGCTCGCCCTCCTCGTTGGAGCCCTCCCCGAAGCCGCCCATGATGCCGACGCCCCTGACATCGACGTTCAGCTCCGGCGGCGCGGTCACATGGATGCCGCCCATGATGGTGATGCAGCGGATGACGGTCTCACGGCCCTCGAAGTTCGCCTCGCGCAGATCGATCTCGCCACCGCCCCACATCGCGAACGCGGTGAACATCCGGCCGACCGTCCAGCGGCCCTTCCGGTTGAAGCCGCCCCACAGGGCGAACGCCCCCTTGGAGGTGGCTTGGCCGCCGATCCTCGCCGGCCAGTTCGCGGCGGAGCCCCCCAGCGGGGCGGGCGCGGACGAACCGATCGGAGCGACCACCGAGCCCGGCGCCGGAAGGTCCTGGACCAACGGCTCCAGCTCTCCGTGCGTGCGGGCCTTGAAGGCCGTTTCGAGGCGCTGGTCGAACTCGTCCATATCCAGTCGGCCCTCGGCCACCGCCTCGCGCAGCAGTTCCGCGATCCGCTCACGCTCGGCATCGGAGGCACGCATGTCCGGACTCTCACTTGTCATACCGCGCAGCCTATTGAACGCACCCGTTTCCAGCACAGCCATACAGCCCCATGACCTGCGCGTGCCGCCCGGGAGGGGCGCCCGTCACCGCGCCGACGCGTACATCCTCGCGATCACTGCCTCGATGTCCGGCTCCCGTACCGACAGGTCGACCAGTGGGTAGTCCGCGGCGATCCGCGCCACCAGCGGGGCCGCCGACGCGGCGGCGGGGAACGCCAGCCACTGGCGCGGGCCCTCCACCTTGACCGCCCGCAGGGCCGGCCCACCGCCCGCCACCTCAGGCTCCAGCACGATCGGGGGGAGTTCGCTCTCCAGGTCCACCACGAGCATGCGTTCGCTCTCCCCCACCTCATGGAGGCCCGCCAGCGAACCGTCGTACATCAGGCGGCCGTGGTCGATCACCATCACCCGGCCGCACAACTGCTCGATGTCGGTGAGGTCGTGCGTCGTCAGCAGGACCGTCGTCCCCCGCTCGGCGTTCAACTCCTTCAGGAACTGCCGCACCTTGGCCTTGGAGATCACATCGAGGCCGATCGTCGGCTCGTCCAGGTAGAGCACCTCCGGGTCGTGCAGCAGCGCTGCCGCGATGTCGCCGCGCATCCGCTGCCCCAGGGAGAGTTGACGTACGGGGACCTCCAACAGGTCGCCCAGATCGAGCAGTTCGACGCAGCGGTCCAGGTTCTCCCGGTAACGCCGGTCGGGGATGCGGTACATGCGGTGCATCAGCCGGTACGAGTCGCGCAGCGGCAGGTCCCACCAGAGGGTCGTCCGCTGGCCGAACACCACACCGATGCGGTGCGCCAGTCGGGTGCGTTCGCGGGAGGGGTCGACGCCCGCGACCCGCAGCCGGCCGCCGCTCGGGGTGAGGATGCCCGTCAGCATCTTGATCGTGGTCGACTTCCCGGCCCCGTTCGGGCCGATGTAGCCGACCATCTCGCCGCGGGCCACCCGGAAGCTGATCCCGTCCACCGCCCGCACCTCGCGGCGCTCGCGGCGCAGCGGACCGGTGCGACGGCGGACCTCGAAGACCTTCTCGACACCGTCGAGAGTGATGAAGCCGTCGTCGCCGTCGACGCTCGTAGTCGTAGTCGTAGTCGTACTCGCACTCGTGCTCGTGCTCGTGCTCGTGCTCGTGCTCGTAGTCACGCTCGTGCTCGTGCCCACACCCGTACCCGTACCCGTACCCGTGCCGTCACCCATGCCCATGCCCGTACCCTCCTCCGTGATCATTCCCGCTCAACTGCCCGTGCTCCGGTACGCCCGCAGCCCCGCCCGCCACGCGAGGCCCGCCAGCACCCAGCAGCCCGCCGCCACCAGCGGCGGCAGGAACGCCACCCACTGCGGCAGATCCACCGGGTACTCCCGGTCCAGCACGTACAGCGCGGGCAGCCAGCTGACGAAGGCCAGCGGCACCACGAACGTCACCCCGCGCACGAGGTCCTTCGCGAAGATCGTGGGCGGGTACTGGAGCAGCGTCGTCCCGCCGTACGTAAAGGAGTTCTGCACCTCCGAGGCGTCCTGCGCGACGAACTGGAACGCCGCCCCCACCACGAAGACCGCCCCGAAGATCGCCGCACCGCTCACCACCATCATCGGCAGCATCAGCACCTTCAGCGGGGTCCACGCGATGTCCAGGGAGACCAGCGCGTAGCCGAGCACCAGCAGCCCCTGGGTGATCCGCCCGAGCCTGCGCAGCGCGAACCGGTCCGCCGCGACCTGCGCCAGCACCGGGACCGGCCGCACCAGCAGGGTGTCGAACGTCCCGTCCCGCACCCGCCGTCCCACCCGGTCCATCGACCCCAGCAGCAGGTCGCACAGCCCGAACGCGGTGGCCGACAGGCCGTACAGCAGGGCGATCTCGGGCAGGGTGTAACCACCCAGAGCGTCGACGTGCGTGAACATCAGCAGGATCGTCACGAAGTCGAAGGCCGTCACCGCGAAGTCCCCGAACAGCGTCATCGCGAACGAGGCCCGGTACGCCATCGTCGAGCGCACCCACATGGTCATGATCAGCCCGTACGCCCGCACACCCTCCAGCAGCCGGGGCCGCTCCGGGAACGGGAACGCCTCCGCCGCCCGGCTCCCCCCGTCCGCCCCGGCCTTCCCGTCCGCCCGCACCACGCTCTCAGCCACCCTGAACCACCACCCTCCTGGTCGCCGCGGTCTGCACGAGGCGCCCCGCCAGCAGCAGCACCACCGCCCAGCCGCCCTGGAACGCGTACGCCTCCACCAGCCCCCACCCCGTGTGCTTGCCGAGGAACACATCGGCCGGGACCTGGAGCAGCGAGGACCACGGCAGCGCCCGCGCCACCTCGCCCAACAGTCCGGGGAACAGGTTCAGCGGCAGCAGCATCCCGGAGAAGAACAGCCCGGCCAGCGACACGATCCGCATCGCGCCCGCCCCGTCCATCAGCCAGAACGCCGACATCGCGACCAGATAGCGCGTCGCGAAGCTGACCACCACGCCCAGGAACACCGAGACGAAGAACGCCGGCCAGGTCCACAGCGATCCCGGGAGAGCCAGATCGAAGGCGAGGGCCCCCAGGAACATCGGCACGACACCGCGCCCCAGCAGATGGAACGCCGCCCGGCCCAGGTCGCCCGCCAGCCACCACAGCTGGAGGTCGACCGGGCGGTACAGGTCGACGGCGATGTCCCCCGTACGGATCCGCTCCACCAACTCGTCCTCGAAGCCGCCGCCCATCATGGCGCAGGCCATCAGCAGGGCCTGCCCGAGCCAGACATAGGTCAGCGCCTGGGACGTGTCGTATCCGCCGAGCTGCGGACGCGCGTCCCACAGGGCGATGTAGGTGTACGCCACGATGAAACCGAAGACCGTGTTGGTGAACACGCCCGCGGCCGTGGCCGTCCGGTACGTGGCATAGCGCCGGAACGCACCCCCCGCCACCACCGCGTAGAGCCGCACGTCGTCCCCTCTCCCCCGCCGCCACCGGTTCCCGACACCAAAGCGTCCGACCCTAGTGCACCCGTGACGGCCGTCGCGACCGGATTTCGGAACGTCCGGAGGAGGGAACGATCCGATCAGAACCGAAGGTTTTCCGGCGAAACGGGCACTGATGGGAGAACCGACCACGCCCGAGGAGCCCCACGGACATGAGCGACGAGTCACAGCACTGGGCCCCCCGCGACCCCTCGGACGCGGTGGCCGCACCCGGCGGCGACCGGGGAGGGCCGCCCGGCACGAGCCAGGGGAAGAACACGAGCAAGAAGGAGAAGAAGAAAGAGCGCGCCAAGCGCACCGGCTGGCGGCGCGCCGTCCCGACCTGGCGGATGACCCTCGGCACCGTCCTGGGCCTCGCCCTCCTCCTCATCTGCGGATTCGTCGCCGGATACCAGTTCGTCGACATCCCGGCGGCCAACGCCGCGGCCACCGCCCAGTCCAACGTCTACCTCCACAGCGACGGCAGCGTCATCGCCCGGGACGGCGAGGTGAACCGGGAGAAGGTCAAGCTCTCCCAGGTCCCCACGACCGTCCAGCACGCGGTACTGGCCGCCGAGGACCGGGACTTCTACTCCGAGCGCGCCGTGGACGTGAAGGCGATGGTCCGGGCCGGCTGGAACACCGTGACCGGCAAGGGCAAGCAGGGCGGTTCGACGATCACCCAGCAGTACGTGAAGAACTACTACCTCGGCCAGGAGCGGACCGTCCTGCGCAAGGCCAAGGAGTTCTTCATCGCGGTCAAGCTCAACCGCGAGGAGACCAAGGACCAGATCTTCGAGGGCTACCTCAACACCAGCTACTTCGGGCGCAACGCCTACGGCATCCAGGCCGCCGCACAGGCGTACTACAGCAAGAACGTCGAGGACCTCACCACCGCCGAGGGCGCCTACCTCGCCTCCCTCCTGAACGCCCCCAGCGCCTACGACGTCGCCGCCCACCCCGACAACGAACCCACCGCCCAGCACCGCTGGAAGTACGTCCTGGACGGCATGGTCAAGGAGGGCTGGCTCGATGCGGCCGAACGGGCGACGACGGAGTTCCCCACCCCCGGCGAGGCCAAACCGCCGACCGGACTCTCGGGACAGCGCGGCTACATCGTGCAGGCCGTCGAGAACTACCTGGACCAACGCGGCATCCTCGACGAGAAGACCCTCGCCACCGGCGGCTACCGCATCACCACGACCCTCGACAAGTCCAGACAGGACGCCTTCGTCGAGGCCGTCGACGCCAACGTGACGTCCAGGACCAGCGCCGAACGCGAGGCCGACCGCAACGTCCGGGTCGGCGGGGCCTCGATCGTCCCCGACACCGGCGAGGTCGTCGCCCTGTACGGCGGCATCGACTACACGAAGCAGTACGTCAGCAACGCGACCCGCCGCGACTACCAGGTCGGCTCCGCCTTCAAGCCGTTCGTCCTCACCTCCGCCGTCGTCAACGACTCCACCACCCAGGACGGCCGGCGCATCACGCCCAACACCGTCTACGACGGCACCAACAAGCGGATGGTCGTCGGACCCGAGGGCCCCACCGGCTACGCCCCCGCCAACGAGGACGACGAAGACTACGGCGACATCACCGTGCGCACCGCCACCGACAAGTCCGTCAACTCCGTCTACGCGCAGATGGCCCAGGACGTCGGCCCCGAAAAGGTCCGGGACACCGCGGTCGCCCTCGGCATCCCCACCGACACCCCCGACCTCACCGCCTCCCCCTCCATCGCGCTCGGCCCCGCCAACGCCAGCGTCCTGGACATGACCGAGGCGTACGCCACCCTCGCCGACCACGGCCGGCACGGCGCTCACGTCCTCGTCGAGAAGGTCACCAAGGACGGCGCGGAGATCAAGCTGCCCGAGCGCACGACCGGCCAGGCCGTCAGCCGTGAGGCCGCCGACACCACCACCTCCGTGCTGCGCAGCGTCGTGGAGGGCGGCACCGGCACGGCGGCCCAGGCCGTGGGCCGCCCCGCCGTGGGCAAGACCGGCACCGCCGAGGAGGACCGGGCCGCGTGGTTCGCCGGGTACACCCCGGACCTCGCGACCGTCGTCGCCGTGATGGGCCAGAACCCGGACACGGGCGCCCAGACCTCGCTGTACGGAGCCCTCGGCCTGCCCCGCGTCAACGGCGGCGGCGCCCCGGCCGAGACCTGGGCCGCCTACACGGAAGCGGCGCTGCGCTCCTCCCCGGCCCAGGAGTTCGACCTGCAGACGGCACCCGGCTCCGACGAGGAGGACGAACCCCCGCTCGACGAGAACCCCGACGGCAGCACGGACCCGTCCTCCTCGTCGGAACCCACCACCGCCCCCTCCGGCACCACGGAGAGCAGCCCGGCCGACAGCAGCCCGCCCACGTCCGGCACGGACACCGGCGGGACGGGCGGGAACGACGGCGCCTCCGGAGGCTCCGGAGAGACAGGAGACACCGGAGGCGGCGGAGGCGGCGAGGGGGTACGCGTCCCCGGCCTCCCCGGCGACCGGCCGGCATGACCGGCCCACCGGCATGACCAGTACGACCGGAGCGACCGGTGGGCCGGAGCGACCGGTGGGCCGGAGCGACCGGTGGCCGGTCGCTCCGGCCCACCGGAGCCCGTAGGTCCAGTCAGTGCCCGGAGGTCGCCTTCAGACCGACCACGGCCACCAGCAACAGACAGACGAAGAAGATCCGCGCAGCGGTCGCCGGCTCGTTCAGCGCGACCATGCCCACGATCGCCGCACCGGCCGCGCCGATACCGACCCACACGCCGTACGCCGTACCGATCGGCAGCGTCTTCGCCGCATGGGACAGCAACACCATGCTCGCCACGATCCCGAGGCCGGTGAACACGCTCGGCCACAGCCGGGTGAACCCCTCGGTGTACTTCATCCCGATCGCCCAGCCCACTTCGAGCAAACCGGCAACGACCAACAGAACCCACGCCATGACTGACACCTCCGACGAGAAACCACGTGAACAGAACGGGTGCGTCGTCTTTGCAGGCCCGGTACGGCGCGTCTCGTCGGGGTGGTCCCACCGTAGCAAAGAACAGGGAAAGGGCCTGGTGACACCGGTCACCAGGCCCTGACAGCCACAGACCCGAGGAACCCTGACCGGACCCCGGACAGCCGCGGTCCTACAGATACAACCCGGTCGAATCCACCGAACCCTCGAACCGGTCGGCGGCCACCGCGTGCAGATCACGCTCCCGCATCAGGACGTACGCGACGCCCCGCACCTCGACCTCGGCACGGTCCTCGGGGTCGTACAGCACCCGGTCGCCGGGCTCCACCGTCCGCACGTTCTGCCCGACCGCGACGACGACGGCCCAGGCCAGGCGCCGGCCCACCGCGGCCGTCGCCGGAATCAGGATGCCGCCGCCGGAGCGCCGCTCGCCCTCGGACGCGTCGTTCCGCACCAGCACCCGGTCGTGCAGCATCCGGATGGGCAGCTTGTCCTCGTCGGCGGAGCCGGTGGCGCCGCGATGGCCCTTGTGGGTGTTGTCGCTCACGCCCGCAACCTACCTGCCGGGCCCCGGACCGTACGCGTCCGGGTGCGGAACACCACCGGACGCGTACCGACCCCGACCACCACCGGTTACCCGCGGCGGCGCCTGGACGCGGTGAGCAGGCCCACCACACCGACCACCAGCAGAGCCGCGGGAATCACCCGCTCCAGCCGCGGGGAGCCGTCCTCCGCGACGAACCGCGCCTTCACCTCCGACACCGAACGGTTCACCGCGACGAAGGCACGGCCGGCCGTCCGGTCCACGGACTGGGCCGCTTTCGCCTTGGCATCTGTGATGATCGTCTTCGGGTGTACCCGCACCCCGATCTCGTCGAGCACCACAGCGAGCTGCTCGCGCCTGCTGATGATGTCCGCCTCGATCTGCGCAGGGGTCCTGGCATCCGACACTGCGCCGCCTCCGTGGTCGTCGTCCGGTAAACCTTCGTCTGAACCTTCGTCGACAGTCTGTCAGCTCGAACCCCCGCGCACCCGGCGGCACCCCTACTACCCTCGGTCCCGTCCGACCCGTGCACCACCCGAGGAGAACCACATGAGCGAGCGACTGAAGCCCGGCGACACCGCTCCCGCCTTCACCCTTCCCGACGCCGACGGCAACGAGGTGTCGCTCGCGGACCACAAGGGCCGCAAGGTCATCGTGTACTTCTACCCGGCCGCGCTTACCCCCGGATGCACCAAGCAGGCCTGCGACTTCACGGACAACCTCGACCTCCTGACGAACGCCGGGTACGACGTCATCGGCGTCTCCCCCGACAAGCCGGAGAAGCTCGCGAAGTTCCGCGACACGGAGAACCTCAAGGTCACTCTGGTGGGCGACCCGGCCAAGGGAACTTTGGAGGCCTACGGAGCCTTCGGCGAGAAGAAGCTCTACGGCAAAGTGGTGACGGGCGTGATCCGTTCCACCGTCGTCGTCGACGAGGACGGCAAGATCGAGCACGCGTTCTACAACGTGAAGGCGACCGGCCACGTGGCCAAGATCATCAGGGATCTGGGCATCTGAGACCCACCCCCGCGCGCGATCTCGGCACGCTCCCCGACCGGAGAACGTGTCAGGATCGTGTGAGGGAGATCGCATCCACCCCCGAGGCCGGTTTGCGACCGCCATGACTGCACAGAAGCCTTTCCTGGAACACTCCGAAGAAAGGACCCGGCCATGGCGGCCCCCGACCCCCACCAGGCGGCCGACCCCGAAGCGGTCAAACGCCACCCCCTGCTCTTCCGGGCCATCCGGAAGCGGCAGAACCCGCGGCTGCGCCGGACGGACATCACGGTCACGGACGACGCCGCGGTCAAGAGGGCCGTGAAGGCCGCCTCACTGGGTAACGCCATGGAGTGGTTCGACTTCGGGATCTACTCCTACCTGGCCGTGACGATCGGACATGTGTTCTTCCCGTCCGGGAACGAGACCACTCAGCTCCTGTCCTCCTTCGCGACCTTCGCGGTGGCCTTCCTCGTACGGCCGCTCGGCGGCATGTTCTTCGGCCCGATGGGCGACAAGGTCGGCCGCAAGAAGGTCCTCGCGCTGACGATGATCCTGATGGCGGTCGGCACGTTCGCGATCGGCCTGATCCCCTCGCACGCCACGATCGGCGTCTGGGCCCCCGCCCTGCTGATCATCTTCCGGATCCTCCAGGGCTTCTCCACGGGCGGTGAGTACGGCGGCGCCTCCACGTTCATCGCCGAGTACGCCCCCGACAAGCGGCGCGGCTTCTTCGGCAGCTTCCTGGAATTCGGCACCCTGGCCGGCTACGTCGGCGCGGCGGGCCTCGTCACGGCCCTGTACGCCCTCCTGAACGACGCGCAGATGGAGACCTGGGGATGGAGGATCCCGTTCCTCGTCGCGGGCCCGCTGGGCCTGGTCGGCCTCTACCTGCGACTGCGCCTGGACGAGACCCCGGCCTTCCAGAAGCTGGAGGGCGGCACGGCGCACGCCAGCGAGGCGGCGGACGGTGTCGAGTCCACGGCCAAGGGCGACCTCGCGAAGATCTTCCGGCAGTACTGGCCGACGCTGATCCTCTGCATCTGCCTGGTCGGCGCGTACAACATCACCGACTACATGCTGCTGTCGTACATGCCGACGTACCTCTCCGACGAGCTCGGCTACAGCGAGACCCACGGCCTGCTGATCCTGCTGGCGGTGATGGTGTTCCTGATGACGATCATCAACCAGGTCGGCAAGCTCTCCGACCGCTTCGGCCGCAAACCGCTGCTGATGGCCGGCATGCTCGGCTTCCTCTTCCTCTCCCTCCCCGCGTTCCTCCTCATCCGGGTGGACGGCATCCTGCCCATCACGGTCGGCATGCTGATGCTGGGCCTCTCCCTGGTCTGCATGCTCGGCACCATGTCGGCGGCGCTCCCGGCCCTGTTCCCGACGAACGTCCGTTACGGGTCCCTGTCGGTCGGCTACAACCTCTCCGCGTCGATCTTCGGCGGCACGACCCCGCTGGTGATCACGGCCCTGATCAGCTGGACCGGCTCCAACCTGATGCCCGCGTACTACGCGATGGCGGCGGCCCTGGTCGGCCTGATCGCGGTCGCCTGCATGAAGGAGACGGCCCAGCAGCCGCTGATCGGCTCCCCGCCGTCGGTCGAGACGGACGAGGAGGCGGCGGAGCTGGTGCAGTCGCAGGCGCCGGAGCCGAAGTTCTGAGCCCTTCCGCCTCGTGCGACCCCCTCCTCGGAGGAACGGCCCGTAGCGCTCATGTCGAGCGGTACGGGCTGTTCCGTGTCCTCTCCGGGTTCTTGCCGTGCCCCCATCGCACTTCCACCGCATTTCGGGCGTGACTGTCCGATAAACGGTTCGTTACTCCGTACGAGGCTGCGAACGCGCTCGCGGCCGGGATGGAGGGGACATGGCGGACAGCCCGTACACACGGGCCCGGCTGACCGAGGCGGCCTCGTCGTCACGGACGCTCTCGGAGGCGTTGACGAGGCTGGGGGTGGATCCGAAGGGGCCGTCGCGGCGGTACCTCCGGGAACGGATGAAGAAGATGGGCATAGCCACGGAGCACTTCGAACGCGAGGGCGCCCGCTGGACGAAGGAAGTCCTGGAGCCCGTGGTCGCCGTGTCGACGAGCGTCTACGAAGTGCTGCGACGTCTCGGTCTGGACGCCGTGGGGGGCCACCACACCAACATCAGCAGACGCATCAAGGCATACGGCTTCGACACGTCGCACTTCGCCCAGCCCTCGCGCGCCGGGACGAAGAAGCGCCGTCTCTCGGCCGAGGATCTGCTGGTGGACGACCGCTCGCCGCACCCTCGCCGTATCCCCAGCTCCCGCCTCAAGCCCGCCATGGCCGCGCTCGGCGTACCGGAACGCTGCGCTCACTGCGGAACGGAACCGCTCTGGCGTGGTCGGCCGCTTCCGCTCGAGGTGGACCACATCAACGGCAGGTGGAGCGACAACCGCCTGGAGAACCTGCGGCTCCTCTGCCCCAACTGCCATGCGGCGACCGACAACTATCGCGGCCGGGCCAAGGGCCGCCGTGCCGGACGCGGCGACAACCGGTGAACCAGAGACAGCGGTACACCCGCGAGCGGCTGGCCGAGGCCGCGGAAAGCTGCTCGAACATCGACGAAGTCATCACGTTCCTGGGTACCCACCCGTACACGCGACTCCCCCGATATCTACGGAGACGGTTCGCCCATTTCGGGATCGACATCTCCCACTTCGGACACCGCGGCTCGGACACCGTGGCCTCCCGCCCTTCGCGGGACACGCTCCGCGAGGCGGTGGCGGCCTCACGCTCCATCGCGGAACTGCTCCGCAGACTCGGGCGTCGCGAGAACGGGCATCAACGGAACCTGTTGCGGCGGTGGATCGCCGAAGAGGACTTGTCGACCTCCCACTTCCTCGGTCAGGCTCATCAGCGTGGACGGCCGGGCCCGACCTCCGTCAGACCCCCGGAGGAAGTGCTGGTGAAGCACACCGGCAGGCATCGCACGAAGACCGTGCTCCTACGCCGGGCCCTGCGCGGGATCGGTGTACCCGAGCAGTGTGGCGAGTGCGGAACCGAACCTGTCTGGCATGGGTCGCCCATCACCCTGGAGATCGACCACGTCAACGGTGACTGGAGCGACGACCGCGCCGAGAACCTTCGGCTACTGTGCCCGAACTGCCATGCGGTCACCACCACCTGGTGCCGAGGGGGAGCACACGGACTCACGCGCCGGTGAAATGCGCTCCTCGCCTCCCCCGCCCGCCCGGTACGATGACATGCGTCTGGCGGCGGTGGTGCAACTGGCGACACAGCAGACTTAGGATCTGTGGCCCGTGAAACGGCTTGAGGGTTCGAATCCCTTCCGCCGCACCAAGAACGGCCTGCGAATCGAAGCACTGATGCGCAGGCCGTTTTTCCGTCCCGCCCTACCCCGCCAACTCCCGCACCACCGGCACCAACGCCCGGAACGCCTTCCCGCGGTGGCTGATCGCGTTCTTCTCCGCCGGGGTCAGCTCCGCACATGTGCGGGTCTCGCCCTCCGGCTGGAGGATCGGGTCGTAGCCGAAGCCGCCCGCGCCGGACGGGGTGTGGCGCAGGGTGCCGTTCAGGCGGCCCTCGACCACGCGTTCCGTGCCGTCGGGGAGGGCCAGGGCGGCGGCGCAGGCGAAGGAGGCGCCGCGGTGTTCGTCGGCGATGTCGCCGAGTTGGGCCAGGAGCAGGTTCAGGTTGGCCTCGTCGTCGCCGTGGGTGCCGGCCCAGCGGGCCGAGAAGATGCCGGGGGCGCCACCGAGGACGTCCACGCAGAGGCCGGAGTCGTCGGCGATGGCCGGGAGGCCGGTGGCGCTCGCCAGGGCGTGGGCCTTGAGGAGCGCGTTCTCGGCGAAGGTGACGCCGGTTTCCTTGACGTCGGGGATGTCGGGGTACGCGTCCGCGCCGACGAGGTCGAGGTCGAGTCCCGCGTCGGCGAGGATGGCGCGGAGTTCGGTGATTTTCCCGGCGTTGCGGGTGGCGAGGATCAGGCGCTTCATGCGGCGATTATCGCCGCACGATCGGGGTGGGCCGGTCGCGCCCCCGGCTCACCCCGCCCCCGGCGCTACGGGCTGCAGACCTTGCCGATCTCCGTCGCCGCGTCCGTCACCGGGGTGATGTCGGGGGTGGCGTCGCCGCCCTCGATGGACTTGCGGACGCCTGTGACGCCCGTCTGGAGGTCGTCGACGGCCTTGGAGAGGTCGGCGTTGTCCGTGGAGTCGCCGAGGTTCTTCAGCTCGCGGTCGATCTCGTCCAGGGACTCGGAGGCCTGGGTGACGTCCTCGGAGGCGTTGGAGACGGCCTTCTGGAGGTTGCCGACGCTGGTGGCGATGGCGTCGGCGGTGCGGACGCAGTCGAGCGCCTTGTCGAGGCCGGCGCAGCCTGCGGCCGTGGTCAGCGTCAGCAGGGTGGCGGCGGTGGCGAGTGCGAGGCGTTGGTGGCGGCGCGAAGCCATGGTTCGGTCCCTCCCCGGGGATCGTTACGTGGACGGACGCACGGTTCGACCCGTGCGCCCGTATCCGTAACGACGCTCTGCGGTGCGTATGTGGTTGCTTCTCTACCCGCGGGGGGTGGGTCGCTACGCGTCCTGGGTGCGGGCGAGCGCACCGTGCTGGAGTGCGGCGAGGTCGACGCAGCCGGCGGTGGCGAGGTCGAGGAGCGCTCCGAGTTCCTTGCGGTCGAAGGGTGCGCCCTCGGCGGTGCCCTGGACCTCGACGAAGCGGCCGTCCCCGGTGCAGACGACGTTCATGTCGGTCTCGGCGCGGACGTCCTCCTCGTAGCGGAGGTCGAGGAGCGGGGTGCCGTCGACGATGCCGACGCTGATGGCGGCGACGGTGTCGGTGAGCGGCTTGCGGCCGGCCTTGACGATCTTCTTGCCCTGGGCCCAGGCGACGGCGTCGGCGAGGGCGACGTAGGCGCCGGTGATGGCGGCCGTACGGGTGCCGCCGTCTGCCTGGAGGACGTCGCAGTCCAGGACGATGGTGTTCTCGCCGAGGGCCTTGCAGTCGATGACGGCGCGCAGGGAGCGGCCGATCAGGCGGCTGATCTCGTGGGTGCGTCCGCCGATCTTGCCGCGTACGGCTTCGCGGTCGCCCCGGGTGTTGGTGGAGCGGGGCAGCATGGAGTATTCGGCGGTGACCCAGCCTTCGCCGCTGCCCTTGCGCCAGCGCGGGACGCCTTCGGTGACGGAGGCGGTGCAGAAGACTTTGGTGTCGCCGAAGGAGATGAGGACTGAGCCCTCGGCGTGCTTGCTCCAGCCGCGTTCGATGGTGACGGGGCGGAGCTGTTCGGGGGTGCGGCCGTCGATGCGAGACATGGGCCCGACTTTATCCGGTGGCGGGGGTGGCTCCGTTCGGGTGCGGTGGCGGCCGCCGCGGACCGTACCGGGGACCGTGTGCGCGGGGTGTGGGGGACATGGCACGGCCCCGTCCTCCGGTGGGGGACGGGGCCTGCGGTTTCCGGCGTGGGGTCAGCCGGTCACATCATGTCTTCGATGTCGGCGGCGATGGGGTCCGCGTCGGTGCCGATGACGACCTGGATCGCGGTGCCCATCTTGACGACGCCGTGGGCGCCGGCGGCCTTGAGGGCGGCTTCGTCGACCTTGCTGGGGTCGTGGACCTCGGTGCGGAGGCGGGTGATGCAGCCTTCGATCTCGTCGATGTTGTCGATGCCGCCGAGCCCGGCGACGATCTTCTCAGCCTTGGTGGCCATGTCCTTCTCCCTGGTTTCGCGCGCAGACAGCCGCCCGCTGCGGGTCCGTTTCGTCACGGTAACGCACGGTTGGCCCAACTTCGCGAGCGGGTAACCGGACGATCCCGAAGGATGACGATCACCGGCGCCCCGCCTTCGGGACGGACCCCGGACCGTGACGCAACTGGTCTACACCAGTTTGCGACGACCGCCAAACGTGAAGCGTTCCGGGAGGACACCCATGAGTTCGAGCGCCGCTGCGGTACCGCAGCGAAAATGGTGGAACGGACCGGTCCAGGGCCTTCAGAAGGTCGGGCGGAGCCTCCAGCTCCCGGTGGCCGTCCTCCCCGCCGCCGGTCTGCTCGTCAGCCTCGGCAACCTCTTCAGCTCGTACCTGGACGGCGCCTTCTGGGACAAGACCTCCAAGGTCCTGCTCAACGGCGGCGGCGCGATCCTCGACGGCGAGCTCGGCCTGCCCCTGCTGTTCTGCATCGGCGTCGCCATCGGCTTCGCGAAGAAAGCGGACGGCTCCACCGCGCTGGCGGCCGTAGTCGGCTTCCTCGTCTACCGGGGGGTGCTGACCGCCTTCCCCATCGACGGCACCGTGACGGAGGCCCTGCCCGACGGCGAGCCGCAGAACCCCGGGGTGCTCGGCGGCATCCTGATCGGGCTGCTGACCGCGGTCGTCTGGCAGCGCTACCACCGCACCAAGCTGGTCGACTGGCTCGGGTTCTTCAACGGGCGGCGCCTGGTGCCGATCCTGATGGCGTTCCTCTGCGTGATCCTCGGCGTGCTGTTCGGCCTGCTGTGGCAGCCGGTGGGCGATGGGCTGACCTGGTTCTCCAAGCAGCTGATCGACCTCGGATCCTGGGGCGCGGCGATCTTCGGCTTCGCGAACCGGTTGCTCATCCCGATCGGCATGCACCAGTTCCTGAACACCTTCTTCTGGTTCCAGGCGGGCGAGTTCACCGGGGCGGACGGCCAGACCGTCCAGGGCGACATCTCCCGGTTCTTCGCCGGGGACCCGTCGGCCGGCCAGTTCACCTCGGGCTTCTTCCCGATCATGATGTTCGGCCTGCCCGCCGCCGCTCTGGCCATCACCCACTGCGCGCGGCCCGAGCGCCGCAAGGAAGTAGCGGGCCTGATGGTCTCGGTGGCACTGACCTCGTTCGTCACGGGTGTGACCGAGCCGCTGGAGTTCTCGTTCATGTTCGTCGCGCCGCTGCTGTACGGCGTGCACGCGGTGCTCACCGGGGCGTCGATGGGCATCACCTGGCTGCTGGGGGTGCACGCGGGGTTCAGCTTCTCGGCCGGGTTGATCGACTACGTCGTCAACTGGCATCTGGACACGAAACCCTGGCTGATCATCCCGATCGGCGCGTGCTTCGCGGTGATCTACTACGCGGTCTTCCGTTTCGCGATCACCAAGTTCGACCTCAAGACACCGGGGCGCGAACCGGAGGAGGTCGAGAAGGAGATCGAGAAGGACCTCACCAAGTAGCGCGAGCAGCAAGGACCGCCGGTCTTCGGACGCGGCGCACACGGCCCGCACAAGGCCCTCGGACCACCTGGTCCGGGGGCCTTCGGCATGTCACCGAAAGTGCCGGATCTGCTACTGCGAATAAGCAGGTAATTGCAGGTTCCTTATCTAACCCTCACCGTGCTAAAACTGGTCTACACCACTGAGTGGTGTAGACCACGGCTGTCTGCCGGCGTCTGTCGAGTCGCCGCCTCCCCGCATCAACGACCTGGGCGGCACCGTGTCCCATGGAGGAAGTTGATGACCACGGCTGAGACCGCACCCGCGGCCGAGAAGAAGAAGGGCGCCGGCGCGATGGCCGTCATGCAGCGCATCGGCCGCAGCCTCATGCTGCCGGTCGCCGTGCTGCCGGCCGCCGCACTCCTGGTCCGCCTCGGCAATGAGGACATGCTGGGCCGCGAGTCGTTCCCGACCTTCATCACGAAGCTCGCCGGCTACATGTCCGCGGGCGGCAACGCGCTCCTCGACAACATGGCGCTGCTGTTCGCCGTCGGCATCGCGATCGGTTTCGCGAAGAAGTCGGACGGCTCCACCGCCCTGGCCGCCGTCACCGGGTACCTGGTCTTCAAGAACGTGCTGTCCACGTTCACGGACCCGAGCCTGGCCAAGGTCGCGAAGGTCATCGACGGCAAGATAGTCATGACCGAGGCGCCGGTGGACGCCAAGGTCCTCGGCGGGGTCGTGATGGGCATCGTGGTGGCCCTGCTCTACCAGAAGTTCTACCGGACGAAGCTGCCCGACTGGGCGGGCTTCTTCAGCGGCCGCCGCCTGGTCCCGATCCTCTCCGCCTTCGCGGGTCTGCTCATCGGTATCGTCTTCGGTCTGGTCTGGCCGGTCCTCGGTGCCGGTCTGCACAACTTCGGTGAGTGGCTGGTCGGCTCCGGCGCGGTCGGCGCGGGCATCTTCGGTGTCGCCAACCGTGCGCTGATCCCGGTCGGCATGCACCACCTGCTGAACTCCTTCCCGTGGTTCCAGGCGGGCGAGTACAACGGCAAGAACGGCGACATCGCCCGCTTCCTGGAGGGCGACCCGACCGCCGGACAGTTCATGACCGGCTTCTTCCCGATCATGATGTTCGCCCTTCCGGCGGCCTGCCTCGCGATCGTCCACTGTGCCCGCCCGGAGCGCCGCAAGGTCGTCGGCGGCATGATGTTCTCCCTCGCGCTCACCTCGTTCGTCACCGGTGTGACCGAGCCGATCGAGTTCACGTTCATGTTCGTCGCCCCGGTGCTGTACGCGATCCACGCGGTGCTGACCGGTGTGTCGATGGCCCTGACCTGGGCGCTCGGCATGAAGGACGGCTTCGGCTTCTCGGCCGGTCTGGTCGACTTCCTGCTGAACCTCGGCATCGCGTCGAAGCCCTGGCTGCTGGTCCTGGTCGGCCTCTGCTTCGCGGCGGTCTACTACGCGGTCTTCCGCTTCGCGATCACCAGGTTCAACCTCCCGACCCCGGGCCGGGAGTCGGACGAGGAGCTCGCCGAGCTGCAGAAGGCCGAGGCGAAGTAGCAGCCCCGCCACGTCCGTACGCCCGAAGCCCTCGCTTCCCGAAGATGCCTTTCGGGAAGCGAGGGCTTCGGCGCACCTGCGGTCGCGTCACACCTGGCGTACGGGCACGTCCAGCCGGTAGAGCTGGCGGGAGCCGCCCTCCGGACCCGGTTCGGCGGGCTCGCCGGGGCAGAAGCCGAGCCGCTCGTAGAAGACGCGGGCCCCGCTCTCCACCGCCCCGAGGTGGTCGGACCCGAAGGTGACCACCTCGACGGTGCCGGGCCCGCTGACGTACCGGCGCATCGCCTCCGCCATCAGCAGCCGGCCCACCCCCGCGCCTCGGCAGCGCTCCGAGGTGACCAGCCAGTGCACGTGGTACGTGGGCGGCTCGGCGCCGAACAGCAGGCCGCCGACGAGGCCGGACACCTCGGCGGACACGTCGGCGGACTCGGCGGCCAACGCCGCCCCGTCACGGATGTGTGCTTCCACCGCGCGGTGGAAGCCCGGCTCCTCGACCATCGGCCCGAACCAGTGCTCGACCTGGGACGCCAGGATAAGGAAGCCGTCGAGGTCGGTGTTCCGGGCGGGTCTGATCGTGATCATCCCGGCAGTCTCGCAGAGTGGCCCCGGGGCGGTGGCGCGTCCCGGGCCGCCCGCCGCCCGCGCGGGGCTCAGAGCTCGTACACCGCGCCCGGGGCGGCCAGTTCCACCGGGCCCGGGTAGACCGCACGGGCGTCGGCGGCGTTGCGGTCGGCGTCGGTCCACGGCGGGATGTGGGTGAGGACGAGCCGGCGCGCTCCGGCGCGGGCCGCCGTTTCGCCGGCCTCGCGGCCGTTGAGGTGCAGGTCCGGGATGTCTTCCTTGCCGTCGACGAACGACGCCTCGCAGAGGAACAGGTCCGCGTCCCGGGCCAGCTCCTCCAGCGCCTCGCAGGTCCCCGTGTCGCCGGAGTAGGCGAGGACGGAGCCGCCGTGCTCGACCCGGATGCCGAAGGTGTCGACGGGGTGGCGGAGCTTCTCCGTACGGACCGAGAAGGGGCCGATCTCGAAGGACCCGGGCTTCAGGGTGTGGAAGTCGAAGACCTCGCCCATCGCCCGGTCGGACGGGGTGTCCCCGTGGGCGACGGTAAGGCGCTGCTCGGTGCCCTCGGGCCCGTAGACCGGGAGGGAGACGGGGCGGGCGCCGTCGTGGCGGTAGTAGCGCACGACGAAGTACGCGCACATGTCGATGCAGTGGTCGGCGTGCAGGTGGCTGAGGAAGATCGCGTCGAGGTCGTAGAGACCGACGTGGCGCTGCAACTCGCCGAGGGCGCCGTTGCCCATGTCGAGGAGCAGCCGGAAGCCGTCGGCCTCTACGAGGTAGCTCGAGCACGCCGAACCCGTGGAGGGGAACGAGCCGGAGCAGCCGACGACGGTGAGCTTCATGGAGCGTGAACCTCCGGTACGCGGGAACGGGGAGGGTTCGTGCGATTCCGCCGGAGCTCCGTACGGTGCCTGCGGAATGGGTTCTGCGGTTTGTCGAGCGTAAGGCGCGAAACTCCGCGTCGCTCCTCCGCTGCCCTCCGTTGTGGGGGAACTCACCCGCACTGTCACCGGTTCGATGGAAGCGCGCCCACCGGCCGCCCCGCCGTGCCCGTCCCGGCCGCCGGTACGGTCGGAGGATGAACACGTTCTGGTGGGTGGCGCTGGTCGCCGTGGTTCTGCTCGCGCTCGTGGCCACGGTGGTGGACGGCCGGGGTCGATCGGACCGCGGTCCGCGCTCGCGCCGGCCCCGGCGGCCGGCCGGGTCGGCCCGGCCGCCGTCCCGGCCGTCGCGGCCTTCGGGCCCGGAGGGGCGGGGGGACGGGCGTGCGCCCCGGGCCGGTGAGGTGTGGTGGGCCGACGTGCCGTACGAGGACGGGCCCGGGTCGAAGGACCGCCCGTGTCTGGTGATCTCGGTACGGGGGCGGGGCCGGGGGCGCACGGCGCTGGTCGCGAAGATCACCAGCAGGCATCACGAGGAGCGGCCCGGGGTGATCGCGCTGCCCTCGGGGACGGTCGGGGACCGTCAGGGGCGGCGGAGCTTCCTGGAGACGGACGAGCTGCGGGAGGTCCCGGTCGCCGGGTTCCGGCGGCGGGTGGGGGTGGTGGATCCGGGGCTGTGGGAGCGTGTGCGCGGGCTGGGAGCGGGGTGAGGGGCGGGGGCGGGGCCCCGGTCTCTTCGGGGCTCCGCCCCCGGCTCCGCTCCTCGAACGCCGGAGAGGCTGAAAGTCGTCCGCGAGCGCCGGACGGGCCGGGATGGCCCGTCCCCCGGACGGGTGCTCCCGGACAGGCCGGGCGGGTGCTCCTGGACGGGCCGGAGTACGGCCTTACGCCCAGAGCTGGCCCTGAAGTGCTTCGATCGCCGCTTCTGTCGTCTCCGCCGTGTAGACGCCCGTCGACAGGTACTTCCAGCCGCCGTCCGCGACGACGAAGACGATGTCGGCGCTCTCCCCCGCCTTGACCGCCTTGTTGCCCACGCCGATCGCCGCGTGGAGGGCGGCGCCGGTGGAGACGCCCGCGAAGATGCCCTCCCGCTGGAGGAGTTCGCGGGTGCGGGTGACCGCGTCGGCGGAGCCCACGGAGAAGCGGGTGGTGAGGACCGAGGCGTCGTAGAGCTCGGGGACGAATCCCTCGTCGAGGTTGCGCAGGCCGTAGACCAGGTCGTCGTAGCGCGGTTCCGCGGCGACGACCTGGATGCCGGGGCGGTTCTCGCGGAGGTAGCGGCCGACGCCCATGAGGGTGCCCGTGGTGCCGAGGCCCGCCACGAAGTGGGTGATGGACGGGAGGTCGGTGAGGATCTCGGGCCCGGTGGTGGCGTAGTGGGCGCCCGCGTTGTCCGGGTTGCCGTACTGGTAGAGCATCACCCAGTCCGGGTGCTCGGCCGAGAGCTCCTTCGCGACGCGCACGGCGGTGTTGGAGCCGCCCGCGGCCGGGGAGGGGATGATCTCGGCGCCCCACATGGCGAGCAGGTCGCGCCGTTCCTGGGAGGTGTTCTCCGGCATGACGCACACGATGCGGTAGCCCTTGAGCTTGGCCGCCATGGCGAGCGAGATGCCGGTGTTGCCACTGGTGGGCTCCAGGATGGTGCAGCCGGGTGTCAGCCGGCCGTCCTTCTCTGCCTGTTCGACCATGTGGAGCGCCGGGCGGTCCTTGATCGAGCCGGTGGGGTTGCGGTCCTCCAGCTTGGCCCAGATGCGGACGTCCTCGGAGGGCGACAGCCGCGGGAGGCGGACGAGGGGGGTGTTCCCCACGGCCGCCAGCGGGGAGTCGTACCGCATCAGCGCATGCCGCCGGCGACGGCCGGGAGGATGGTGACGTTGTCGCCGTCGCTGAGCTTGGTGGAGATGCCGTCGAGGAAGCGGACGTCCTCGTCGTTGAGGTAGACGTTCACGAAGCGGCGGAGCTGTTCGCCGTTCGCGCCGTCGACGATGCGCTCACGGATGCCGGGGTGGCGGCTCTCCAGGTCGGCGAGGAGGTCGGCGAGGGTGTCCCCGTTGCCTTCGATGGCCTTCGCGCCGTCGGTGTAGGTGCGGAGGATGGTCGGGATGCGGACCTCGATGGCCATGGCGTGGGCTCCTGTCGAAAGCGTGGAGGTGGCGTGGGGCGCGCGTTTCTGCCCCCGCGCGGGGGTGGTGCGTGTGGGTGGGCGCGCGGACCGCGGCTCAGGCCGGGCGGCTCACGGGCAGGCTGCGGGCGGGACAGATCGCGCTGGCGAGCCTGCACAGGTCGACGTGCAGCCGCGCTACGAGCAGCGTGCCCGGCGTCTTGTCGCTCACGTCATGGGGAACCATGCGGGCATCGTATCGATTCCCGGTGCGGAAACCCGAGTGTCGTATCAGATGATGGATGGTGAGCGACCGCTATATGGACAGCGCGGGGCGGGTGAGCCCTTCCGGCAGGTAGACGACCGTGGGTGCGCCGGTCTTCGGGTGGGTGTTGACCTCGGCGGCGACGCCGTACACCTCGCCCAGCAGTTCGGCCGTGAGGACCTCTTCCGGGGGACCGGAGGCGACGACGGCGCCGTCCTTGAGGACGTAGAGACGGTCGCAGTAGTACGCGGCGAGGTTGAGGTCGTGCAGGGCGAGGAGGTTGGTGGTGCCCAACTCGCGGACCAGGGAGAGGATCTCCAGCTGGTAGCGGATGTCCAGGTGGTTGGTCGGCTCGTCCAGGACGACGAGCGACGGCTGCTGGACCAGGGCGCGGGCGACCAGGGCACGCTGGCGTTCACCGCCGGAGAGGGAGGCGAACGTACGGGATTCGAGCGCGGCGATGCCGACCCGGGCGAGGGCGTCGGTGACCAGGGCGGTGTCGGCGGCGGTGTCCGCCTCCCAGAACCGTTTGTGCGGGGCGCGGCCCATCGCGACGACCTGGCCGACGGTGAGCTCGAAGCCGGCGTGGCCGTCCTGCGGGACGGTGGCGATGCGCTGGGCGCGGGCCTTCACCGGGAGGGTGGCGAGGTCGACGCCGTCGAGGAGGACGCGGCCGTGGGTGGGGCGCAGGGTGCCGTAGACGCAGCGCAGGAGGGTGGTCTTGCCGCTGCCGTTGGGGCCGACGAGGCCGACGGTCTCGCCGTCGGCGGCGGTGAGGTCGACGGCGTCGACGAGGTGGCGGCCCTCGCCGACGCCGTACGAGAGGCCCTCGGTGCGCAGGGTGGTCACGGGCGGGCTCCCTCGGCCGGAGGTGAAGAGGACGCGGTCGTCATGCGGGGGCTCCCTCGGGGCGGCGGCGGAGCATCCAGAGGAAGAACGGGCCGCCGGTCAGCGCGGTGAGGACACCGACCGGGATGTCCTGCGGGGCGGCGAGCGTCCGGGCGGCCAGGTCGGCGAGGACCAGGAACACCGCTCCGCCGAGGGCGACGACCGGGAGCAGCGCGCGGTGTGCGGCGCCGACGGCCATCCGGGCCATGTGCGGGACCATCAGTCCGACGAAGCCGATCGCCCCGCTGTACGCGACGAGCGCCCCGGTCATGAGGGAGGCGAGGACGAAGACGGCGGCCCGGAAGCGGGCGGTGTCGAGACCGAGGACGGTCGCGCCCTCCTCCCCCACCAGGAGCAGGTCGAGCGGCCGGGCCAGGACGAGGAGGACGGCGGTGCCGACGACCAGGGTGACCGCGGGGAGCGCGAGCATGTCCCAGCGGGCCGCGCCGAGGCCGCCGAGGGTCCAGTAGAGGACTTCCTGGAGGTGGTCGGCGCGGGCGGAGGTGACCAGGATCAGGCTGGTCAGGGCGGAGAGGACGTAGGAGACGGCGACCCCGGCGAGGACGAGCCGGTTGGTGGTGAGTCCGCCTCCGCCGCGCGCCAGGGTGTAGACGAGGAGCAGCGAGAGGAGTGCGCCGGCGAAGGCGGCTGCGGGGATGGTGACGGTGGTGGCGAGGGTGGCGCCGATGCCGAGGACGATCACCAGGACCGCGCCGGTGGAGGCTCCGGAGGAGACGCCGAGGAGGAACGGGTCGGCGAGCTGGTTGCGTACGAGGGCCTGGAGGACGGTGCCGATGACGGCGAGTCCGGCGCCGACGACGATGCCGAGCAGTACCCGGGGCAGCCGGACGTCCAGGACGATCGTGCGGAAGGGGCTCGCCTCGGCCCGCCCGGTCAGGATGTCGAGGACCTGGCCGGGCGGGATACGGACGGAGCCGAGGGCGAGTGCGGCGAGCACGGCGGCGGCGAGGAGCGCGGCGAGGACGCCGAGCACCAGGGTGTAGCGGAGCAGCCGCCGCGGTGCGGGGGTGCGGCAGCTCACGGGGTGGTGGCCCCCGGGTGGAGCTGGGCGGCGAGCTTGTCGACGGCGGCGGGGACGCGGACGCCGAGGACGGCGTCGGAGAGCGGCATGACCGCGAAGCGCTTGTTCTTGATGGCGGGGACGTCGGCGAGGGCCGGGTCGGTGAGGAGGCGCTTCTTCTTCTGTTCGACGGTGGTGGCGCCGTAGTCGTAGATCACGATGACCTCGGGCTTCCGGGCCACGACGTTCTCCCAGGAGGCGTCACCGAAGGACTTGTCGAGGTCGGCGAAGACGTTGGTGCCGCCGGCCCGTTCGATCAGCTCGTTGCCGATGCCTTCGCCGCCCGCGGTGAAGGCGGTCTTGTCGCCGCTGTCGAAGACGGAGACGGGCTTCAGGCCGGCGAGGTTCTTCGCGGTGGCGGCGTTGTCCGCCTTGGCCTGCTTGATCCAGGCCTCGGCGCGGTCGGCGACGCCGAAGGTGCGGCCGACCTCGCGGATCTCCTCGTAGAGGGTGTCCATGGGCTGGTCGCCCTTGGTGCAGCTCTCGGTGTTGAGGCGGGTCTCGATGCCGGACTTCTCGAACGCCTCGCGGCCCCGGCCGTCGCCGGCGGTGAAGGCGGTGCCGTAGCCGCCGTAGACGAAGTCGGGGTTGGTGGCGAGGACCTGCTCGTAGGAGGGGTACTCCTTGGCGATGACCGGGACGGAGGCGTAGTCCTCTCCGTACTTCGGCAGGACCCGGTCGTCGAGGTAGGCGGTGCCGACGAGGGACTTGACCAGGCCCAGTTCCAGCATGATCTCGGTGACGTGCTGGTTCATGGTGACGACGCGCTTCGGCGGGGCCTTGAACGTGGTGGTGACGCCGCAGTTCTTCACGGTGTACGGGAATCCGTCGCTCTTCGCCGCGGCCTTGTCCCCGGTGGCGTCGTCGCCGTCCGGGGTGGAGCAGGCGGTGAGGGCGAGCGGGAGCAGCACGGCGGCGGCTATGAGCGCGGGGGTGCGCCGGGACATGGCGAGGCCTCTCCGGGGGATTTCCGCGTCCCCTGGTCGATGCGGAAAGGCGGCGGGCCAGTTCCTGACTTCCGGGCCGCCCTCCGGTTGCGTCGTCGTCCGCTCGGGGAGTCGTCCGCGTGGGAGGGGGCCCGGTCACAGTGGCGGGACCGTGCCGGGCTCGCACCGGCTTCCTGGTTCCTGCTGCCTTGATCGGTTCTGGGGGCAGTGTGCCAGACCCGTGCGGCGGCCCTGCGGGGTGGCCGGGTGCTCAGTACGCCTCGACGACCCGCACGTCTTCCTCGGTGACCTCGCCGTCCACGATGCGGTACGAGCGGAACTGGAAGGGGCCGGCGTCGTCGGTGTCGGCGGTGGAGACCAGGACGTAGTGGGCGCCGGGTTCGTTGGCGTAGGTGACGTCGGTGCGGGAGGGGTAGGCCTCGGTCGCCGTGTGCGAGTGGTAGACGATCACGGGCTCCTCGTCGCGGTCGTCCATCTCGCGGTAGAGCTTGAGGAGGTCGGCCGAGTCGAACTCGTAGAACGTGGGCGAGCGGGCGGCGTTGAGCATCGGGATGAAGCGCTCGGGGCGGTCCGTCCCGGCCGGGCCCGCGACCACTCCGCACGCCTCGTCGGGGTGGTCGGTGCGGGAGTGGGCGACGATCCGGTCGTGGAGCGCCTGGGTGATGGTCAGCATGGCGCCAGGATAAGCAGCGGGCTCCCGCGTACCGGTGGGCGGTACGCGGGAGCCCGCATGCTGGACGCCGCCGGCCGTTGGGGCGGCCGGGGCGGTCCGGGAGGAGGGCGGTGTGGGGCCCGCCCCCGGGGTCAGTGGGTGCCGGCGGTGGTCTTCTCCGGGGTGCGCGCCTGGAGCACCCGGTAGGAGACGAAGAGGACGAGCGCCCACAGCGGTGCGCAGTAGAGCGAGATCCTGGCCTCCTCGTCGATCGCCATCATCACGATGACCATGCCGATGAACAGGAGCGCGAACCAGCTGGTGTACGGGGCGCCGGGGGCCTTGAACGAGGACTGCGGCAGCAGGCCCGCGTCGGCGATGCGGCGGTAGCGGATCTGGCTGACCAGGATCATGATCCAGGCCCACATGCCGGAGATGGTGGCGAAGGAGACGACGTAGGTGAACGCCTTGCCCGGCCACTGGTAGTTGATCCACACGCCGACGAGCATCAGGGCGGCGGAGAAGGTGGTGCCCACGAGCGGCAGGCCGTTCTTCGTCAGCTTGGTGAAGGCGCGGGGACCCTGGCCGTTGAGGGCGAGGTCGCGGAGCATACGGCCGGTGGAGTACATGCCGGAGTTGCAGGAGGAGAGCGCCGCGGTGAGGACGACGAAGTTGACGATGGCGGCGCCGACGCTGAACCCCATCTCCTCGAAGGCCTTCACGAACGGGGAGACGCCGGGCTTGAAGGTGGACCACGGCACGACCGAGAGGATCATGATCAGCGCGCCGACGTAGAAGACGGCGATGCGCCACGGCACGGTGTTGATGGCCTTGGGCAGCACGGTCTTGGGGTCCTTGGACTCCCCGGCGGTGACGCCGACGAGTTCCACGGCGAGGAAGGCGAACATGACGATCTGGAGCGTCATGAGCGTGCCGGTGATGCCGTTGGGGAAGAAGCCGCCGTCGTTCCACAGGTTGGCGACGGTGGCGGTGTCACCGGCGTCGGAGAATCCGACGGTCAGGACGCCCGCGCAGATCAGGATCATGCCGATGATCGCGGTGACCTTCACCATGGAGAACCAGAACTCCAGCTCACCGAAGAGCTTCACGGAGATCAGGTTCGCACCGTACAGAATGACGGTGAAGACGAGCGCGGACAACCATTGGGGAATATTCCACCAGTACGTCATATAGGTGGCGGCGGCGGTGACTTCGGTGATTCCGGTGACGACCCAGAAGAGCCAGTAGGTCCAGCCGGTCACGAATCCGAAGAACGGGCCGAGGAATTCCCTGGCGTACTCCGAGAAGGAGCCGGAGACCGGGCGGTACATGAGGAGTTCGCCCAGTGCCCGCATGATGAAGAAGATGACCAGACCCGCGATGACGTAGGCCAGGATGAGGCTGGGTCCGGCCCGGTCGATGGCTTTGCCCGCGCCGAGGAAGAGACCGGTGCCGATGGCTCCGCCGATGGCGATCATCTGAATCTGGCGAGCTCCCAGAGCGCGCTGGTATCCCTCGCCACCGGTCCCGGATTCCCCGGTCTCGCCGCTGGGCCGACCCTTGTCGGCCTGTCCCTCGTCGACCTGCGCCGATGTCATGGTGGTGCGCCTTTCTCCACGCCGATCCGCGCCTCACAAGGCCGCGGATCAGGTCCTGATCCCCCCGGATATGGATGGAGTGCCGTCGGCGTTCGGCCGGTTTGTGGCGCCCCCGGGAACAGGGGTGGCGTCCCCGGGCGGTCGTGAAGATTTATCACGGCCGTCATGGGACACGGTGGGACATTCTGTGGCGCACGACACAGGAAAAAGCGGGCAAGGGGTTCCGTCCGGCACGAAAAGGCCGCAACGCTTGGTGAGATCGTTATACGGATCTGAGCGTCCGTTGAGCGAACGGAGGGTGCCCGCCCCGGCGCGGCGGGGGGACACCCTCTCCGTTCACGGCACTACGGCATGACCGCACCACGGCAATACAGCACTACGGCACCACGGCATGACCGCATGACCGCATTACGGCGTGACCGCATTACGGCATCAGCGTTTCGACGAGCGTTTCCTGGAGCGCGCCGAGCCAGAGGTAGGCCATCACCATGGGCTTGCGCGGATCGGTGTCGGGGAGCCGGTAGAGCGAGCCCCCGTCACCCTCGTCCTCGTCGGAGACCTCCAGCCGGGTGCCGATGGTCAGGCGCAGGTCGTTGAGGGAGCGGAGCCAGCCGCGGCACTCGTCGCCGGTGAGGGTGAGGACGGCGCCGCCGCCCCCGGCGGGCGCGAGCGCGTCCAGGGTGCGGACGACGGTGACGGCGTCCTCGCGCTTGCCCGAGCGCAGGTCGTTCTCGGTGAAGCGGCGGAACTCGGAGGACAGCTCGCGCAGCTCCTCCTCCGGCTTTCCGCCCTCCGCGGGCCGGCCGGGGCCGCCGTAGGCGTCGGGGAAGAGCCGGGCGAGCGCCGGGTCGGACGGCGGCTTGCTGGGGCCCTCGGCGAAGAGGGCGGCGAGCGGGTCCTCACCGTCGGCGGGCGTCTCGCCGGGGCCGATGAGTTCGAGCAGCTGGACGGCGAGGGAGCGCAGGATGGAGATCTCGACCTCGTCGAGTGCGACGGCCGCGCCGCCGCCTGGGGTGGCCTCGAAATGGCCGGCCATGGATTCTCCGATGGTGGGTCGAACGGGGCAGGGGCGGTTCGGGACGGCCCGAGGGGGGCTAGTTGCGGTCCTGGGTGAGGGTGGCCCACAGCCCGTAACCGTGCATGGCCTGGACGTCGCGTTCCATCTCCTCGCGGCTCCCGCTGGAGACGACGGCGCGGCCCTTCTGGTGCACGTCCATCATGAGCCTGTGGGCCTTGTCCTTCGGATAGCCGAAGTAGGCCTGGAAGACATAGGCCACGTAGCTCATGAGGTTGACCGGGTCATTGTGGACAAGCGTCACCCACGGGACGTCCGGCTCGGGGACCGCGAAGGTCTCCTCGGCCGAATCGGGACGTTCGATCTCTAGCGGGGTAGCAACGCTCACCTGTCCCATGCTGCCACCCGGGCGGGTCCGGCGCACCAACGGACCCCACATCTCGTCACTTTGACGAATAGGGGGTAGCATCCCAGCCATGAACTCAGCGGACCTCGGGCGACGGGTCGGCGTTCCGTCGACCGCGCTCTTCACCGACCAGTACGAGCTGACCATGGTGCAGGCGGCCCTCAAGGCCGGCACCGCCGACCGGCACTCGGTCTTCGAGGCGTTCACCCGCCGACTGCCCGAGGGGCGGCGCTACGGAGTCGTCGCGGGCACCGGCCGCGTGCTGGACGCGGTGGAGAACTTCCACTTCGACGACGAGATGATCGGCTTCCTGCGACAGCGGGAGATCGTCGACGAGCCCACCCTCGAATGGCTGGCCGGCTACCGCTTCAGCGGCGACATCTGGGGCTACCCGGAGGGTGAGGTCTACTTCCCCGGCTCCCCGATCCTTCGGGTGGAGGGTTCCTTCGCCGAGTGCGTGCTGCTGGAGACGGTGGTCCTCTCCATCCTCAACCACGACTCCGCCATCGCCGCCGCCGCTTCGCGGATGTCGGCCGCCGCCGGGGGCCGTCGGCTGATCGAGATGGGCGCGCGCCGCACCCACGAGCTCTCCGCGGTCGCCTCGTCCCGTGCCGCGTACGTCGGCGGCTTCGACGCCACCTCCGACCTGGCGGCGGGCTTCCGCTGGGCGATCCCGACCGTCGGCACGAGCGCACACGCCTTCACCCTGCTCCACGACACCGAGCACGACGCGTTCCGGGCGCAGGTGGACTCGCTGGGCCGGGGCACGACGCTGCTGGTCGACACGTACGACGTGACCGAGGCGGTCCGGGCGGCCATCGAGATCGCGGGCCCCGGGCTGGGCGCCGTACGGATCGACTCCGGGGACCTGCTCCTGGTCGCGCACCGGGTGCGGCAGCAGCTGGACGAGCTGGGGGCGACGGGCACGAAGATCGTGGTGACCTCGGACCTGGACGAGTACGCCATCGCCTCGCTGGCCGCCGCGCCGGTGGACGCGTACGGGGTCGGCACCCAGCTGGTCACCGGGAGCGGGCACCCCACCTGCTCGATGGTCTACAAGCTGGTGGCCCGCGCCGGCTCGGCGGAGCCGGACGCCCCGCTGGTGCCGGTGGCGAAGAAGTCGCTCGGCGCGAAGTCGTCGAAGGGCGGCCGCAAGTGGGCCGCGCGCCGGACGGACGACCACGGGGTCGCCGAGGCCGAGGTGGTCGGCACCGGGCCGGTCCCCGAGGAGCTGGCCGACCGACAGCTGCTGGTGGAGCTGGTGCGGGGCGGCGAGGTGGTCGCCCGCGAGCCGCTGGACACGGTACGGGAACGGCACGTGGCCGCGCGGGCGGGATTGCCGATGTCGGCGATCCAGCTGTCGCGGGGTGAGCCGGTGATCCCGACCGAGTACGCCTGAGCACGCTTGAGCACGCCGGGAACACGCCGGGAACACGCCGGGAACACGCCGGGGCGGCCCTCGGGGGCGCCCCGGGGTCCGGACCGGCCGGATCCGCAACCGGGGGTTTGGCGGACGGGCTTGATTGTGACGGTCCAATGTCTAGGCTCGAACCCGCGGACGCACCCGGACACCCCGGCGCCCCCCTCCGCTCGGCGCCATCCCGCTCCGGCCCACCCCATCCGCTCCCGCCCCCACCGAAGGACACCCGCCATGCACCGCGCATTGATCGTCGTGGACGTTCAGAACGACTTCTGCGAGGGCGGCAGCCTCGCGGTGGCGGGCGGTGCCGATGTCGCCGCCGCCATCACCGACCTGATCGGCGACGCCCGGCCCGGCTACCGCCACGTGGTGGCCACCCGCGACCACCACATCGACCCGGGCGACCACTTCTCGCCCAGTCCGGACTTCGAGCACTCCTGGCCGGTGCACTGCGTCGCCGGTACGGAGGGCGTCGGCTTCCACCCGAACTTCGCTCCCGCCGTCGCCTCCGGCGCGATCGACACGGTGTTCGACAAGGGGGCGTACGCCGCCGCGTACAGCGGGTTCGAGGGCTCCGACGAGAACGGGGTCGGACTCGCCCAGTGGCTGCGCGACCGCGAGGTCACCGAGGTCGACGTGGTCGGCATCGCCACCGATCACTGTGTGCGGGCCACCGCGCTGGACGCGGCCCGTGAGGGCTTCGTCACGCAGGTGCTGCTCGACCTGACCGCGGGCGTGTCCGGGGCGACCACGGAACGGGCCCTGGCCGAGATGCGTACGGCGGGCGTGAAGCTCTCCGGCACACCGGCCGTCCCGTAGCGGCACACCGGTCGTCGCACCCGCTACGCGGCCGGGCGGGCCGGTCCGGCGTAGCCGGAGGGGCCCAGCAGGGCCCTGATCGGGTGCCACAGCTCCTGGCACGACTGGGGCGACCGGTGCGATCGGGAAGGCTGGGGCATGCGGCCCGACGGCTCCGCCGGCCCCGCCGGGTCCGCCTGTGGGGCGGCCCGCCACAGCAGACCGTCCGGATGGTGCAGCACCGCCGTGATCTCGTCCGGCGTGGGCGGCCGGTCGTTGCCGCGCAGGTAGACCGCCCGCAGCCCCAGGTTGCGCAGCCGGGTCAGGGCGCGCGCCCGGTTCGCCGCGTGCACCAGCACCCGCACCGGGGCCCCGGGCCCCGCTCCCGTACCCCCGTGGGGGCCTGTTCCGTCGGCCGGTCTGGTCAGGGTCAGTGCGACCACCACCGTGCCGTTCGGCAACCTGCAGAAACCTCCGCCTGCCATGCTCCGCGCTCCCCCGTAAGACGTCGTGTCAATAAGGATGTGAACAAGACGCACCTAAACACGATCGGCCGCCGCCCGCTAGGGGGCGACGGCCGATCATGGCTTGACCTGCGTTTTTACTTGATCAGCGACCCGAGGGGCCGACCAGCACGCTCATCGTCGAGCCGTTGCGGGGCTCGTTGACGATGGAGATGCGGGTGTTCGTGTCAGAAACCTTGACACTGCCCGTGGGGTTCTCCTTGTACCAGTAGGTGCCCTTGCGGTCGTCGAAGACCGGGTTGCCCAGCGCGGGCTTGATGTGCAGCGGGACGTCCGCGTTGTGCAGCGTGAAGCCCTGGTTCGGGTACCAGCTGAACGGCGCGTCGAACGGCTGGATCTTGTTGCGCAGGAACGAGCCGTCCTTCCACTTCAGCGGCTTGGCGTGCGCGTCGACGGGAAGGATCAGACCCTGGCCCGGGTGGGCGGAGGTGTTGTTGTCCTTCTGGGAGGTGTCCCAGAGCCAGATCAGCAGACCGTTCTGGTACGCGTAGTGCTCGACCCAGTCCGGACGGGTGCTGGAGAAGCCGAAGTTGTACGGGCCGACCTCGAGGGTCTCGTCGTACGACACGTACTGGCGGTTCTCCGCGATGTAGTACTGCGGGTAGTCCTGGGTGAAGGACTCGCCGATCCGCGCGAAGCCCTTCGCGGTCCAGCCGTTGTCGTCGCCCTCGGCGTTGTCCGAGAAGAGCGCCGCGCCGTCGGCCGTGACGGTGATGGCGTCGGCCGCGAAGCCCTTGCCGCCCGCGCCACCGTCCGTCTGGTAGCGGAAGCGGAGGTCGACCTTCTTGCCCGCGTAGGCGTCCAGCGAGAAGGACAGCTTCTTGTACGCGCCCGAGACGTCGGTCAGGGCCGGCTTGTCACTGGCGTCGCGCGGGATGGCACGGCCGTCGGCGGTGCCGTCGAGCGCGGTCCAGTTGGCGCCGCCGTTGTCGGACACCTCGGTGTAGAGGTAGTCGTAGTCGGCCTCGATGTCGTACCAGCCCGAAAGGTCCAGCGTGGCCTTGGACTTGCCGGTCAGGTCGACGGAGCGGGTCAGGGTGTTCGACAGGTCGTCGCCCATGTCGCTCCACCACTGCTTCGCACCCTCGGCGGGCTTGACGACGGTGGTGGTGACGGCCTTCTTCGGCAGCTCGACGAGGAGCGCCTGCGGGTTCTTGGTGTTGTACTCCGAGACACCCAGCTTGTGCAGCGAGGTCTTGCCGGCCTTGGCCTTGTCGTAGTCGAGCCAGCCCAGCTGGAGCTTGTCCCACGAGGTCATGTCGCCCGGCAGGTTGCCGATCTCGCCCTTGCCGGTGCCGAGCCAGGAGCCCGCCGACATCAGGGACCAGAAACCGACCGAGTTCTCGCCGCCGCCGGAGGTGTCGTACAGGTCCGGGAGGCCGAGGTCGTGGGCGTACTCGTGGGCGAAGACGCCCAGTCCGCCGTTCTCGGGCTGGGCGGTGTAGTCGCCGACCCAGATGCCCGTGTCGCCGATCTGCGCGCCGCCGGCCTTGTTGTTGGCCGGGCCGGTCGCACCGGCGTTGGTGCCGTACGCGTACCAGCGGTGCGCCCAGATGGCGTTGGTGCCCTCGGCGCCGCCGCCGGCCGACTCGTCCTCGCCGGCGTGGACCAGCTGGAAGTGGTCGATGTAGCCGTCGGGCTCGTTGAAGTTGCCGTCACCGTCGAAGTCGTAGCGGTCCCACTCGTCGTACTCGGCGAGGTTCGCCTTGATCTCCGCGTCGGTGCGGCCCTTGGCCTTCTGGTCGGCGACCCAGGCGTTCACGCCGTCGCGCACCGCGTCCCACACGTTGGCGCAGTTGGTCTGGCCGCAGTAGTTGGAGCCGTAGCGGGCCTCGTTGGAGGGGACCTTGACCCAGTCGGAGACCGTTCCCTCGACCGAGTAGCGGCCCGAGGAGGTCTTCTCGTAGTAGGTCTTGAGCGAGTTGACGCCCTTGCCCTCGCCGAAGTAGAGCTTCTGGAAGTGCTCCTGGTTGTAGTCGGCCTTCCAGGCGGTGCTGTTGTCCTTCTTCGGGTCCGGCTTGGCGATCTTGTTGTGCGCCGGGCCCGGGGTTCCCCCGAACTTCTTGACGGGCGGCTTGGGGCCGTCGCCGTCCGGGTCGAACATCGTGGTGTCGTCGATCTGGTCGCCGAACTCCAGCAGGATGGTGAAGATCTTGTCGGTCTTCTCCCGGCCGAGCTCCACGTACTTCTTGTCGCCGAGCTTGACGACCTTGGAGCCGCTCCGGTTCGCCACCTTCTTGTCCCCGGACAGCACCAGCTCCAGCGCGGCTTCGCGCTGGGCGGCCTGCTCCTCGCTGAAGGGACCCTCCAGGTTGTGCTCCACGTGCCCCTTGTCCGGCGCCGGGTCGCGGCGGTCGACGGTGGAGACACCGGAACCTGATGAGCTGTCATGCGCCTGGGCGGTGGCGAAGGTCGATGCCGTCGCAGCGGTCGCAGCCATGGCCACGACAACGGCGGCGGCGCGAAGCGCCCGTCTCTGATTGGTCACTTGATGCAGTCCTCCCCGGGCGTCCGCGCAGCGGCCAGGGGGGTAAGAAACGGGCCGCGCGCGTAAACGCGTCACAAGTGACGACATTCGATCGGAGTTACGAGAGAAAAGACAGACCTTGACTTGAACAGACCAAGTGCACTATGCGGAGCGTCCTTCCGGTATGCGGACGGCATGGGGAGGGCATAGGAACGGTAAAAGAACGTCGGCGGCCCGGAGCGGACCGTTCGTCACGCCCCGAAGGGCGCGTCCCGCTGTCCGGTTGGTGAGAGGCGTGACTCCGTGCGCCCCCTGTGCACCGGTACCATGTGTTAGGTCACGCTTACTACCGGTCCGGGTGGGCATTCACCGTCGTAGGGTCGTTCGGCGCGCACGATCGTGCCGACCGCCGCCCGCCCATCCGACGTCCCGAGGACGGAAACCGCCATGCCGCGTCCGACTGTCGCACAGTTCGCCTACGGTTCGGCCACCGTCGTCGTCACGACGCTCGCCCTGTTGCTGCTGTTCCGCACCGAGTCCGGCATCGGCGTCGCCGCCGTCGGCACGACCGCGCTGACCCTCGGCCTCCTGGTCGCCGTGCGTCTGCCCCTCCCCCGCCACCGCGGAGCGGAGGGGACCGGGCAGACGGCGACCACCGATGCCGCCGCCCGAACCCATCACGCCCTGGAGGGCATCGGGGCCCGGGAGCGGGTTCCGGCGGGCCGCTCGTCGGCACCGGCGCCGACGGACGACCGCTCGCCGCGCCGCTGAGCGGGCGACGGGACCGCGGGACGGCCGTCCGCTAGCGGGCGGCCACCACGACCGTCTTGGCCGCCTTGTCCTGCAACCCCTGCCGATAGGGCTTGTCGGTGAACATCAGCACGATGTTGATCAGCCACCACAGGCACGGGCAGCACAGCAGTGCCGGAGCCCAGAGCACGACAGCCCGCATCAGCGCGGCCCGGGTGTCGGGTACCCGCCCGTCGTTCAGCATCGCGACGCGCAGCTTCAGCAGCCGCTTGCCCACCGTACGGCCGTCCTTGTGAGTGAAGTACGTGTCGTAGGCGACGTAGACCACCAGGCCGATGATCGACCACACCAGCTGATGCCCGCTGTACCCGTTGGCGACCGCGTCGCCGAACCCGTCGTCGCCGTCCCCGTTGACGTCGACCGCGCCGCCCCAGGGCAACGAGATCAGGTACAGCGGGATCGAGATGATGAGGAAGTCGATGAGCCGCGCCAGGATCCGCTTCCCCGGCTCGGCGAGCGGCGGCATTCCGGCCAGCGGATCGGGCGCCCCGAAGCCCCCGCCGCTGCCGCTGCCGTACGGATCGTTCGGCGGAGGAGGCGGCGGGGGCGGCGCGCTGCCGTACGGCTGACCCTCGGACGGCGGCGAGGGCTCCTGCGGCTTCTTGAGGAACGGATCGTCGTCCTCGGGCGGCTGGCCGGGCGTCGGCTGGTCGTTGCTCATGGGGGCAGTGCATCCCGCACCACCGGGCCCCGCAACGGCTCAGGTACGTTCGGGGGACACACAGCGGCATACGAGTCTAAACGGGCATGCCGCCCCGCGCCCGGCCACGCGTCCCGGGGGCCCGCTCGGCCGACTCAGTCCGCTCGGCCAGCTCGGCCCACTCAGCCGGCGACGAAGGTGCGGGCCGCCTTGTCGTGCCAGCACTGACGCCAGGGACGGTCGATGAGGCACCAGAGAACGTTGACCACGCCGATGACGAGCAGCCCCAGCACGCCGTAGACGAGCCAGCGGCGCAGGGCGGCACCCAGAGTGGGCGGGTCGTGGGACTCGATGTCCCGTACGTCGAGCCCGCAGAGCCTCTTGCCCAGTGTCCGCCCCCACTTGGCTGTCGGCAGCGCCTCCAGGAGGAAGCCGATGAGGAGGAACGCGGCGAGCAGAGCCCCCAGCAGCGCCCCGGTGGTGGAGTCCAGCAGCCAGACGGTGACCGTCTCTCCCGACTCCTTCGCCGCGGTGATCTTCCGGTCGATGTGGTCGAGCGCCCGGGTCACCAGGGGGACCGCCGCCGCCCCGACGGCCGCGCCGAGAACGAGACTGTCGACCAGTCGGGCGGCGAAGCGCCTGCCGAGTCCCGCGGGCCTGGCCGAGGCCTGGTTACGCGCGAGTTGCTGGAAGGGGTCGTCGACCGGCGGCTTCCAGGGCACGACGGGCTGGTCCGCGCCCGGCCCCTGGTGCTGGTGCGATTGCTGTTGCTGCTGGTGCTGCGGTTCGGGCTGGGCCGGTTGGCGGTCCTGCTGTGCCCAGGAGGCCGAGCCGCCGCCGGGGCCCGGCGCCCGTGACGGCTGCGGGGCCGCCGGGGGCCTGGGGTCGGGGGCCTGGACCGGCCGCTGCCGCACTTCCTGCGGTACGGGTACGGGAGCCGGGGCGGGAGTCGGCAGCGGTGCCTGCTGTACCTGCGCGGGCAGCGCCCGGGGCGCCGGAGCCGGTACGAGGCTGTTCTGTGCCGCACCCACGTTCTGCGGCCCCTGCTGCGTACCGGCGTTCGACGGTGCGGGAGCGGGTGCGGGTGCGGGTGCGGGCTGCGCGAGGTTGGGCTGTACGGCGTTGGGCTGTACGGCGTTGGGCCCCGGCGTGCGCGGCCCCACCGCGCGGATCGTGACCGTCCCGTCGGTCGGCGGACGCACCCCGGCCTCCTCGACGGGCCGGCCGCCGCCGTCCCGCATCCCCGGCAGCGCGCCGCCGGTCGGCTCCTGGGCCAGCGGCGCCCTCGGGTCGGCCGACGGCGACGGGCGGCCGGGGGACTCCTGCGCCGGCCCACCCCAGCCGACCCGGTGGTCCCGTTCGCCGCCGAAACCGTTCTGGCGTGCGGTGTCCGCCTGCCAGACGGACGCGGCGTCCGCGTGGTCCGTGTCCGCGTGGTCCACGACGGGTTCACCGGACCCGGCCGGGGACCCGGGGCCGTCCTGGGGGCGGTCCTCCTCGTCGAAGAAGATCGGCCCGGTCTCCTCCGCCGGAGCGGCCTGCGCACCGGCGGAGGGAGCGGTGGCCGGACCCGCCTGACGGGGCGCGGGACGGCTCGTGCCGGGGACCCAGGACGCGCCGTTCCAGTACCGGACGTAGCCGGGGATGGAGGGGTCGGGGTAATAGCCCTCGCGGGGGCTTTCGTCACCGGGTGCCGGAGTTGGCGCGCTCATCAGCGGGTCCCGTATCTCTTCGAGGCCTCAGGCCGTCCCCGCCGGGCGGGCGGACGGCCTCAATACAAGGGTCCACATCTATCAGACAGTCGGCCACCCCCGGGCCGGTCCACCTGTTCGGGACCACTTTCGGGGCGGCGCGAAGTTTTTTCGAGAAGTCGCGTAATAGGTGGCGGGGAGGGCGCTCTCTCCTTGTGCGGGACGGTCACGGGGCCGGCCCACGAGCACCGGAAGGTTGTGCATTCTCATGATGAGCATCGTGGAACGTGAGCTGGAACTGAAGCTGGTCCTGTCCCCCGAGCGGTCCATCCCGGTGCCCGCCCGGCTGACGTATCGCACGGACGACCCGTACGCCGTGCACATCGCCTTCCACATCGGCTCCGAGTCGCCCGTGCACTGGACGTTCGCCCGGGAGCTGCTGGTGGAGGGCGTGTTCCGGCCGTGCGGGCACGGGGACGTACGGATCTGGCCGACGAAGGTCGACAACCACAGCGTCATCTGCGTGGCCCTCACCTCGCCCGACGGCAACGCCCTGCTCGAAATGGGCTCGGCCGCCGTGGCCGCCTGGGTGGAGCGGACCCTGCGGGTGGTGCCGCCGGGCACCGAGGCCGACCGGCTCGGCATGGACGAGGAGCTGGCGGAGCTGCTGTCCCCGCTGCCGGCCGACGACCTGTGGCTGAGCGACCCCTGGTCGTCCGACGACGCGCCGTCCCAGGACGGTGAGGCGTGAGGACGGCCGGACAGGAGGGCCGCGGTCAGAAGAGCTTGCCGGGGTTGAGGAGGCCGAGCGGGTCGAAGGCCGCCTTGATGCCGCGCTGCAGTTCGATGCCGGTCTCGCCCAGTTCGCGGGCGAGCCACTCCTTCTTGAGGACTCCGACGCCGTGTTCGCCGGTGATGGTTCCGCCCAGTTCGAGGCCGAGGGCCATGATCGCGTCGAAGGACTCACGGGCCCGGCGGGACTCGTCGGGGTCGTCGTGGTCGAAGCAGACGACGGGGTGGGTGTTGCCGTCGCCCGCGTGGGCGCAGACGCCGATGGTGAGGTCGTACTCCTTCGCGATGGCCGCCGTGCCCGCGAGCATCGCGCCGAGCTGCGAGCGCGGTACGCAGACGTCGTCGATCATCGTGGCGGACTTGACGGCCTCCAGCGCGGTGAGCGCCATCCGGCGCGCCTGGAGGAGGAGTTCGGACTCGGCGGGGCTGTCGGCCGGGACCACCTCGGTGGCCCCGGCGGCGGTGCACAGCGCTCCGACGGCGGCGAGGTCGGCGAGGGGGTCGGGGGTGTCGAAGGCGCAGAGCAGCAGGGCCTCGGTGGTCTCGGGCAGACCCATGGAGGCCAGCGCGTTGACGGCACGCACCGTCGTACGGTCCATCAGTTCGAGGAGTGACGGGGTGTGACCGTGCTCCATGATCCGGCACACAGCGTCACAGGCGGCGGCTGCCGAGGGGAACTCGGCGGCGAGGACGAGCTGCTGGGGTGGCTGCGGTTTGAGCGCGAGGACGGCTTTGACGACGATCCCGAGGCTGCCCTCGGAGCCGACGAAGAGCCGGGTCAGGTCGTATCCGGCGACGCCCTTGGCGGTGCGGCGGCCGGTGGTCAGGAGCCGTCCGTCGGCGAGGACGACGTCCAGGCCCAGGACGTACTCGGCGGTGACCCCGTACTTCACGCAGCACAGGCCGCCGGACGCGGTGCCGATGTTGCCGCCGATGGTGCACGTCTCCCAGCTGGAGGGATCCGGCGGGTAGCACAGACCGTGTTCGTTCACCGCGCGTGACAGCACCGCGTTGACGACGCCCGGTTCGACGACGGCGATCCGGTCGACCGGGCTGATCTCCCGGATCCGGTCCATCTTCACCAGGGACAGCACGATGCAGCCGTCCGAGGCGTTGGCCGCGCCGGACAGGCCGGTACGGGCACCCTGTGGGACGACCGGGACGCGCAGCGCGGTGGCGGTGCGCATGACGTGCTGGACCTGCTCGACCGTGCGGGGGAGCACGACGACGGCCGGGGTGCCGGCCTCGCAGAAGCTCGCCATGTCGTGGGCGTAGGACGCGGTGACGTCCGGATCGGTGATCAGCGCCTCGGGGGGCAGTCCCGCGCGCAGCCGTTCGAGGAGATCGCTCATGATCCAAGCGTGACACCCGGGGCCAATGGTGTGAACCCGTAGGGCGGCGACGATCCCAAGGCGCGGTGTGCTCGTATGACTGACGCACAGTGATGGCCATGGATGTCATGCCGCAGCAGGATCCGGAGTCCCGCCAGCCGCCCGGACCGTCCCCGCAGGACCCCTACGTGCTGCCCGCCGAAGGCGCCACCGCCGTACCCCCGCCACCGCCCACCCTGCGGACGACGCTGCGCAGGGCCGCGTTCGGCGCGGTCGCCGCCGGGGTGCTGCTGGCCGGGGCGCTGGTGGCGGTGGAGGGCGGGGAGGGCGAGGTGCCGAGGGAACCGGGGCCGGTCGAGCGGGCCGAGGCGGCGACGACCGCGGGCTCCCCCGCCTCGCTCTCGGACCTCACCGCGCTGATCGGGGACCGGCAGAAGTGGGTGGAGTCCCACCCGTCCGACGCCCCGTCCCTGGCGACGCTCGGCACGGCGTACGTGGAGTGGGCGCGGCGTTCGGCGGACACGGCGTACTACGCCCGCGCCGAGGAGACCCTGAAGCGTTCGCTCAAGGCGCGGGCGGGCGAGCGCGGCAACGGGGAGGCGTGGGTGGGCCTGGCTGCCCTGGCCAACGCCCGGCACGACTTCCTCGCGGCGAAGCGGTGGGGCGAGACGGTCAAGTCCCGGCAGCCGAAGGCCTGGAGCGTGTATCCGGTCCTCATCGACGCGTACACCGGTCTCGGCGACCAGAAGGCGGTGACCGCGGCGACGGAGAAGTTCGGCGAGCTGCGCAAGGGCGTCCCGGCGCTGGCCCGCACCGCCGAGCTGTACCGGGGCCAGGGCTGGCGCGAGGACGCGCTGGCCACCGCCCGGGAGGCGGCGGACCGGGCGACGCAGCCCGCCGAGAAGGCCGAGGCGCTGCACCGTCTGGGCGAGCTTGCCTGGGAGCGGGGCGAACCGGATGAGGCGGTGGCGCAGTTCGACGCGGCGCTGCGCACGGACGCCGGTCACCACGCCTCGCTGGCCGGCCGGGCCCGGGCCCTGGTGGCGCTGGACCGCACCGACGAGGCGCTGGCCGCGTACCAGAGCGCGCTGGAGAAGCTCCCGCGCCCGGAGTACGCCCTGGAGCTGGGCGAGCTGTACGAGTCGCTGGGGCTGGACGGGGATGCCCGCACGCAGTACGCGAAGCTGCTGGAGATGGCGGCCGGGGCGAAGAGGGCCGGGGTCGACGAGTCCCTGCTGCTGGCCCGCTTCGAGGCCGACCACGGGGACCCGGACGAGGCCGTGGAGCTGCTGCGCGGCCAGTGGCGGAAGCAGCACCGCGGTGCGGCGGTGGCGGACGCGCTGGGCTGGGCGCTGCACCGGGCGGGCAAGCCGGAGGAAGGTCTCAAGTACGCGGAGCAGGCCGTCGGCACGGGCGTGCGGAACGCCTCGTACGCGTACCACCTGGGCATCATCCAGCGGGAGTTGGAGGACTACGGTCCGGCGCGCCGCCATCTGGAGGAGGCCGTGCGCACCAACCCGGCCTTCTCGCCGCTGGCCGCGCCGCTGGCCCGGGAGGCGCTGGAGGCACTGGGCGAGCCGCCGCCGGGCGGACCGGGCGACATGCAGCCGCCCCCGGCCCCGCCGGTCCCCGGGCCGAAGCCGGAGCCGAGGCGGGAGACGAAGCCCGAGGCTCCGGCCCCCTCGACGTCTCCGCCTCCGGCCCCCTCGACGTCTCCGCGTCCGGCCCCGGTTCCGTCGAAGACGGCGGCGAGCAGCCCGGCGGCGGAGAGATCGGCGGCGGCCGGGGCGTCGGAGAGCTCCTGACGGGGCGTCGTCAACGATGGGGGCCGCCGCGGTCCGGGGTACTGCCCCGGACCGCGGCGGCGTTGCGCGTGCCGGGACGCGGATCAGGCGGAGCCGCGGTCCAAAGACGCGCGGCCGGTGCGGCTCAGAGGTTGCCGCGCTTCTCCTGCTCGCGCTCGATCGCCTCGAACAGGGCCTTGAAGTTGCCCTTGCCGAAGCCCATGGAGCCGTGGCGCTCGATCATCTCGAAGAAGACGGTCGGCCGGTCCTGGACCGGCTTGGTGAAGATCTGCAGCAGGTAGCCGTCCTCGTCGCGGTCGACGAGGATCTTCAGCTCGCGCAGGGTCTCCACCGGCACCCGGGTCTCGCCGGCCCACTCGCCGAGGGTGTCGTAGTACGAGTCCGGCGTGTCCAGGAACTGGACGCCCGCGGCGCGCATCGCGCGGACCGAGGCGACGATGTCGTTCGTGGCGAGCGCGATGTGCTGGACGCCCGCGCCGCCGTAGAACTCCAGGTACTCGTCGATCTGCGACTTCTTCTTCGCGATGGCCGGCTCGTTGATCGGGAACTTGACCTTGAGCGTGCCGTCGGCGACGACCTTCGACATCAGGGCGGAGTACTCGGTGGCGATGTCGTCGCCCACGAACTCCTTCATGTTGGTGAAGCCCATGACCTGGTTGTAGAAGCCGACCCACTCGTTCATCCGGCCGAGCTCGACGTTGCCGACGCAGTGGTCGATCGCCTGGAAGGTGCGCTTGGCGGGCGGCTCGACCATCGGCGAGGCCGCCGCGAAGCCGGGGAGGTAGGGGCCCTCGTAGCCGGAGCGCTCCACCAGGGTGTGACGGGTCTCGCCGTAGGTGGCGATGGCGGCGAGGACGACGGTGCCGTGCTCGTCCTTGACCTCGTGCGGCTCGGTGAGACCCCGGGCGCCGTGCTCGACGGCGTACGCGTACGCGGCCCGGGCGTCCGGGACCTCGATCGCGAGGTCGATGACGCCGTCGCCGTGCTCGGCGACATGGTCGGCGAGGAAGGTGCCCCACTCGGTGGACGGTTTGATCACGGAGGTGAACACGAAGCGGGCGGCACCGTTGGTCAGGACGTAACTCGCGGTCTCGCGGGTGCCGTTCTCCGGTCCGGAGTAGGCGACCAGCTTCATGCCGAAGGCGGTCGAGTAGTAGTGCGCGGCCTGCTTGGCGTTGCCCACGGCGAAGACGACCGCGTCCATTCCCCTGACCGGGAAGGGGTCGGCCTGCCGGGCGGTCTCGGGGCTGGTGTGCAGAGTCTCAGTCATATTCGAAGGCTCTCCCCACATCGCAAGGTGCGCAACAGTTCGCGTATCGGCTGGTCAATGTGTTCAGCGAATCGCCATGATGGCCGGACTATTCGTACAGGGTGACCATCGAAGGCAGGCTCATGGCGATCGATCATCTGGACGGGCGGCTCATCGTGCTCCTGGCGCGCGAACCGCGGATCGGTGTCCTCGAGGCATCCCGGCGACTCGGGGTGGCACGCGGGACCGTACAGGCGCGGCTGGACCGCCTTCAGTCGAACGGCGTCATCCGGGGGTTCGGCCCCGACGTGGATCCGGCGGCGCTCGGCTACCCGGTCACCGCGTTCGCCACGCTGGAGATCAAACAGGGCCAAGGGGTCGACGTACGGGCCCATTTGGGCGGCGTACCGGAAGTGCTGGAGCTCCACACCACCACCGGGCACGGCGACATGTTCTGCCGTCTGGTGGCCCGTTCCAACGCCGATCTTCAGCGGGTGATCGACCGGGTTGTCGGATTTGATGGCATTGTCCGGGCTTCCACGGCGATCGTCATGGAGAACCCGGTTCCGCTGCGGATCATCCCGCTGGTGGAACAGGCGGCCGAGGACACCGACCGATCCGATCATTGACGCCCCGGGGCGTCATTGATCCGAAGGAGTGCCGTGTGAGCTTCTGGGAGTATCTGAACACCCGCCACCAGCAGCTCCTCACGGATGCGTTCCAGCACGTCAGCGTGGTCTTCCAGTGCATGGTCATCGCCACCGCGCTGGGCGTGGTCATCGGGGTGGTGAGCTATCGCAGCGGCTGGGGCGGCTCGCTGGCCATCACCTCCACCGCCACGATCCTCACCATCCCCTCCCTCGCCGCGATCGGTCTGCTGATCCCGCTGGTCGGCCTCGGCGTCGCGCCGACCGTGATCACCCTGACCCTGTACGGGCTGCTGCCGATCGTCCGGAACGCCATCGTCGGACTGCGGGGCGTCGATCCGTCCCTGGTCGACGCGGCGACGGGCATCGGGATGTCGCGGCTCGCACGGCTGTGCCGGGTGGAGCTGCCGCTCGCCTGGCCGCCGATCCTGACCGGGATCCGGGTCTCCACCCAGATGCTGATGGGCATCGCCGCCATCGCCGCGTACGCCTCCGGGCCCGGCCTCGGCAACGAGATCTTCCGGGGCATCGCCTCGCTGGGCAGCGCCAACGCGATCAACCAGGTCCTCTCGGGCACGCTCGGCATCGTCGTCCTCGCCCTGCTCTTCGACGCCGCGTACGTCCTGCTGGGACGGCTGACCATCCCGAGGGGGATCCGTGCCTGAGACCGATACCGACACCGGGGCCGTCACCGCGGGCGGGACCGCCGCCACCTCCGGGGCCACCATCCAGCTGGACAACCTCACCAAGAACTACCCGGGCAACCCGAACCCGGCCGTCGAGAACGTCTCGATGGAGATCAGGGCGGGCGAGACGGTGATCTTCGTCGGGCCGTCCGGCTGCGGGAAGTCCACCACCCTGAAGATGATCAACCGGCTGATCGAGCCGACGTCGGGCCGGATCCGGATCGACGACGAGGACGTCACCGACATCGACCCGGTGAAGCTGCGCCGCAAGATCGGCTACGCCATCCAGTCGTCGGGCCTCTTCCCGCACATGACGGTCGCGGACAACATCGCCCTGGTCCCGAAGATGGTCGGCTGGTCCAAGTCCCGGGTGAAGGACCGGGTGGAGGAGATGCTCGACCTGGTGGGCCTGGACCCGCGCGAGTTCCACGGCCGCTATCCGCGCCAGCTCTCCGGCGGGCAGCAACAGCGGGTGGGGGTGGCGCGGGCGCTGGCCGCCGACCCCCCGGTGCTGCTGATGGACGAACCGTTCGGGGCGGTCGACCCGATCACCCGTGACCACCTCCAGGACGAGCTGATCCGGCTCCAGCACGAGCTGCACAAGACGATCGTGTTCGTCACCCACGACTTCGACGAGGCGATCAAGCTCGGCGACCGGATCGCGGTGCTCCGGGAGCGCTCGCACATCGCGCAGTTCGACACCCCCGAGGCGATCCTCACCAACCCGACGGACGACTTCGTCTCCGGCTTCGTCGGCGCGGGCGCGGCCCTCAAGCGGCTGAACCTGACCCGCGTACGGGATGTGGGCATCGCGGACTTCCCGACGGTGACGGTCGAGGACCCGCTCCAGTCGATCTTCAACAAGCTGCGCAGCGGCCCGCACAACGAGCTGCTGATGCTGGACCGCCGGAACCGCCCGTACAAGTGGCTGCGGCGCGGCGACCTGATGCGGGCGCGCGGTTCGCTGGCGCGGGCCGGGCAGCTGGTGCACGACACCGTGACCCGGGACGCCACCCTGCACGACGCGCTGGAGGCGGTCCTCACCGACAGCGGCGGCCGGGTCGCGGTGACCGGGCGGCGCGGCGAGTTCATCGGGGTCGTCGACATGAAGACGCTGATGGACAACGTGCAGGAGCTGCTGGAGGCCGACCGGCTGACCGCGATGGAGCACCAGCACGAGCTGGAGGAGCTGCGCGTCCACCGGACGGAGCAGGCGCTGGAAGGGGATGGCGGCGGAGTATGAGCCCCAGCCATCCGTCCGGCTCCGGCAAGGGCCCGGCCACCCCGGCCCGGCCGCCGGGCGAACACGACGTCAAGGGCCACGCGTTCCACGACGAGGAGAGCGACCCGTCCCCCGCCCCGGCGGGGCCGGAGCGCCGGTTCACCTGGCGGAAGCTGGTGGTCCTGCCGGTGGTGCTCGTGGTCATCGTGGTCGTCACCTACCTATGGATCACCAACATCCACCTGGACTCGATCGCGGAGAACTCGCTCTCCGGCGGCAATGTGCAGCTGCGCTGGTGGCAGCACGTGCGGCTGACGGCGATCTCCACGTTCTGGGTGCTGATCATCGCGATCCCGCTGGGCATCGCCCTGACCCGGCGGCGGCTGCGGAAGGCGGCCCCGGCGTTCACCGCGCTGGCCAACATCGGGCAGGCGACGCCCGCGATCGGTCTGCTGGCGCTGCTGGTGATCTGGCTGGGCATCGGCCCGCGGACCGCGATCATCGGCATCGTGATCTACGCGGTGCTGCCGGTGCTCTCCAACACGGTGGCGGGTCTGCGGGTGATCGAGCCGAACATGATCGAGGCGGCGCGCGGGATGGGAATGTCCGGGCGGGGCGTACTGATGAAGGTGGAGCTGCCGCTCGCGGTGCCGCTGATCCTGGCCGGGGTGCGTACGGCACTGGTCCTGAACGTCGGCACGGCGACGCTGGCGACGTTCGGCGGGGGCGGCGGACTGGGCGACCTGATCACCTCGGGGATCCAGACGCAGCGGATGCCGGTGCTGATCATCGGCTCGGTGCTGACGGTGGTGCTGGCCCTGCTGGTGGACTGGCTGGCCTCGCTGGCCGAACTGGCGCTGACGCCGCGCGGGCTGGAGGAGTGATGAGGAGGACGCGCCGGGTGTCTCTCGGGGCTCGGGCGGCCGGAGCGCTGGCCCTGGCTCTGCTCCTGGGCGGCTGTGGGCTCAAGAGCGGTTCGCCGATGGTGGACGACGTATCGCCCGGGTCGGTCGGGCAGGGCGAGCCGCTCAAGGGCGCGACGCTGACGGTGACGTCGAAGAACTTCAGCGAGAACATCATCCTGGGCCAGATGACCGGCCTGGTGTTCAAGGCGGCCGGGGCGGCGGTCCTGGACCGGACGAACCTGCCGGGTTCGATCAGCGCGCGCGAGGCCATCATCAACGGCGACGCCGACGCGCAGTGGGACTACACCGGCACCGGCTGGATCACCTACCTCGGCCACGCGAACCCCATCGTCGACCCGGAGAAGCAGTACGAGGCGGTGCGGGACGAGGACAGGGGCAACGGGGTGATCTGGCTGCCGCCGGCCCCGCTCGACAACACGTACGCGCTCGCCATCAGCAAGAAGAACAACGCGAAGTACCGGCTGAGGACGCTCTCGGACGTGGCGGCCCTGGCGAAGAAGGACCCGGGCGCGGTGACGATCTGTGTGGAGAACGAGTTCGCCTCCCGCGACGACGGGCTGCCCGGCATGGAGAAGAAGTACGGGATGAGGATCCCGGCCGGCAACATCCGGAAGATGGACGCCGGGATCATCTACACCCAGGTCTCCACGTCCAGCTCCTGCCTGCTGGGCGAGGTGTTCACCACCGACGGGCGCATCAAGGCCATGAACCTGGACGTCCTGGTGGACGACAAGCACTTCTTCCCCAACTACAACGCCTCCCCGGTCATCCACGAGGCCACCTTCGAGAAGTACCCGGTGATCGCGGAGCTGCTGGACCCGCTCGCGAAGAAGCTGACGACCGAGGTCGCGCAGACGCTGAACGCCAAGGTGGACGTGGACGGCGAGGACCCGCACGAAGTGGCGAAGGACTGGCTGGTGGCGGAGGGGTTCATCAAGGAGGGATGAGTCGCGAAGGGATGAGTCACGAAGAGTCGTTGCAAACGATTCCTTGCAAAAAAGCCTTGCAAAGCACTCTTTGCATCTCTATCTTCGAACCATGGCAGAGAACGAGGACGTCCGCCCCTACCGCTACGACGGCTCCGACCGGAAGATCCACAACGTCGACGCCCGCACCCTGCGGGCCATCGCGCACCCCCTCCGGCTGCGGCTGCTGAAAGCGCTGCGCGATTTCGGCCCCGCCACCGCCTCCAAGCTCGGAGAGCGGCTGGGCGAGTCGAGCGGCGCGACCAGCTACCACCTGCGCCGGCTGGCCGAGTCCGGGATGGTCGAGGACGCCCCGGAGCTGGGCAAGGGCCGCGAACGCTGGTGGCGGGCGGCCCACGACGGCTCGACCGTCGAGAGCGCCGAATTCCGCACGCACGCCGACCCGGAGGTACGCGGGGCCATCGACTTCCTCCTCCACGAGACGGCCACGAGCCACGCCCAGGAGCTCAACACCTGGCTGGGCACGATGGACGACTGGCCGGAGGAATGGCAACGCGGCTGGGACATGAGCGACTTCACGATCCGCCTCACCCCGGAGCTGGCACTGGAGCTGGCCCGCAAGGCCCAGGAGCTCGTGGAGAGCTACCGGGGCCGCGTCCCCGACGACACCGAGGGCTCGGCCGTCGTCCGGACCCACCTGCACACCTTCCCGCGCTCCTCCGAATGAACACCGCGCCGCCAACAGCCGCCCTCCCGAAGGGAATCCCTTCATGCATGCCGACGTACACCACCTCCTGCACGCCACCCGCGCGTCCGAACTCCAGGGGGAGGCAACGGCGTTCCGCCTCCCCCGCACCAGCCTGCGCACCCGGGTCGGCTGGACCCTGGTCGAGGTCGGCCTGCGACTGACGGCCCAGAGCCGGGAGGCGACCGCGCCCGCTCCCCGCACCGGCGCCTTCCGTGCCGCATAACGACGACCTAACCGACTCGGGGGAAACAGCGCCATGGGGAACCGCACCCCGCTCGCCGCCACGCTCGCGGCCAACTCCATATCCACCGCTGGCACTTCACTGACCCTGATCGGCGTCCCCTGGTTCGTCCTGGAGACCACCGGCAGCGCGGGCCGGGCAGGGTTCGTCGCCTTCTGCGCCACCCTGCCGATCGTCGTCGCCGCGCTGATCGGCGGACCGGTCATCGACCGGATCGGCCGCCGTCGGGTCGCCATCGCCTCCGACGCCGTGTGCGCGTCGGCCATCGCGGCGATCCCGCTGCTGCACTTCGCCGGGGTCCTCGGCTTCTGGATGCTGTGCGTGCTGATGGCGCTCAACGGGTTCGCCCACACCCCGGGCAACACCGCGCGCTACGTCCTGATCCCGGACCTGGCCGAGCACGCGGGCACCACACTGCCCCGGGCCGCCGGCCTCTTCGACGCGGTCTCGCGCGGGGCCCGGATGGTCGGCGCGGCGCTCGCCGGCGTCCTCATCGCCTTCGCCGGCGCGGAGACGGTCCTGCTGCTGGACGCGGCGACGTTCGCCCTGTCCGCCCTGCTGATCGCCGGGGGGGTGCGGGGAGTGCGCGCGGCCGAACCGCGGAAGGCCGAGGCCCCGGTCTCCCTGCGCGCCTACGGCGGCGAACTCCGCGAAGGGTACGCCCACCTGCTGGGCGACCGGCTGCTGCTGGCGATCGTGGTCATGGTGATGCTCATGAACGGCACCGACCAGGGCTGGAACGCGGTACTGCTCCCGGTGCACGCCGAGGGCGAGCTGGGCGGCGCGAGGGCCATCGGGCTGCTCACCGCGATGTTCGGGGCGGGCGGGCTGGCGGGGGCCCTGCTGTACGGGGCGGTGGGGCACCGGTTCCCGCGCCGGGCGGTGTTCACGGTGTGCGTGATCCTGTGCGGCGCGCCGAGGTTCCTGGTCGCGGCGGTGACCGGGACGACGCTTCCGCTCGCGGTGACGATGCTGCTGGGCGGGATCGCGGGCGGCATGCTGAACCCGATCCTGACGACGGTCATCTACGAGCGCGTGCCGGACCGGCTGCGCAGCCGGGTGGCGGGGGCGCTGACGGCGGGCTGCGAGTTCGCGATGCCGCTGGGCGGACTCGCGGCCGGGCTGCTGGTGGAGGGCGCCGGGGCGGGAGGGGCACTGCTGCTGATGGGCGGGGTCTACTTCCTGGCCACGCTCAGCCCGCTGGTGTTCCCGTCCTGGCGGACGCTGGACGACGCGCCGGTGGTGGAGACAGCGGATCGCCCGGAGCCCTCTGTGCCGCGAGCGGAGAAGGAACAGAAACCCTCCGTGGAACCGCGGGTCAGCAGCCCGGTACCGTCCCGCCCGTCTGGAGGGCCTTGAGCGAGCCGACCGCGTCCTTCAGCGTGGAGACGGGCACGATCCGCAGCCCGTCGGGCGCCTCGGCCTCCGCCTGGGCGCACTCGGCCTTCGGCACGAGGAAGACGCCCGCCCCGTCCCGGTGGGCACCCTGGGCCTTCATCGACACGCCGCCGACCGCGCCGACCTTGCCGTCCGCGCTGACCGTCCCCGTACCGGCGATGGTACGGCCGCCGGTGAGGTCGCCGCCGGAGCCGTTGCCGTCGAGCTTGTCGATGATGCCGAGGGAGAGGAAGAGGCCGGCGCTCGGGCCGCCGATGTCGCCGAGGTCCACCTCGACCCGCATCGAACCGGGCTCGCGGTCCAGGTAGTTCAGGGCGGCGTCGACGGCGACGTTCTGCGACTGCTTCATATCGTCGAGGTTGTGCTTCTCGATCTCCTTCTCGGAGCCGCCGGTGGGGTACACGGAGTCACGCGGCATGACAGCCCGGTCGGTCCGGAACCAGCCGTCGATCACCTCGCCGATACGGACGTCCGCCTTCGGCCCGGTGGCGAGGATCGTCGTCATCCTCAGCTGCCCGTCGGTGGGCCGGGTCTCGGCGCCGGTGATGGTGATCACCGGCCGCCCGTCGTCCTTGCCGAGCACGTCCGCGGTCAGCCCGGGCCGGGCCAGGGTGAACGGCAGCGGTGCGAAGGCCGCGGTACCGAAGAGGGCGAGGACGGGCAGCGCGCAGAGGGCGAGGACGCGGGGGCGCGTGAGACGAGTGAGCACGCACCCAATCTAACCGCCGCGCTCCGGCAGGCGCGTCGGCCACTCCCCTGCCGGTACGGGCCCCCGGGCCTCCGGGCCCCCGCCTCCGGGTCTCCGGTACGGGTCTCCGGTACGGGTCTACCGCAGCGCGTCGGCCACTTCCCGGGCCGCGTCGAGCACGCGGGGCCCGACCCGCTCCGGTATGGCGTCGGCGAGCATGACGACACCGACGCTGCCCTCCACGCCCGAGACGCCGACCAGGGGCGCCGCCGCCCCACTGGCCCCGGCCTCGAGTTCGCCGTGGGTGAGGGTGTAGCCGGGGTGTCCGGCATCCGTCGTCTGCCGGGCGGACAGGATGGCCCGGCCCGCCGCACCCCGGTCCAGCGGATGCCGGAACCCGGCCCGGTAGGCGACGTGGTAGTCGGTCCAGGTGGGCTCGACGACGGCGACCGCGAGGGCGTCGCTGCCGTCGACGAGCGTGAGATGGGCGGTGGCCCCTATGTCCTCGGCCAGGGAGCGCAGCGCGGGCAGCGCGGCTTCCCGGACGAGCGGGTGCACCTGTCGGCCGAGCCGCAGCACACCGAGGCCGACCCGGGCGCGACCGCCCAGATCACGGCGGACCAGGGCGTGCTGCTCCAGGGTGGCGAGCAATCGGTAGACGACGGTCCGGTTGACGCCGAGTTTGTTGGACAACTCGGTGACCGTCAGGCCGTGATCGGTGTCGGCGAGCAGTTTGAGGACGCGTAGTCCTCGGTCGAGCGTCTGCGAGGTCTCCGCTGTCACGACGCCCTCTCCTCTTCGGGGTGAGCGACGACGGTCCTGCTCCGGCGGGTTGCGACGCCGGTCCCAGCGGCGACACACGGAGAGGCCGCCGGCCTGGCAAGGCACCGGCTGCGCTCCGCGGCGGCGTTGCCACGGGGCGTCCATATGGCGGGGACAGTAGCGAGCCGGTCCGCTCAGCGGAAGTCCTCGTCCAGAATCCGGTCTCCGGACACGGAGGCCCGGAACGGCGCGCGCATAAGGGCCGGTCAGCGGGACGGCGTCCGGAAAGCGAACATCTACGCGCGTTCACGTGTCACGACGCCAAGGGGGCGGCGCGTCCACACATGTGAACCAACGTTAACAATGCGTGAACAACCACCGAGAAAATTCCCCGCCGCGACGGCCGGAAACATCTCGGCGGATCACGGGAGAGCGTCGTCGCCGCGAGGCCGCGGAACGCGGTCGGCCCGCACGGAGAGGGCACCTCCGTACGGGCCGACGAAAACGGACGGCTCCCCCGCTCACGTCATCCGGGTCGCCCACTCCTGGACCTTCACGATGCGCTGCTGGATCTGGTGGGCCGTGGCCTCCGCGCTCGGCGGGCCGCCGCAGACCCGGCGCAGTTCGGTGTGGATGACACCGTGGGGCTTGCCGCTCTGGTGGGTGTAGGCGGAGACCATCGTGTTGAGCTGCTTGCGCAGGCTCAGCAGCTGCTTGTGGGTCACCACGGGCCGGGCGTCGGCGGGCTTCTCCAGGAGATCGGCCTCCTCGGCCGGCCTCTGGCGGCTGTGCGCGATCTGCCGGCTCTGCCGCTTCTGGAGGAGAAGCTGGACCTGGTCCGGTTCCAGGAGCCCCGGAATGCCGAGGTAGTCCTGTTCCTCCGCGGAGCCGGGGTGGGCCTGCATACCGAACTCGGCGCCGTCGTACAGCACACGGTCGAAGACGGCGTCGGACTCCAGCGCCTCGAAGGGCAACTGCTCCTCGGTCTCCTCGTCCTCCAGCTTCTCCGCGTCGGCGAGGAGCTTGTCCTCCTCGGAGAACGGGTTCTCCTCGTCGCTGCCCTTCTTCGGCTTGTCGAGCACGTGGTCGCGCTCGACCTCCATCTCGTTGGCGAAGTCGAGGAGCATCGGGATCGTCGGCACGAACACGGACGCGGTCTCCCCGCGCCGGCGGGAGCGCACGAAGCGCCCTACCGCCTGGGCGAAGAAGAGAGGCGTGGAGATCGTCGTGGCGTACACGCCGACGGCGAGACGTGGCACGTCGACGCCCTCGGACACCATGCGGACCGCGACCATCCAGCGCGACTCGTCCCCGCTGAACCGGTCGATCTTCTTCGAGGCGGCCTTCTCGTCGGAGAGGACCACGGTCGGCGTCTCGCCGGTGACCTTCTTGAGGATCTTGGCGTAGGCGCGCGCCGACTCCTGGTCGGTCGCGATGACGAGGCCACCCGCGTCGGGGATGCCCTTGCGGACCTCGGTGAGCCGCTTGTCGGCGGCGGAGAGCACGTTGGGGATCCAGTCACCGGTAGGCGCCAGCGCGGTGCGCCAGGCCTGCCCGATGGCGTCCTTGGTCATCGGCTCGCCGAGCCGGGCGGCGATCTCGTCGCCGGCCTTGGTGCGCCAGCGCATGTTGCCGCTGTAGCTGAGGAAGATGACCGGGCGGACGACGCCGTCGGCGAGCGCGTTGCCGTAGCCGTAGGTGTAGTCGGCGGAGGAGCGGCGGATGCCGTCGTTGCCCTCCTCGTACGCGACGAACGGGATCGGGTTGGTGTCCGACCGGAACGGCGTACCGGTCAGCGCGAGCCGCCGGGTCGCCGGGTCGAACGCCTCCTGGCAGGCCTCGCCCCAGGACTTCGAGTCACCGGCGTGGTGGATCTCGTCGAGGATCACGAGCGTCTTGCGCTGCTCGCAGCGGTTGCGGTGCAGCATCGGACGGACACCGATACCGGCGTACGTCACGGCGACCCCGTGGTAGTCCTTGCTCAGCGGACCGGCGCTGTACTCGGGATCGAGCTTGATGCCTATCCGCGCGGCCGCCTCCGCCCACTGCTTCTTGAGGTGCTCGGTCGGGGCGACGACGGTGATCTGCTGCACGACATGGTGATGCAGCAGCCACGACGCAAGGGTCAGCGCGAACGTGGTCTTGCCGGCGCCGGGCGTCGCGACGGCGAGGAAGTCGCGCGGCTGCTCCTGGATGTACCTCTCCATGGCGCCCTGCTGCCAGGCTCGCAGCTTCCCGGCGGTGCCCCAGGGGGCACGGCCGGGAAAGGCGGGTGAGAGATGGTGGGAGGCGGTGGTAGTAGTCACGGTCTCCGGTTCGGGGCTCTCGGGTACGTGGGGCGCTGTCCGCACCGGACCCGGCGCTGATCGGCCCGGCCCGCGATACGACAACCGGGCCACCCTACCGGTGGGCCGGCCGGGAACCCGTACGAACGAGTCGCGGTTCGAGTCCGTTGAGACGCTCTTCACAGGGACGGCTGTCGGGCGAACCCCGGCAACCGCTCGGCGATCTTGGGCATGTCCAGGGCACCCTGGCACGCGGCCAACACGAACCGCTCCGCTTCGTCGACATCGAAGCGCGGATCGAGCGGATGGCCGTTCATGTGGAGGAACACCCAGGTCGCGTACCACGCGATGCGTTTGTTGCCGTCCACCAGTCCATGGTTGCGGGCCAGGGATTCCATCAGAGCCGCGGCCTTCTGCCAGACATCCGGATAGGCGTCCTGACCGAACACGCTCGCCTGCGGTCTGGCCAGCGCCGACTCCAGCAGCCCGTAGTCGCGCACCTCCGCCGTCCTGAGCCGCTCCGCCAGGTTCAACAGCTCGGGCAGGGTCAGGTACTGCATCAGGCGAGCCTCCGGTTGAGCTCCTCACTCGCCTTCAGAACATGGTCCGCGGCCTCATTGAAGAGCCGCGAGTGCTCGTTTATGGCAGTGATCACCGCATCGTGCGCGAATGCCTGCATGCTCCTGCCCTCTGCCTCGGCACGGGCGCGCAGAGAGTTCAGCTCTTCCTCGGTGAACCGCAGATTCAGACCAGCCATAGGCTTATGGTACCGGCCGGTACCGCGTGGTGCCGCTACCTCTCCCGCACCCGCGTAGCCACCCAGGCCCCCACCAGCGCCACCCCCGCCATCGGCAGGAACACGGCGGCGAACGCGCCCGGGTGCGAGCCGGCGGCGCCGGCCTGTGCCGCCCCGTGCGCGGCCGCGCCCACCGCGCCGCCGCCGAGCGCGGCGAAGGCCGCGCCGCCACCGGCCAGCAGCAGCACATTGGAGAGCCCGTCGGAGATCTGGAGGGCGGCGGAGTTGGAGCCCGCCTCCTCCGGGGCGGACAGCTTCAGCAACAGCACGCTGGTGGAGGCGATCACCATGCCCATCCCGAAGCAGCCGAAGGCCCAGGCGACGGCGACGGTCCAGACCGGGACCCCCTCGATCAGCACAGAGGGCGCCACCGCGATCGAGGCGGCGACCAGCACCATTCCGGTCACCATCAGCCGCTCCCGGTGGGGCTCCATGCGCGGCCGGGACTGCACGAACGAACCGAGCGCCCAGGTCGCCCCGCCCACGGCCAGCGAGAGCCCGGCCATCGTCGGGGACAGCCCGCGCTGGGTGACGAGCATCAGCGGTACGAAGGACTCGGCGGCGACGAACGACCCGGCCGCGACCCCGCGCAGGAGGACCACCGAGGGCAGCCCGGTCGCCGCCCGTACGGTCCCGGTGGGCAGCAGTCCGCGGACGGCGGGCACCAGCAGGGCGACGCCCAGGGCGGCCGGCAGGAGCGCGAGCCAGTTCAGCTCCTGCCCCGCGTACTGGAGCAGCCCCGCCCCGGCCGAGATCCCGAGGGCGAGCCGGATCCGGCGGCGGTCGTACGGTTCGGTGGCGGCGGCCGGGTCCGCGGGCCCGGAGGCCGTCCGCCGGATCGCCGGGAGGGCCAGCGCGAGAGGGATCACGATGAGGGCGGGGATGCCGACGAAGACCCAGCGCCAGCCGAGGTGCTCGGTCACCGTCCCGGAGGCGAGCGGCCCGACGACGGAGGGGATCACCCAGCTCGCGGCGAAGGCCGCCAGGATCGCGGGCCTGATGCGCTCGGGGTAGGCCCGCCCGATGACCACGTACAGGGCGACGATCACCAGCCCGCCGCCGAGCCCCTGGACCGCCCGGCCCGCGATGAAGATCCACATGCTGGTGGCCGCCCCGGAGAGCAGCAGGCCGACGCCGAACGCGGTGATCCCGGTGGCGAGCGGCTGGAGCGGCCCGCGACGGTCGGCCCACTGACCGGAGAGGACCATGGCGAACAGGCTGGTGGTGAAGTACGCGGAGAAGGCGAACGCGTAGAGGGGTATCCCGTTCAGCTCGCGTGCGGCGACCGGCATGGCCGTGCCGACCGCCGTGGCCTCGAACGCGATGAGGAACACCACGGAGACGATGCCGATGCTGAGCGCCCGGTAGGTGCGCCCGAGGACCCCTTCCACGGCTGCGAGGGGGATGCCGGACAGCGGGTCCGGGGAGTGAGCGTCGGTCGCGGGCGGCGCGAGGTGTGCGGCATCGGTGCCGTCACGCGGTTCGAGGGCGGTCATGGGCCCAGCGTAAGGGGCATGGAGCGGTTTGAACCCTGTCCATGTGCGGCACCGCCCTCGGCCCTTGGTCGTAGGCCCCGGGCCCCGGTGTGAACGGCGTATGGCAGTCGCGTTGCGGGCGGGCCTGATTCCTTGAGGCGGCGGGCCAGGGCCCGTAGCGTCATCGACGGCAAAGGAACACCGCACCCGACCGTGTGCCCGAGAGGCTCAGGGGCTCGACTGCAACTCGAGTTACACCGGTTCGAATCCGGTCACGGTCTCCACCGCGAAGTGGCCGTCCCCGCTACGGGGGCGGCCACCTCCGCGCGCGTACAGCGGTCGGTGCTCAGTGCGTCCTCAGCGCCTTCATCACATCGCGCAGGTCGCTGATCAGATCGCCCTGGTACCCGAGCACCTCGGGTTGGTCCACGACGTCCGGCAGTCCCTCTTCGCCGGTGGCATCGTCGGGAGGGGACGTCCAGACGAACAGGGTGAGCGTCACGACGGCACCTCCATCCACCGCCGTCAGCCGCAGGGAGTTGTCCTCCATGACCACCAGATAGGCCAGGTCCCCGAGGTCCGGCACGCGCTCCACCCGGTCCACGCCCGAGCCTTCGATCTCCGTCAGCGTGCTGCTCGCCTCGAACTCGGGGCGCGGGTCGCTCTCCTTGTGCAGCTCGGCCGTGAGAGACGCCTGAAGGCCCATGGTCCAGCCCGCGACTTCCGACTCCTTGAAGTCGACGGTGCAGCGGATGCGGTGGAGGGCGGGATGCTCGATGCCGTCCAGTTGGGTCGCCGGCTCGGAGTCCGGCTCCCCCGCCGCCTCGGAGAGCGCCTTCAGCTCCATCGCGGCGCAGGAGTCGGACTCCACCCGGTAGCCGCGCGGATCGGGCTTCTCGTCGCCGCCGATCCCGTACGCGAAGACCGCCGCCGCCCACACCGCCGAAGCCGCCAGCGCTCCGGCGGCGGCCCACAGCGGCCCCTGCCCCCGGCGCCGCCCGGTCGCGGGCTCCCGGTCGAATCCGCTCACCACGTCCGCGGGCCCGCCCGGCCCGGGATCGCCCACCAACTCCGGCTCGGTGATCACGTAGAGCTCTCCCCTGGTCGGACAACGGTACGAACCTTCGGACAGGTTCGGCCCTCCGCGGCATTGTCCAGTTCTCCGGGCCAACCCGAAAGTGTCCAGGAGTCTCCGTCGCTCCGGGCGGCTTCTCGCGCCGGCGACGGAGGCGAAGGGCCCGCACGGAACCGGGAGGCCGGGGGGCACGTGTGGGGCCGCTCACCGAGCGCGGGGCCGCTGCCCCGCGTCGGTCCGCTCGTCGTCGGCGCGGCCGCCCACGGCGAACGCGAGAGATCCAGCGACGACCGCGTCGGCGACACCGACGCGGTCACGGCTGGAGGCCTCCTCAGGAGGATGCGGGCAGCGCGGAGGGAATGACCGGGGGCTTCGCGCAACCCATCTCCGCCACGACCGACCGAGCGAACGCACTGAGCAGCTCCCACCGGAGCTCCGTTCCCAGACTCGCCCCCGCCACGTCGAACTGAAGCGGCAGATCGGACGGCTGGGAGGCGATGGTGCCGGGTACGGCGCATACCGCGATCAACCTCATGCGAGCCGGGCCGGGCTCCGGTTCCACGTACACCGATTCGTTCGCCCGCCGCCACGTCCGGCTGTACTTCGGGCTGTCCATCATTCCCAGTGAGAGGAGGGACCACTTCGCCGACACATCGACGGTGCCGCTGATCCGGTCACCCTCGAAGGCGTCCAGTCTGCAACCGGTGTAGCGGGTGTGCTGGAGATCCGACTCCTGCCACTGCTTCGCCTCCCGTACGAGGCGATCCGCCAACGCGTCGGCCCGAGGTGTACCGCTCACCTCGACATCGCCGCCGCCCGTCGTCTTGACAGCGGCCTCCACGTTCTCAGCACCGAGCAACGTCCTGCACTGCCCCAGTCCCGGTGATTCCGCGCGCTCCTCGCCCCCGGAACACCCCGCGAGAAGACCGCCGATGGCCAGAACCGCGATGGCCGTCATCCGTCTCCCGTAGCGGCGCAGCCTCATCACTTGACCCTCCCCTGGTCGCTGACCGCGGTCTTTCCGTTCCCGTAATACGTCTCGATGTCCAAGCCGAGCTGCCGCTTCTCATCAGCAGACATCCCGATCTCGTCCGCATAGTTGAGCAGGGGCGTGACAGCTCCGCGCTCCCCCTCGGCCTTGAACTTGTCGATCCCGGTCAACGCTTCGTCATTGTTGTTGTACTCGCGCTGCTTCAGGTACTCCATCGTCTCACCGGCGTATCCGGTGCTGATTGCCGCGGTTGCGGTATCCATGACGAGAGGAACCGCTGTGGCGGCGACGACTCCCGCAGCGGGACCCAGGACCACTGCGGTGCCGACCCCCACCACAGCGCCTACTCCGGCGCTGACGCCGAATTTCCTCCACTCGGCTTCCTTCTCCATCTGCAGCACCTTGGCATCCTCGTCGCCCTTGAACTGCTGGTGGATGCCCTCGATACGCGCCTCGTCGAGAATTCCGTGCACCTTCGCCCCGCCGTATCCGAAGTGCAGTCCGAGGTCCTGGCGCTCGGCCCCGAATGCCTTCAGTCCACTCGCCTCGTACACCTGCTGTGCCGAGGACAACGTCTTCCAGCCCTCTTCATCGGCTGCCACCACACCCATGAACCGGCGCGTCGCGGCCTCGCCGAAGTCGGTCCGCTGGGAACCATCGCTGCTGTTCGCGAACAGTTCGTCGCGCCCGAGTTCGTCACCCGCCGACCCGAAGTTGTACGTGGAGTAGTTGAGGTCGTCGATGTACGCGGCCCCCATACGACCCAAGTTGTCCTTCAGCGCCTCATGTCGGCCGAGCAGGTCCGAATCCGAACCGTAGCTGTCGATGACCTCCTTCATGATGCCCGCCGTCACCTCGTCACGCTTCAGCGTGGGTGATGGGTCGTCCCAGGCATGCCCGGTAGTCGCCGCCTCCAGGGCCTTCCCCAGCGCATCAGGCATGTACTCCATGGACTTCTTCATGTCGTCACGATCGTGACCTGTGATGTCGTAGAACGGGTCGTAGTCCTTGTTCTGGAAGAAGTCCAGATAACTGGTGATCTCCTGCCCGTCCTTGTTCTTTCCGAGATCAGCGTCACCCTTCTTCGGGGTGCCGTCCTCGTTGTACGCGGTGGGTTCGGCGGAGAAGAACTGCTTCGCGGCCTCCGGGCTGTGCCCCAGGGCTTCCATCATGCTGTTCACCGGGTCGTAGCCGGATCCGTTGACGCCCGAGGGGTTCAGCGGATTCTCCGGCCCGCCGGGCATGCCCTTCGATCCGTAGAAGAAGCCGTGGTCCTTCTGCCTCAACTGGACTACGTGTTCGGCAATGGGGTTGAGGAACTTGGGGTCGTAGTTCCCATACCGCATGATGCCGCCGAGCAGCTGGTATCCGTACGGCCCGCTGCTGTCGTACTTGGCCAGCGGAATGCGTTCCGTGCCCATCTTGCGGAGTTCGGGGCCCCACTGCTCGGTGAAGGCCTTGTCGTGGGAGGCGGTGGCCAGGTTCAGACCCAGGTTCTTCTGGAGTTCCTGGACGTCCTTGAGCCGCTCCTTGTCGACCTTCATACCCTTGTGCGTATCCGTGGAGAGCTGGCCGAAGAAGGCGAGCGACTTCTCCGGGCCGAGCTTCTCGTAGAACGCCTTGGAGAACTCCACCGACTTTCCGTTGTCACGCAACAGCTCGTTGAGCGACTGGAGTTCGGTGTGGGTGAGGTCGCGGCCCTTGGCTGCCAGACCGGCGGCCCGGCCCGCCTCCTCCTGGTCGAACTTCGTGTACTTCGGGGCGCTGAAGTCCTTGCGGTCGGTGACGTTGGCCTCAAGGGAGTTCTTGAAGGTCACATCGGTGTCGTTGCAGTTGTCGACGATGAGGTCGATCCGCCGCTGCCACGACTCGATGTTCTCCCTCTCCTGCTGGAGATACTTGCTGAAGTCGGGGTCGTGGCGCGCCGCCCTGTCCTCGGAGATCGGGGAACGCGCCGTCACCTTGCCCCTGCCGTCCACCTTGACGCCGGCCGCCGGCCCCTCGTTGTCCCGGATGTTGACCAGGTCGTCCTTGGCCTTCTTGAAGGCCGTGTGGCCCTCTTCCAGCAGCGTCTTCACGCCCTTGGCCTCGGCGGCGGCGTCCGCGACCTCCTTGGCGGTCTTGCCGATGAACTCCCTGGTGACCCCGGCGTTGAGGCCCTCCCAGCTCGCCTTGCTCGCCTTCGCCTGCATCCCGTCGGTGGCCTGGGTGGCGAGCTTGTCCAGATTGGTCGCCATTTTCGACCAGTCGTCGGCCGCGGCCTTCAGCTTCCCCAGCGGGGCCTCGACGATGTCTTCGTAACTCAGCATGTGCGTGCTCCCCCGAGCCCTACTTCATGTATTCCGAGAGCTTGGATATCGATGCCAAGTCCCCGCCGATCTTCACATCGTCCTTGGCGTGCAGGGCCTTGGTGTAGTCCAGGTGGTTCGAGATGTGCGCACAGGAATCCAGCAGGGTCCTGAGATGGGTCTGCCAGAAGTCATGCACCTTGAGCACCGCCGAACCGCTCGCGAAGTTGCCGTTGGTGAGCGCGATGGCCGCGTCGAAGGTGGCAGGACGGGCGTGGTCACCGTCCTTCGAGAGCTTCGTCCTCAGCTCGTAGGCGTCATTCCCGATAGCGCCGAGATCGTCCCGGTTCACCACCAGGTCGGACGCGCCACCGCCCCCCTCGGCCGGAGCACTGTTGATCCGCATGGCGCTTCGATCTGCCGCTGCCGCGCGCAGTTCAGCCCATTCCTGCTCGAACGTCACGAATTCCCCAAGTCCGCTTGCGTAGACCGCTACGTCGGAGAGGTGCGGCCACCAGCCCGCTTACCGTATCGGGTTCGTCCCCGCACGGGGTGGGCAAGGAGTGAAGACCGCTTCACCTGGGCGTCGCCACCGCCGCCTGCGGCCGGATGGGCAGGCGGTTCACCGGGCGGCCCGTCGCCGAGCGGACCGCCGCGGCGACCGCCGCGGGGGCCGTGACGACCGGGACGGCCGAGGCCGGCTTCGCGCCGAAGGGGGCCACCACGTCGCGTTCCTCGACCAGTTTCACGATGCGGATGTCCGGAGCGTCCAGCGAGGTCGGGAGCGCGTAGCCGGTCAGGTCGGGGTGGCGGATCAGGCCGCGGGCGGTACGAAGGTTCTCCGTGAGGGCCGCGCCGACGCCCTGGGTGATGCCCGCCTCGATGCGGACCGCCAGCTGGGCCGGGTTCAGGACACGGCCCACGTCCTGGGCGACCGCCATCTCGACCACCCGCACGGAGCCGAGTTCGATGTCGACGTCGACCACCGCCCGTACCGCGCAGAACGCGAGGCCGACGAACGCGTCGCCCTGGCCGGACTCGTCCAGCGGTTCCGTGGGGTGGGGGCGGCACTGGGCGGTGGCCCAGAGTTCCTTGCCGTCCAGCTCCTCGGTGACCGTCGTGGACAGCACCCCGTCGTACGAGGTGATCTTGCCGTCGGCGATCTGGAGCAGCTCCGTGGACATGCCGAACTTGTGGGCCAGCGGCTGGAGGAGCTGGGTGCGGACCATCTTCGCCGCGCGCTCCACCGCTCCGCCCGACACCCAGGTGTGGCGGCCGTGCGTCGCCGGGCCCGCCGGGGGCTGGTCGGTGTCGACGGCGGCCACGTGGACCTCTTCGATGCCCAGGGTCTCCTGGACGATCTGGCGGGCCAGCGTGGTGAAGCCCTGGCCCGTTTCCACCGCCGCGCAGATCACCGTGGCCACGCCGTCGTGGACCCGGACCGTGGCCGTGGACACCTCGTCCTTCCCCTCGGCCCCGAGCATGTGGACCATGCCCAGGCCGTAGCCCACACCCCGGCGCACCGCACCGGGCTCTCCCGCGCCCTCGGGACCGCCCGGCAGCAGCCAGTCGTCCTCCGGGGCGTCCTTGGGGAGGGCGGGGAGGGGGTAGTCGCGGACGGCCTGGAGCAGTTCGGCCACGGGAGCCGGGCAGGTCACCGTCTGGCCCGTGGGCAGGATGTCGCCCGTGGAGAGCGTGTTGCGCAGGCGCAGTTCGGCCGGGTCGACACCCAGCTTGGCGGCCAGTTTGTCCATCTGGCCCTCGTACGCCGCGCAGACCTGCATCGCGCCCTCGCCGCGCACATGGCCCGACGGCGGGTTGTTCGTCCGGACCGCCCAGCCCTCGATGAAGGCGTGCGGGACGACGTAGGGGCCGCAGGCGAAGGCCACGGCGGCGGCCAGCGACTCCGATGAGGCGTCGGCGTACGCGCCCGCGTCCAGGAGGATCTGGGCCTCCACCTTGACCAGCCGGCCCTCCGCGTCCGCGTGGTGGCGGTAGCGCAGGAGCGTGGGGTGGCGGTGGGTGTGGCCGAGGAAGGACTCCTCGCGGCTCGCGGCCAGCTTCACCGGGCAGCCGGTGCGCAGCGCGAGCAGCCCCAGCGGAATCTGGAAGCCCGGGTCCTCGCGGTCGCCGGTCGCGCCCGGCACCCCGGTCACGACGACCTTGACCCGGTCCGGTTCCAGGCCGAAGCAGGCGGCGATCAGGTCGCGGTCGGTGTGCGGGTCGGTGGAGGCGGTGTAGATCTCCACGCCACCGTCCGGGCGGGGCACGGCCAGGCCGGCCTCCGCACCGATCGGGGCCGGGTCCTGGCGGCCGATGCGGTACAGGCCCTCGACGACGACCTCGCCCGCCGCCTCCGCGTCGCCGTAGCGCAGCGGGATGTGCCGGATCAGATTGCCGTCGGGGTGCAGGGGCTCCGCCGCGAACGCCTTCTCCGGGTCCGTGACCGGCTCCAGCACCTCGTACCGTACGGCGATGGCGGCGGCGGCCAGCCGTGCGGTGTCGGGGTGGTCGGCGGCCACGGCGGCGATCGGCTCGCCGTGGTGGCGGACCAGGTCGGAGGCGAACACCGGGCGGTCCACGACGTGGCGGCCGTAGTTCGCCTCCCCCGGTACGTCCTCGTGCGTGACGACCGCGCGCACCCCGGGCATCTCCTCGGCCCCCGAGGTATCGATGGACAGGATCCGCGCGTGCGGGTGCGGGGAGCGCAGCACGGCCGCCCACAACAGGCCCTCGGCCCAGAGGTCCGCGGCGTACGGGAAGGTGCCCTCGGTCTTCGCGCGGGCGTCGGTGGCCGGAAGTGAGGCGCCGAGGCCCAGCGGGGGCCGGTCCTCGTCCGGGCCGGAGCCCGCGCCCGTCCCGCCGCCGATGGCGTCGATCCTGGGCAGGCCGGTGCTGGTCGCGGTGGCCGCGTCGCTGCTCACGCCGCCTCCTTGTCGTTCGACCCGCCGGTGCGACGACGGGAGGTGGGCCCTGGGTTCACGTGGTGCGGGTGCTGGTGCTGGTGTCGTACGGCGGTGCCGCGGGCGTGCCTCACAGCGCCTCTCCCTCGTGCGGGTGGGGTCCCTGCTGCACGCCGCCGGCGCCCGGCTCGGCCTGGTGCGGGATGCGGGCCCCGTCCTGGACTGCCTCGGCGCTCGCCTCCCGGGCCGCGACGACGTCCGCGACCGCGTCGAGTACGCCCCGGTAGCCGGAACAGCGGCAGAGGTTGCCGCAGAGCGCCTGGCGGGTCTCCAGCTCGCTGGGGGCGTGGTTGCCCTCCAGCAGATCGTGGACGGTCATCGCCATGCCGGGGATACAGAAGCCGCATTGGACGGCTCCGCAGGCGGACAGGGCGCGCTGGACGTCGGACGGTTCGCCGTCGACGGCGAGGCCCTCGACCGTACGCACCTCACTGCCCGCGGCGGTGGCCGCGGGGACCAGGCAGGAGGCGACCAGGCGGCCGTCGACCTGGACGTTGCAGGCCCCGCACTCGCCCTGCGAGCAGCCGTCCTTGGCCCCGGCCAGGCCGAGGCGTTCGCGGAGCACGTAGAGCAGGGACTCGCCGATCCACGCGTCGCTGACCGGGCGGTCCACGCCGTTCACATGGAGCAGGTAGGACGCGGACGGGTGCTCGCTCGGTGCGTCGAGGAGGGCAGGAGCGGGGGCGGGGGTGAGGCCGGCCTCCGGGTCCGTTTCCGGACGCGTCTCCGGGTCCGCTTCCGGGCCGGAGCCCGGTGCCGTTTCCGGAGTCGTGTCCGGGACTCCGTCCGGTGCCGCTGCCGCGTTCGGCACGGTGTTCACGTCGACCCCGGGAGCGGGTGCCGTGTCGGGTGTCGTCTCGGCTTCCTCGGCGGCGAGGCCCTCGATGTCGGCGGTGGTGGTACCGGCGGTCTCCGCGTCCGGCGTCTGGGCTGTCTGTTCTGCCGGTCCGTCCGTCGCCGGTCCGTCCGTCGCGGACTCCGTTTCCGGGGTCTGCTCCGCCATCGTTACGGGGTCGGCCGCCGGCTCCGGTTCCGGTGTCGCCCAGGGGGCGGGGGCGCCGCCGGGAAGCGTTGCCGGGCGTGCGCTGTCCGCGTACCACTGCGGCGCCTGCGCCGAGGCCAGGAACTCGCCCGATTCGTCCGGGAGATCCCCGTCCGCCACCGGGATCGTCCACTGCCCGGTGTGGCCGGTGTGGCTCGCCTGGTCCGGATGGCTCGCCTGGTCGGGCTGGCTCGCCTGGTCGAAGTGGCCGGGGTGCCCGGACGCCGGGCCCCGCACCTCCGGGGCCGCGGTCGCCTCCGGGGCCGCCCTCGTCTCCGGGGCCGTCGCCGGATCGCCGAAGGCCTCGGTGAAGTTCCACTGGGCCGTGGCGTGCGACGTGTCCTGGTACGGGCCCCGGTATCCGCCCTGCTGGTTCGGGTCCGGCCAGTGGACCGCGCCGGGATCCTGGGCCGCGGCGGCCTCCTGGGCACGCTGCTCGGCCTGTGCCTGCTGGGTCTGCGTCTGGACCACCCAACTGCCCGTCGCCGCCGGGTCCAGGCCCGCGGCCGGGGTCAGCGGCCGGATCATCGGCGGGACGTACCCCTGACCGGGCGCGGCCAGGGGGATGTTCGCCAGGTCCTCCGGCGGGAGGTGGACGAACGCGGTGGCGTCGGCGTCGAACCCGTCGCCCTGCGGCGTCGGCTCCCAGCCGCCGTAACGGGGGTCCGGGCCCTCGGAGTGGCCCTGTCGCCCCTGCTGGTCGGGGAATTCCTCATTGCTCACGACAGTGCCCTCCCCAGCGCGCGTCGGGCGAGCGCGGCGACGGTGCGCCGCAGGTGCAGTACGGCCGGGGACAGCGGCGGGGCCTCTGATCCGTCGGCCGGTGGTGCGTGGTCGGGGACGCAGGCCGCGGCGACGTACTCGCCGAAGGCGGCCAGCGCGTCGGGGGCCAGGCCCCGCTCGCCGTCCCAGTCGATCAGCGAGGCGATCCAGCGCTCCGCCTCCAGCGGGCGCAGCGGCATCGGGGCGATGGCGCCGACCGCGCAGCGCACGCCCCGGCGGGCCGGGTCCAGGACGATGGCGACCGAGGCGGTGGCGCGGCCGGGACCGGTGCGACCGGTGGCCTTCAGGAACACCTGCGGGGCGTGCAGCAGCGGTACGCGGACGAAGCCGATCAGCTCCGCGGGCTCCAGCAGTTCACGCCCGGCCAGCAGGTGGGAGACGGGAATCTCGCGGCGGGCGCCGCCGGGGCCCGCGATGACCAGCTCGGCCTCCAGCGCGGCCAGCACCGGCAGGGCGTCGCCGGTGGGCGCGGAGGTGACGATGTTGCCGCCGAGCGTGCCCGCGTTGCGGATCTGCGGCGGGCCCGCGGCGCGGGCGGAGGCGGCGAGCGCGGGGATCAGGGCGGCGAAGTCGGGGCGCCCCATGCGGGCGTGGGTGAGACCGGCCCCGAGGAGCGCGTGGCCGTCCTGGTAGTGCCAGCCGCGCAGCTCGCTGATCCGGCCGAGGCCGACCAGTCCCGAGGGGCGCAGGAGCCCCTTGTTGACGGCTGCCATCAGGTCCGTGCCCCCCGCGACCGGAACGGCTGCGGGCATGGCGCCGAGTGCCGCCACGGCCTCGTCCAACGAGGCCGGCAGCGTCACCGACTGCATCGCCTGCGGTGCGTGCGTGGTCAACCCAGCTGCCCCTTCCCGGTCTCCCGGCTGTCCCGCCTGTTCCGCCGTACGGTACGTGTTCACAGCCCGGACGTGGCAACTCTGGCACATCTTCCGATCGGACCGTCGCGAGGGTCCGCGAAGGGTGGATCCGTCCCTGACCTGCGAGATGTTCCGGTTTCGCACCTCTTCGGCGGAGAGGGTGAATTGCCACTCTTCAGCGAGGCTTGTGCGACTTATCGCGGTTCGCGGTCTCGCTCCGGCGCGTGCCGGCAGGGTTGTTGGCCCCGGACGCGCGCCGGCCGCGGCGGTCCCGGAGGACGGCCGCGGCCGGGGCGGGGCGGTGCGGGGGTCACACCACCGGGGGCACTCCGTCGAGCGGGCGGCCGAGGATGCCGGGGCGCTGCTGCCGGGGGTACGGGCCGCCCGGCGGGCGGTAGTCCACGCCGAGGGCGTCGAGCCGGGCGTAGTGGGCCGTCATCCGGGCGTCGAAGGCGGCGAAGTCCCGGTCGGCCGGGGCGGGCAGGACGGACCAGGCGACCTCGGCGAAGGCCGCGAGGCGCGGGAAGACCTGGTAGTCGACGCGGGCCCGGTTCTGCATGACCTCGGTCCAGACGTTGGCCTGGGTGCCCAGGATGTGACGGGCCGCCTCCTCGCTCAGGCCCGGCGGGACGGGCTCGAAGCGGTAGACGTCCTCCAGGCTGCGGACGTATCCGATGGGCATCGGTTCGTCGGGGCCGCCGTCCTGACGGTGGTCCAGATACACCTGCTGCTCGGGGCACATGACGACGTCGTGCCCGGCCTCGGCGGCCGCGATGCCGCCGCCGTAACCGCGCCAGGAGGAGACCGCGGCCCCTTCGGCGAGGCCCCCTTCGAGGATCTCGTCCCAGCCGATGAGGCGGCGGCCCCGTTCGGTGAGCCAGGCGTCGAAATGCCGGATGAACCAGGACTGGAGCCCGTCCTCGTCCTCCACGCCGAGTTCGGCGATCCGGGCCTGGGCGAGCGGAGACTCCTTCCACTGGTCCTTGGGGCACTCGTCGCCGCCCATGTGGACGAACGGGGAGGTCTCGGCGGGAAAGAGTTCGAGCACCTCCTCCAGGACGCCTTCGAAGAAGCGCAGGGTGCTGTCGGTGGGGGCGAGTACGTTCGGGTTGACGCCCCAGGTGTCCCAGACGGAGAGGGCGGTGGTGTCGACGACGTCGGTGTTGCCCAGCTCGGGGTAGGCGCTGATCGTGGCCTGCGAGTGGCCCGGGATGTCGATCTCGGGGACGACCCGGATATGCCGCTCGGCGGCGTAGGCGACGATCTCGCGGATGTCGTCCTGGGTGTAGAAGCCGCCGTAGGGCGTCTCGTCCCACAGCTCCGAGGCCCGGTGGCCGTATTTGGTGCGCGAACGCCAGGAGCCGACCTCGGTCAGGCGCGGGTAGCGCTTGATCTCGATGCGCCAGCCCTGGTCGTCCGTGAGATGGAAGTGGAAGACGTTCAGCTTGTGGGCGGCCAGCAGGTCCAGATAGCGCAGGACGTCGTCCTTGGGCAGGAAGTGCCGTGAGACGTCGAGCATCATGCCGCGCCAGCCGAAGCGGGGTTCGTCCTCGACGACGACCGCCGGAACCTCCCAGGCGCGGCCCGCGGCCAGGGGGGCCCGCCGGAAGGCGTCCGGGCCGAGGAGCTGACGGAGGGTCTGGGCGCCTCGGAAGACGCCCGCGGCGCTGCCGCCCGTGAGGCGTACGGCTTCGGTCTCGACGGCGAGACGGTAGGCCTCGGGGGCCAGTTCCTCGTCGAGGGCGAGCACGATGCCGCGGTCGCCCGTGCCCTCGGCCAGCGGCAGTCCGGTGGCCGCGCCGAGCGTGGTGCGCAGCCAGCGGGCGACACCCTCCGTGCCCGGTGCGGAGTTCAGCGGGGTGTCCTGGCCCAGCGGGCAGGGCCCGGAGGCCGCCGGGGTCACGGTGCGCGGGGCCGGGATCAGACCGAGAGCCGCGGTGTCCACGGTGTCCGTGTGGTCCGTGTGGTCCGTGTGCTCGGTGTTCCGGGGTGCCATGCCATCAGTCCTTTACCGCTCCGCCCAGTCCGGAGACGAGGCGTCGCTGTACGAGTACGAAGAAGACCAGTACGGGAATGGTCATCACCGTCGAGCCTGCCATGATCCCTCCCCAGTCGTTCTCGTCCGGTTTGAAGAAGACCAGCAGCGCCATGGGCAGCGTCGACTGGGAGGTGTCGCTGATGATGAACGACTTCGCGAACAGGAAGTCGTTCCAGGTGGTGATGAAGGAGAAGACGCTGGTCGCCACGAGGCCCGGGAAGACCAGCGGGAAGAGGATCTGCCACAGGAAGCGGGTGCGGCTGGCCCCGTCGATGTAGGCGGCCTCCTCCAGGGCTTCGGGGACGGCCTTGACGAAGCCGCGCAGCATCCAGATGGCGAACGGCAGCGAGAACGCGAGGTGCGGCAGGATCAGCGAGCCGAGCGTGTTCAGCTGGCCGAAGTCCCGCATCAGGAAGAAGAGCGGGATGGTCAGCGCCTCCACCGGCACCATCTGCGCGACCAGGAACATGATCAGCAGCGTGGTGCGGAACTTGAAGCGGAAGCGGGTCACGGCGGTGGCGGCGAGGAAGGCGATCAGCGCGGAGAGGATGACGACCGTGCCCGCCACCAGCAGGCTGTTGAGGAAGTAGCGGCCGAAGTCCTGCTGTTCGAAGACCCGGCGGAACGAGTCGAGCGAGGGGGCGAGCGTCCAGGGGCGGGCGTCGGTGGACTGGATCTCCCCGGCCGGTTTGAAGGCGGAGAGCACCATCCAGTAGAGGGGGAAGGCGACCGCGACGGCGATCAGCAGGGCGGCGGCCTCCGCGGCCAGCCTGCCGGGCCGCTTGACGCGCAGCAGCTTGGCGATGCCCGCTCCGCGCGTGGCACCGCGTACGGGACGGTCTCGTACGGCACTGTCGCGTACGGCACGCTCGTGTACGGCACGGTCGGTGGACGCGCTCACAGTTCTTCCCCCTGGCGCCTCACCAGGCGCAGATAGACCAGCGTGACGGCCAGCAGGATCACCAGCATCACGACGCCGATCGCGGATCCGAGGCTGTACTGCGAGGACGCGAACGCCTTCTGGTACGCGTACACGTTGAGCACCAGGTTCTGGCCGGCGATGCCGCCGCCGCTGGTCATGACGTAGATCTGGGTGAAGACCTTGAAGTCCCAGATGATCGACTGGATGGTGACGACGATCAGGATGGGCTTGAGCATCGGCGCCATGATGGTGCGCCAGATCCGCCACTGGGACGCGCCGTCCAGCGAGGCGGCCTCCAGCACTTCGGTCGGGATGGCCCGGATGCCCGCGTACACGGTGACCATCACGAACGGGAACGAGCACCACAGGACCGCGAGGAGCACCAGGGCGAAGGCACTGTAGCGCCCGTACGTCCAGGAGAAGTCGCCGAGTCCCAGCACCTTGTTGACCGGACCGAAGTCGGGGTCGAAGAGGAAGACCCAGACAGTGGAGCCGGTGATCGCGGGGGTGGCCCAGGCGCCGAGCGCGGCCATCATCAGCGCGAGCCGGGGCAGGGCGCGGATGCGGGTGAGCAGGACGGCCAGCGCGCAGCCGACGATCAGGGTGGACACCACGCAGGCCGCGGCGAAGACCACGGTGGCGAGGAGGACCTGCCAGAACTGGTCGTCGTTGAAGAGGGTGGCGTAGTTGCCGAAGCCCTGGAAGGTGGTGGGTTCGCCGCCGCTGACCTGGGCCTGGGTGTACTCCAGGAACGAGATCAGGCCGAGCTGGTAGATCGGGTAGACCAGCAGCCCGGCGAGCAGGACGAGCGCCGGCAGGAGGTAGAGCCACGGGGTCCAGCCGGGGCGGTTCGCGGGCGAGACGGACCCGCCGCGCCGGGGCGGGCGGGCGGCCGGGGCGCCGCCCTTCCCGGCCGCGGGCGGCACTTTGAGTGAGGTGGTGTGCGTGGTCATCGTCAGCCCACGTCGGTGAAGGCCGTGTCCATCTTCTTCGCCGCGTCGTCCGAGGCCTGGGCCACGTCCTTACGGCCGGAGACGACCTCCTGGAACATCGTCGGCAGGATCAGCGAGGCGTCGATCTGGCCCCAGGCGGGCGAGGCGGGGACGAACTTGGCGCCCGCGCCCAGGGTCTGGACGAACGGGGCGACGAAGGGCTCCTTCTTCGCGGCGTTGTCCAGGACGTCGGTGTAGGTGGGCAGGAAGCCCATCGCGTCGAACATCTCGGCCTGGGTCTTCTTGCCGCTGAGCGACTTCATCAGATCGACGGCGAGCGTACGGTGCGAACTGCTCTTGAGGACGCCGAGGTTGTTGCCTCCCGCGAAGGCGGGAGCGATGGAGTCCTTGGCGACGCCGGGCAGCGGAACGACGGCGTACTTGCCCTTGACCGCGCCCGCCTCGACGGCCGCGTGGCTGAAGTCGCCGCCGATGGCCATGGCGGCCTTGCCGGAGGCGAAGGCGGTCACGGTGGCGTTGCCGCCCATGGAGGCGCACTTGGCGGCCGGGCAGTTGTCGTCGCCGAACAGGGAGGTGTAGGCCTCGATGCCCTTGCGGGACTTCTCACTGTTGATGCCGGACTTGAACGTGCCGCCGGTCTCGCCCGCGAGTTCACCGCCGTTGGCCCAGATGAAGGGCATCGCGCCGTAGGTGTACGCGCCGCCGACCGCGAGGCCGTAGAGATCGGGCTTCGCCTTACGGATCTTCTTGGCGGTGGAGATCAGCTCGGCCTGCGACTTGGGCGCCTCGATGCCGAGGTCCTCGAAGACGTCGGTGCGGTAGTAGAGGGCCCGGACGCCGACGAAGAAGGGCGCGCCGTAGACCTTGTCGCCGACGGTGACGGACTGCTTGGCGATCGGGTCGGTGTCCTTGGCCTCGTCCCAGGCGCCGAACTCCTCGGTGATGTCCGCGAGTCCGCCGTCCTTGACGTATCCGGCGGTGTCGGAGTTGCCGTACTCGATGAGGTCCGGGGCGCTCTTGGGGTCGTTGAACGCGGCCTTGATCCGCTGCGCGCGGGTGTCGACCGGTATGTACTCGATCTCGACCTTCGCCCCCTTGTGGGCCTTCTCGAACTCGGCGACGGCCGTGTCGACGACCTTCTCCTTGGGCTTGTTGCCGACCTCCTGGAAGAGCCAGACACGGAGCGTGCCGCTCTTGTCGTCACCCTTCGCACTGGTGTCGGAGGTCTGCGGCGCGCAGGCGGTGGCGGTGAGGCCGGCCAGCACAAGCGCCGCAGCCGGGGCGGCAATTCGGGCAGAAAGCTTCATCCGGAACCCCTACCGGTCATGCGTTGCATCATGTGCAACGTGCGTTTCGTTCTGCACAACTGGCAGGAGAGTAGATCCGCGTTCCGGCGACGACAAGTGGTCTCGACCACTCTGTAACCAGCGAATGCAGCCCGTGCAACGCGACCACCCGGTCACCGAGGGTCACCGGGCAAGCGGAAGGCCCCCGGGGCGCGCGGCATCGCACACCCCGGGGGCCTGACAGTCAGTGAGGGAGCGGACCTACTTCTTGTCCTTGCCGCCACCCTTGCCCTTGTCCTTGTCGCCACCGGCGCCCATGGACTCGTAGATCTCCTTGCACATGGGACAGACGGGGTACTTCTTGGGGTCGCGCCCCGGCACCCAGACCTTCCCGCACAGCGCGACCACCGGAGTGCCCTCCAGGGCACTCGCCATGATCTTGTCCTTCTGGACGTAGTGGGCGTAGCGCTCGTGGTCGCCGTCGCCCCTCGACACCTGCGGCGTCGGCTCGACGAGGGTCCCCGTACCTGCCCCGCGATCGGGCTCAAGAGTGCTCATAACCGCCAAGGGTACTGAAAGAGACGGCCTCCGGTTGAGGGAAGGGTCACCCTCGGCCGAGCGGAGGTTCGTCCCTCAGTTGAGCGACGGGTCGTCCGGATACGTGGCGATCATCGCGAGCTCGCTGCGCTGACGGCGGAGCACCGCGCGCCAGAGCCGTTCGGGGCACGGGGAGGAGACGTCGCCGGGCTCCGACTCGACCACGTACCACGCGCCCTCGGCTCGCTCGCCCTCCAGTTGACCGGGGCCCCAGCCCGCGTATCCGGCGAAGATCCGCAGCGAACCGAGGGCGGGGCCGAGCAGCTCGGGCGGGGTCTCCAGATCGACCAGACCGATCGCCCCGTGCACCCGTCGCCAGCCGAGCGGGCCCTCGTCGCCGGGGATCACCGCCACGCCGAGCGCGGAGTCGAGCGAGACCGGGCCGCCCTGGAAGACGACGTCCGGCTCGCCGGTCAGGCCGGCCCAGGGCGCGAGGATGTCGCCGACGCCGACCGGGGTCGGCCGGTTGAGGACCACACCGAGGGAGCCCTCCTCGTCGTGGTCGAGGAGCAGCACCACCGCCCGGTCGAAGTTCGGGTCCGTGAGGGCGGGCGCGGCCACGAGCAGCCGCCCTGTGAGCGAGGACACCTCCGTCATGGCAGGAATGATCCCGCATCTTCACCCTCCACGGGGGGCGAGTGACCGTGATGCCGCCCTCAGGAGAGCGAGCGCAGCTCAGGGCGCACGGAGGCACAGGGAGCGCATCGCCGGGCGGGAACGCGGCGGACCATCCGGACGGTAACCCTCCGCAAGATCGGATGCGCGGAGGGTGTTGTGGCGGATTCATGACGTTCGTACACCCCCCTTCGCCTTACGGAAGGGGGGTAGGAGGCCATTACCCTTTTCGTTGGCCCCCTGCCCGACCACTCCGGAACGCGAGATACATGACCGGCACAGACGATGTCCTGCTTGTCCACGGCGGAACCCCGCTGGAGGGCGAGATCCGCGTCCGAGGCGCCAAGAACCTGGTGCCGAAGGCCATGGTCGCCGCGCTGCTCGGCAGCGGGCCCAGCCGCCTCCGCAATGTTCCCGACATCCGTGACGTACGGGTGGTCCGGGGGCTCCTCCAGCTCCACGGTGTCACCGTCCGCCCCGGCGACGAGCCGGGCGAACTGATCCTCGACCCCTCGCACGTCGAGTCGGCGAACGTCGCCGACATCGATGCCCACGCGGGCTCCTCGCGCATCCCGATCCTGTTCTGCGGCCCGCTGCTGCACCGCCTCGGCCACGCCTTCATCCCGGGCCTGGGCGGCTGCGACATCGGCGGCCGGCCGATCGACTTCCACTTCGAGGTGCTGCGCCAGTTCGGCGCGACCATCGAGAAGCGGGCGGACGGCCAGTACCTGGAGGCCCCGCAGCGGCTGCGCGGCACCAAGATCCGGCTGCCGTACCCGTCGGTGGGCTCCACCGAGCAGGTACTGCTCACCGCCGTCCTCGCCGAGGGCGTCACCGAACTGTCCAACGCGGCCGTCGAGCCGGAGATCGAGGACCTCATCTGCGTACTGCAGAAGATGGGCGCGATCATCTCCGTGGACACCGACCGGACCATCCGGATCACCGGTGTCGACAAACTCGACGGTTACACCCACCGGGCGATCCCGGACCGTCTCGAGGCGGCCTCCTGGGCGTCGGCGGCGCTGGCGACCGAGGGCAACATCTATGTGCGCGGCGCCCAGCAGCGCTCGATGATGACCTTCCTGAACACCTTCCGCCGGGTCGGCGGGGCCTTCGAGATCGACGACGAGGGCATTCGCTTCTGGCACCCGGGCGGCGCGCTGAACGCCATCGCGCTGGAGACGGACGTGCACCCCGGCTTCCAGACGGACTGGCAGCAGCCCCTGGTGGTCGCGCTGACGCAGGCCGCGGGCCTGTCGATCGTCCACGAGACGGTGTACGAGTCGCGGCTCGGCTTCACCTCGGCGCTCAACCAGATGGGCGCGCACATCCAGCTGTACCGCGAGTGCCTCGGCGGCTCGGACTGCCGCTTCGGCCAGCGCAACTTCCTGCACTCGGCGGTCGTCTCCGGACCGACCAAGCTCCAGGGCGCCGACCTGGTCATCCCGGACCTCCGGGGCGGCTTCTCGTACCTGATCGCGGCGCTGGCGGCGCAGGGCACCTCCCGGGTGCACGGCATCGACCTGATCAACCGCGGTTACGAGAACTTCATGGAGAAGCTGGAGAAGCTCGGCGCGAAGGTCGAACTGCCGGGCGGTTCGCTCGTCTGACCGTCCCCGTGCGCCGTGAAGGCCGCACAGTGCCGCCGCACACAGCACCGCGCATCGCGCGGTTCCCGTGTGAGCGACCCGCCGCCCCGGTTCCGGACTCGGAGCCGGGGCGGCGGGCTGTCGGGCGTCAGAAGGGCCCCTGAAGGCCGCGTGAGCGGGCATGGCGGGCATAGCGGGCCGGGGTGGTGCCGGCGATCCGCTTGAAGTGCCGGGTGAGGTGGGACTGGTCGTGGAAGCCGACGGCGGCGGCCACCTCGCCGGGCGGCACCCCGTCGAGCAGCAGGCGGCGGGCCCGGTCGACGCGGCGGGACGTCACGTACTGGTGCGGCGCGATGGCGTAGGCCGCGCTGAAGGCCCGTACGAGATGGGTGGGGTGCGCGTGGACCAGACGGGCGGCCTCGGCCAGGGTGATCCCCTCGCGCGACCGCTCGTCGAGGAGCTCGCGCAGATCCCGTGCGACGCCGCGGCCGGGCGGCGGGCCCGCCGGGAGGTCCCCGGGGCGCAGGTGTCCCCGCAGCCGCTCGCCGATGAACGCCAGGCGGCTCTCCGCCTCGAACGCGTCGCCCGGGTCCGCGAGGGCGGTGTGCAGCCGGCCGACGCGGGTGCGCAGCAGCGGGTCGGCGAGGTCCGGGGTGTCCACGGCGGGTCCGACGAGGCTCGCGTCGAGCAGCGTCATGTCCAGATAGAGCACCCGTTTGCGGAAGCCGTCGGAGGTCACGGGAGAGCCGTTGTGCGGGACCCCCGGCGGCAGCAGGCTCACCGTGCCGTCCGGGGTGCCGCGCTCGTGGCGGTCCAGGTCGTAGCGGACGGCGCCGTCGTCGACGATCAGGAGCGTCCAGGCGTCGTGGACGTGCATGGGATAGGCGTGCTCAGTGAAGCGGGCGTGGAAGACCTCCACGACGCCGGCGACGGCCGGACGCCAGGCCGCGACGTCCTGGACCTCCCGCTGTGGCGCCACGCCAAGAACGTACAAGACCGCGTCCGGGTCCACCGGCCAGTCTCGAACCATGAGAACCACGACGACGGCCCCCATCGAAACCACGGCGACCCCGGCGACCACGGCCGGCTCCGCGACCACGACCATCGTCGCGGGCCCGGCGGCCGAGAACGCCCCCGTCCGCTTCGACACGAAGGTCGCGGTGCTGCTCCGTGACGACCTGGAGTCCTGGCAGCGCCTGAACGTGACCGCCTTCCTGGTCAGCGGCCTGGGCACGGCGGTGCCCGAAGTGATCGGCGAACCCTACGAGGACGCCGACTCCACCGCGTATCTGCCGATGCTCCGGCAGCCCGTGCTGGTCTTCGAGGGGGCGAAGGAGACGGTGACCGCCGCCCACACCAGGGCCCTGTCCCGGTCGCTGGCGACCGCCGTGTTCACCGCGGACCTCTTCGGCACGGGGAATGACCGGGACAACCGGGCGGCCGTACGGGCGGTGGGGCGGGACACGCTGGACCTGGTGGGCCTCGCCGTGTACGGGCCGCGCAACGCCGTGGACAAGGTCCTCAAGGGCGCGCGGATGCACCCCTGAGCCCTCCGCGCCCGCAGGAGCCCCCGCGATGCCCCGGGCATGGTGCGGGGGCTCCTGCGGGGCGCATGTGCCTCCGGCATGCGCGAGGGCGGCCACTCCCGGTCGGGAGTGGCCGCCCTCTTGTTGCGCCGTTGAGGGTTACTTGCCCTTGGCGGCTTCCTTGAGCTTCGAGCCCGCGGAGACCTTCACGCTGTAGCCGGCGGGGATGTTGATCGGGTCGCCGGTCTGCGGGTTGCGAGCGGTGCGAGCGGCACGGTGGGTGCGCTCGAAGGTCAGGAAGCCGGGGATGGTGACCTTCTCGTCACCCTTGGCGACGATCTCACCGACGGTCTCGGCGAGCGCGGCCAGCACGGCGTCGGCGTCCTTGCGAGTCACCTCGGCGCGGTCGGCCAGGGCGGCCACCAGCTCACTGCGGTTCATGTTGTTACTCCCGTGTTCTTCTTGCCTGTGAGGCGTGAGATCGAAGCCGATGCTGCCAGGGCCCTCTGACAGTCCCCGGACCCGGGTCTGATGTCAGACCCTCTCGCCCGATTACGCATCCTGCCCCCACCAGCGGCGGGAAAGCCAATCCGGAACCTTTCGGGGTCAATGAAAAGCGCCACGGTTTGCCCGTGGTGACGCTCCGTCGACTTGGCCGAGCGGTCCGCAGCGGATGCCGGGCCCCGCAGGGCCCACTGCCCGCCCACCCTAAAGGGGCGTTTGGGGCGCCGCGACCCACGACGCGCCGTAGGGCACGGGCGGGTGCGGCCCGGGGTGTTGTGCGGGGACCCCGGGAGGGGTCCCCGAAACGGTGGGATCAGACGGATACGGAGGGGGCCGTTCCGGCGCCCGCGGCCGCCTTCGCCGCGGCGCGGACGGCTCCGGCGACCGCGCCCGCCACCTTGTCGTTGAAGACCGAGGGGATGATGTAGTTCGCGTTGACCTCGTCCTCGGCGACCACATCGGCGAGGGCGCCGGCCGCGGCGAGCATCATCTCCGTGTTGACGGTGCGGGACTGGGCGTCCAGCAGGCCGCGGAAGACACCCGGGAAGACCAGCACGTTGTTGATCTGGTTGGGGAAGTCCGAACGGCCGGTGGCGACGACCGCCGCCGTCCGACGGGCGATCGCGGGTTCGACCTCGGGGTCCGGGTTCGCGAGCGCGAACACGATCGCGCCGTCCGCCATCGCGGCGACGTCGTCGCCGTTCAGCACGTTCGGGGCGGAGACGCCGATGAAGACGTCGGCGCCGACGACGGCCTCCTTGAGGGTGCCGGTGACGCCCTCCGGGTTGGTGTTGTCGGCGATCCAGCGCAGCGGGGAGTCGGGGTCGGCCGCGACCAGGTCCTCACGCCCGGCGTGCACCACACCGTGGATGTCGGCGACGACGGCGTGCTTGACGCCGGCGGCGATGAGCAGCTTCAGGATGGCCGTACCGGCCGCTCCCGCGCCGGACATGACGACCCGCACGTCCCCGATGTCCTTGCCCACCACGCGCAGGGCGTTGGTGAGGGCGGCCAGCACGACGATGGCGGTGCCGTGCTGGTCGTCGTGGAAGACGGGGATGTCCAGGGCCTCGCGCAGCCGGGCCTCGATCTCGAAGCAGCGCGGCGCGGAGATGTCCTCCAGGTTGATGCCCGCGAAGCCGGGGGCGATGGCCTTGACGATCGCGACGATCTCGTCGGTGTCCTGGGTGTCCAGGCAGATCGGCCAGGCGTCGATGCCGGCGAAGCGCTTGAAGAGCGCCGCCTTGCCCTCCATCACGGGCAGCGAGGCCATCGGGCCGATGTTGCCGAGGCCGAGCACCGCGGAGCCGTCCGTCACGACTGCGACGGAGTTGCGCTTGATGGTGAGGCGGCGCGCGTCCTCGGGGTTCTCGGCGATGGCCATGCAGACGCGGGCGACGCCGGGGGTGTAGATCATCGACAGGTCGTCACGGTTGCGGATGGGGTGCTTGGACGCCATCTCGATCTTGCCGCCGAGGTGCATGAGGAACGTACGGTCGGAGACCTTGCCCAGCGTGACACCCTCGATGCCGCGCAGACCTTCGACGATCTCGTCCGCGTGCGAGGTGGAGGTAGCGGCGATGGTGACGTCGATCCGCAGCTTCTCGTGGCCTGAGGCGGTCACGTCGAGGCCGGTGACCGAGCCCCCGGAGGACTCCACGGCCGTGGTGAGCTGAGAGACCGCGGTGCCGCTCGCGGGCACCTCCAGCCTGACCGTCATCGAGTACGAGACGCTGGGCGCCGTTGCCATGACCGAGTCCTTCGCTTTCCTTAGCTTCATTGCCGCACATCCGGAACCTTCGTTCCGGACACGCTTCCCGATCGTCGCACCTACTGGCCGGTAGCCGGTAATGACTGTCATATTTCGGAAAGTGGTTTCCACCATACGAGAAACCACCCGTCCGGCGGAACCCCCAACGGGACCCGAACCCGGCCGGGCGGCCCGTGAGACCGGAACAGAGCCCGTGAAAACAAGAACAGACCCGCGCCACCAACAGGTGACGCGGGTCTGTCTTCTTCGCTCAGGTGGCACCGACCCGCCATGCTCGCCTCGCGGCAAGTGGTCGCTCGAAGCGACGAAGGTTGGGCCCGGGGGCTTGGATCGAGCCGGTGCCAGTACCAAGGTAACAAACACCCCCGAGAAGTGATTCCCGTGCGAGAGACCGACCGGGGTCGACTCGCGAAACCCGTCCGGCGTCCGTTCGAAAGCTCCGGCGTCCGTTCGGGAAGCACCTCCGGCGTCAGTCCCTCAGCAGATCCGGCACCCCGTCCTCGTCCGGCAGGTCCCGCTCCCCCGAGACCACCGTGAGCTGCTGCGTCGCCCGGGTCAGCGCCACGTACAGCACCCGCAGACCGGCCGGGGACTCGTCCGCGATCTCCGCGGGCGAGACGACCACCGTGGCGTCGTACTCCAGCCCCTTGGCCTCCAGGCTGCCCAGCGCCACCACCCGCTCCCCCAGCTCCGCGAGCCACTCGCGGGCCTGGGCGCGCCGGTTCATCGCGACGACCACGCCGACCGTGCCGTCCACCTCCCCGAGCAGCCGCGCGGCCTCCTCGCGGACCTTGGCGGCCAGGTCCCCGTCGCGTACCGGCTCGAAGCGGGGCACCACCCCGGTCGAGCGGACCGCGGCCGGGGACTCCATCCCGGGCATCGCCAGCGCCAGCACCTTCGCGGCCAGCTCCGCGATCTCCGCCGGGTTGCGGTAGTTGACGGTGAGGGTGAAGCGGCGGCGCGGCCGGGAGCCGAGCGCCTCGTCCCGGGCGGCGCCCGCCTCGTCCGGGTCGGACCAGGAGGACTGGGCCGGGTCGCCGACGATCGTCCAGGTGGCGTGCCGGCCCCGGCGGCCGACCATGCGCCACTGCATCGGCGTGAGGTCCTGCGCCTCGTCGACGATGACGTGCGCGTACTCGGTGCGCTCCGCCGCGAGCCGCTCGGCCCGCTCCCACTGGGTCTCCTCGCGCTGCGGCATCAGCTCCTCGAGACCGGTGAGCTGGTCCAGCGGATCCGCCTCGCGTCTGCGCCGGGGCCGGTTCGGGGTGCCCAGCAGTGCCTGGAGCTCGTCCAGGAGCGCCACGTCGTGGACGGAGAGGGGCCCCTCGCCGTCCTTGTCCAGCCTCTTCAGTGACCGGGCCAGGCGGCGCACCTCGCCCTGGTTCAGGATGCGCCGGGACCAGCGGCCGAGGCGCCGCTCGTCGGCCATCGCGGCCAGCACCCGGCGCGGCGTCAGTTCGGGCCACCAGGCGTCGAGGAACTCCAGAAACGGGGTCTCGGTGGAGACGTCCTCGTCGAACGAGGACCGCAGCTCCGCCACCAGCTGGGGGTCGGTGTACCGGCCGCGTCCGGAGGACCTGCTCCACAGGGCGTCCAGCAGCAGCTTGCGGGCGCGCGGACGGAGCAGGTTGACCGGGGCGGTGCCGCCCAGCGCGTTGTGCCGGACCCGCTGGAGGTCGTCGGCCTCCAGCTCGACCCGGGCCCCGAAGGCGACGACACGCAGCCGGTTCGGGGGCGTGGCGGCACCCCCCTGTTCGGGCTCCTCGCCGAAGGCGAGCTGGCCCGCCTCTTCGCGGGGCGTCGCGGGGCGGCCCTGTTCCAGCGCGCCCCGGGCGGCCTTGCGCAGCACGTGGAGCATCCGGGAGGAGCCCTTGATCCGGGCCACCGCCGGTTCGTCGTACGTCGTGGCGCCCTGGAGGCCCGCCGCGTCGTCGGACAGCGAGCCGACCGCGCGGATCGCGACCTGGCCCTCCTCGCCGAGCGAGGGCAGCACCCCTTCGGTGTACGCGACCAGGAGCGGGGTGGGCGAGACGACCAGGATGCCGCCCGCGTAGCGCCGCCGGTCCTGGTAGAGCAGATACGCCGCCCGGTGCAGGGCGACCGCGGTCTTGCCGGTGCCGGGGCCGCCGGTGACCTCGGTGACGGAGGCGGCGGGCGCCCGGATGACCAGGTCCTGTTCGGCCTGGATGGAGGAGACGATGTCCCGCATGGTGTGGCTGCGGGCCTGACCGAGCGCCGCCATCAGCGCACCGTCCCCGATCACCGGCAGCTTCTCGCCGTCCAGGAACGCCGTCAGCTCCGGGCGCATCAGGTCGTCCTCGACCCCGAGGACCTTGCGGCCCTTGGAGCGGATGACCCGGCGGCGTACGACGCGGCCCGGCTCCTTCGGGGTCGACCGGTAGAACGGGGCGGCCGCCGGGGCCCGCCAGTCGATCACCAGCGGCGCGTATTCGGAGTCCAGGACCCCGATCCGGCCGATGTGGAGCGTCTCGGCGATATCGGCGGTGGCGTCCTCCCGTACGGTGTCGTCGGCCGGCTCGACGGAGGTGTACGCGCCGTCCGGGCCGCGCTCCCCGTCCTTGCCGAGCAGCAGGTCGATCCTCCCGAAGAGGAAGTCCTCGAACTCGCTGTTCAGCCGGTTGAGGTGGATCCCCGCCCGGAACACCTGGGCGTCCCGCTCCGCGAGCGCGCCGGGGGTACCGACCTGGCCGCGCTTGACGGCGTCGTTCATAAGAAATTCCGCCTCGTGGATCTTCTCTTCGAGGCGGTGATAAACACAGTCGAGATGCTCCTGCTCGACACCGATTTCCCGGTCCCGCAGCGATTCGACAGCGGCATCCTGCGCGGCCACCGAGGCCCCCTTCTGACGTGCACTGGGCAGCCGTCAACCCTATAGCGAAGGGGGCCCCCAGCGCACCTGCCCGACCGGGGGTGATCGCGCGTCGCGTCGGGCGGGGAAGCGCGGGGATGCGCGGGGATGCGCGGGGCACGGCGTTATGAGGCGGTACGCGACAGGGCGCGGCCCGGTTCGGTCTCCGATCTCCACCAGCCGCTCCCCGCCGGACGTCCGCACCTCGAACCTCGGAGCGGTCGATGTCCGCGCGGTCCATCGCCGCCCCACCGTGCACGTACGACGGGCGGCGTGTTCGCGGTACGGCGCCCGCTCCAACGCCTCGTCCGGTGTCCCGGAGAGGGACAGGGGCCGGTTCACTCGACGCCGGGCGGAATTTCCCTCTCCGGACCATGCCCGTCGGCGGCCCCCGTGGTCCTGCGCCGGTGCCGGGCGACCCGTTCGCGGTTGCCGCAGACCTGGCCGGAGCACCAGCGCCGCCGCCCACCGCGCGAGGCGTCCAGGTAGAGGCGGTGGCAGGCCTCGCCCTGGCAGCGACGCAGGGCCGCCCGCGCGGCCGGGTCGGTGAGCAGGTCCACGGCGTCCCGGGCGACGACGGCGAGGAGCCCCGCGCAGTCGGGTGCTGTGCTCAGGGCCCGCACCAGGCCGCCGTCCGCGCCGCGCACCGCACGGGGCCCCGGAGGCGCCCCGGACGCCAGGCGGTTGACCCGCTCCAGCGCCCCTTCGGCCTCGGGACCACCGAGCTGGGCCACCATCAGACGGCTGACGGCGGAGCGCAGTTCGTGGAAGCGGGACACCCAGGTGTCGTCCAGCGCTGTCAGCACGGTGCCCGGCGGGACGAGCCGGGCGTCGGCCAGCCACCGGGCCAGCGGCCCGGGCCCTCCGAGCTGTTCGCAGGTCCCGGGCACCCCGCCCGCGGGCTCCGTGGCCACCAGGTCGAGGCAGATCCGGCCCGCGTCGAACCGCCACCTCCGCGCACCCCTGCCCGCTGCCATGCTCCTGCCACCGCCTTGGGTCACCGGTCGAACGGCCACTCCCCAGAGTGCCCCTGTCGGGGCACGGCCGGAACCCCCGGTGCGGGACCCGCCCCCTGCCGTGGCAGCCTCGGATCATCGGATCAGAGGGGGAGACACCATGGACCACCACGACGGGAGAGCCGCGATCGGCTCCGGCGGCCTGCGGCTGCGCCGGTGGCGCGAGGAGGACCTGCCCGCGCCGGTCGGCGCACCGCTCGGCAACATCGTGCTGAAGCGGCCGGATCCGCACAACGACTGTGCGGAGGTGGGCTATTGGACGACGGCTGCGGCGCGCGGCCGGGGCGTGGCGTCACGGGCACTGACGGCGCTGTCCGACTGGGCGTTCACGGAGTTCGCCGAACAGAGCCTGGTCAAGCTGGAGTTGATCCATCAGGTGGACAACGAGGCCTCGTGCCGGGTGGCGGAGAAGTGCGGCTACGCGCTGGCGCGGGTGATCCCGGCGCTGCCGCCCGACCATCCGCTGGACGGCCATGTGCATGTGCTCGAGGCTCCCGCGAACACGAACACGAACACGGACACGGACGCGGACGCGACCGTCACGGCGACCGTGGCGCTCGGTCGGCCGGCGGGTCATCGTGCAGAAGCCGCTGGAACAGGTGGTGGTCGCGCCAGCGGCCGTTGATGTGCAGATAGCCCGGCGCGTCACCGATCCGCTCGAACCCGGCCTTGGCGAGCACCCGTTGGGAACGGACGTTGTCGGTGACGGTCGCCGCCTCGACGCGGTGCAGGCCCAGCCGGTCGCGGGCGGCGTCGCAGACCGCACCGACGGTGGCGGTGGCGAGACCGCGTCCGGTGTGGTCCGCGTCGACCCAGTAGCCGAGGCGGGCGTTGCGGTAGGGGCCCCGCTCGACGCCGGAGAGCGTGAAGGCACCGATCACCCGGCCGTCGTCGTCCGCGAGCACCCAGGGCATGGCCCGTCCGGCGTCCCGGTCGGCCAGCAGGGCGGTGAGCCGGGCGGCCTGGCCCTCGACGGTGTAGTAGCTCTCGGGGCGTACGGGTTCCCAGCGGCGCATGTACGCGCGATTGCGGGTGAAGGCCGTGGCGAAGGCGGGCGCGTCGGTGATCGTGACGGGGCGGAAGGCCACGTCCGGGGCGATCCGGTGGAGGTGATCGTTCATCCGGTCACGCTAACCGGAGCCCCCGGGCGGTCCGTACGGGCCCCGGGCGGTCAGCGGCCGTACTTCGTCCCCGCCGACGGGTCCAGCGCCAGCCGGTAGCCCCGCTTGACGACCGTCTGGATCAGCCGGGGCACACCCACTGCCGAGCGCAGCCGGGCCATCGCGGTCACGGGTGCGGGGGAGGCGAACGTATACGCCCAAAGGCGTTGGGCCGGTCATCGGCGGCGTCCCTTCGCACGCCCGTCCGGCCACAACTGCGGCCGGCGCCGGGCGGCGACGTCCTCGGCCCAGCCGAAGGCGAGGACGCAGAGCGCTACGAGGGCCCAGGTGATCAGCAGGACGGGCACCCAACTCTCCAGCAGCCAGGGCACGTTCTCGCTGAGGGCGTCGACGGACCAGAGCCGGTCGTAGAGCGTGGCGGCGGTCAGGATGCAGACGTTGTGCCAGAGATAGACGGTCACGGCCCGCGAGTTGAGCAGGGTGACGGGCCGGTCGAAGGCCCGCAGCCGCCTGGGCCACTCGGTCCAGGAGGGGCTGTAGTGCAGCAGGAGCAGAACGCAGCCGAAGGACCACAGGGCCTGGGCCGGCGGGATGGAGTCCAGGTCGAAGCCGCTGCGGAAGCCCTCGTGGCTCGCCCACCACAGCCCCGCGCCCGCGAGGAGCGGGGCGATCGACGGCACGACGTAGGCGGACAGCCGTTTCAGGACGCCTTCCTGGTGGGCCATGCCGAGGACCCAGCAGGCGCCGAAGGTGGAGAAGTCGGTGATCGCGGAGTCGAGGCGGTCGGTGGTGGAGAACAGCTCCAGCCGCATGACGACGGCGAGCGCGAGCGGCGCGAGCAGCGTCGGCCAGGGCAGCCTGCGCAGACCGCGCAGGATCAGCGGGGAGAACAGCACGAACCACAGGTAGGCCCGGATGTACCAGAGCGGCCCGGCCAGTTCCTCGGGCCAGCTCTCGCCGAGGAATCCGTCGATGCCCGCCACGTCGTAGGCGTACGGCGGATCGCTGAGCGGCAGCACCCAGTACATCAGGTGCTGCCACCACCAGCCGGGGTGGCCCTCGGCGTCCGGGCCCCAGCCCTGGGCGAGCATGCCGGTGACGCCGATCGCGCCGAGCAGCCACAGCGGCGGCAGGAGCCGGCGGACGCGGCCCCGGATCACCTGGACGGCGGGCCGCCTCAGCGAGCGCGCCATCAGCGTCCCGGCCAGGGCGAACATGACACCCATCGACGGGAAGACGATGGGCAGCCAGGCCCAGCCGGTCAGGTGGTAGAGGACGACCCGGAAGAGGGCGAGGGCCCGCAGCAGGTCGAAGTACCGGTCGCGGACGGGCTTCACGCCCTCTGCGGGGGCGGGCGGCGGCGGGACCGCGGGGTCCGCGGCGACAGCCCTCGGCAGGGGCGGGGCGGTCATACGAGGGGCCTTCGGTCCATGCTGTCGCCGCTGAGGGGTCCGGTGGCGGCGGCCTGCCTCGGGCGCTGGGCGGACGAGCCGCCGGGGGCCTCCACCGCGCCGGTGCGGCGCAGCTTCTGCCAGCGCAGCCGACCGCCGGTGAGCGCGGTGATCCAGGACTGGAGCAGCACGACGTACATGAGCTGGCGGTAGAGGATCTGCTGGAGCGGCAGCGAGATCAGATGGACCATGCGCTCCTTGTCCAGCCGGAACGCGTACGCGGCGCAGACCGCCTGGACGATCAGGACGCCGAACCAGGCGGCGACGGTCTTGCCGGTCGGGCCGAAGACCAGCCCGTACAGCAGGAACACGTCGATCAGGGGGGCCAGCAGCGGGGCGAGCACCATGAAGAGGGAGACGAACGGCAGCCCGACCCGGCCGAAGCGGCCCGAGGGTCCGCGTTCGATGACCGCGCGGCGGTGTTTCCAGATGGCCTGCATGGTTCCGTACGACCACCGGTAGCGCTGCGACCAGAGCTGCCGCACGGACTCCGGGGCCTCGGTCCAGGCGCGGGCCTTCTCCGCGTAGACGACGCGCCAGCCGTCCCGGTGCAGGGCCATGGTGACGTCGGTGTCCTCGGCGAGGGTGTCCTCGCTCATCCCGCCGACCCGGTCCAGGGCCTCGCGGCGGAACGCGCCGACGGCCCCGGGGATGGTGGGCATGCAGCCGAGGACGTCGTACATCCGGCGGTCCAGGTTGAAGCCCATCACGTACTCGATGTGCTGCCAGGCGCCGATGAGGGAGTCGCGGTTGCCGACCTTGGCGTTGCCCGCGACGGCTCCGACCCGGGGGTCCCCGAAGGGCTGGACCAGCTCGCGGACCGTGGCCGGTTCGAAGACGGTGTCGCCGTCCATCATCACGACGATGTCGTAACGGGCGTGCCGGATACCGTTGTTGAGGGCGGCGGGTTTGCCGGAGTTGTGCTGGCGCACGACCCGTACGCGGGGCAGCCGCATCGCCTCGACGAGGTCGGCGGTGCCGTCGGTGGAGCCGTCGTCGATGACGATGATCTCGATGGGGTGCTCGCCGGCGGCCAGGGAGCGCACGGTCGCCTCGATGCAGGCGCGTTCGTTGTACGCGGGGACCAGGACGGAGACCGGGCGGGTGACGGGCGGGCCCCAGCCGAAGTTCCTGCGGCGGACCTTGCGGGCGTGCAGGAAGGAGAGCAGCAGCATCAGCCCGAAGCGGGCCAGGACCAGGACGCCGATGACGGCGAGGCCGACGACCAGGACGCCGGTGACCCGCTCGGACACGGCGACGGCGGAGACGAAGGCCTTGCCCTTCCACAGCGCGAACCCGGTGACCGGGGTGTGCGCGCTGGGGGCGTCGAGGGCGGTGGTGAGGCGGGTGAAGGTGTAGCCCCGCTCCTTGAGGTCCGGCAGCAGGGTGTCGAGTGCGGCCACGGTCTGCGAGCGGTCGCCGCCGGAGTCGTGCATCAGGATGATCGCGCCCTTGCCGCCCTTCGGTGTGGCCCGCTCGACGATGGCGCCGACCCCGGGGCGCTTCCAGTCCTCGCTGTCGGTGTCGTTGACGACGGTGAGGTAGCCGCGGCTGCCGATGTACTCCGTGACCGGCCAGGACCTGTTGTCCATGGCGTACGCGAAGGAGGAGTACGGCGGCCGGAACAGCGAGGTGCGGATGCCCGCCGCACCCGCCAGCGCCAGCTGGTTCTGCGACAGCTCCCAGTCGATGCGGCCGGTGGACTGGTAGGAGAGGTCGGGGTGGTTGAAGGTGTGCAGCCCGATCTCGTGCCCGTCGGCGACCATCCGTTCGACCAGGTCCGGGTACCGGGCGGCCATGTTGCCCGTGACGAAGAAGACGCCGCGGGCGTCGTGCTCCTTCAGCTTGTCGAGGACCTTCGGCGTCCACACCGGGTCCGGACCGTCGTCGAAGGTCAGGACGGCCCGGCGGTCGGGTACGCGCAGGGTCTTCGCGTCACCGGAACGGGCGTCGATGACGGGTCCGCCGGAGCGGACGTCCCTGGGCACCTCGGTTTTGTGGTCGGCGTCGCGGACCCGGTGGTCGGCGAGGATCTCGCTGTGCACGTATCCGCGCAGCATCAGCATCGCGAGCAGGGCGACGAGGAACGTCGTCGGCAGGAGGTAGCGCATGGGGAGCCTGAACCGGCTCCGGCCGCGTGGTGCCTTCCTCGATCTGCCGTTCCTGCCCCGCGTGGCGGGGGAGTTCATCTACGGGGCGCTCTCTTCTTGCACCGGCGGGGCGGGAGTCTCGGCGGGAGGGGTCGTCGGGCCGGACGGCTCCGGCTCGGGGGACGGCGGCGAGGGGTCGACCGGTGGTTGGGCGGCCGAGGTCGCGGGGACCGGTTTCGTGACGCCGCCCGCACCGCCCGCGCCGGGGGAACGGGACGGGCCGGCGGAGGCGGAGGCAAAGGCGCTGCTCGCCGATCCGGCGGGCACCAGCACGGAGGTGGCCGACGGGGCCGCGCCGACGGGCGCGCCGGACTCCTCAGCCGCCGCGGAGCCGGAGGCGCTGGGCCCGGGCTCCGGGGAGTCGCCGGACCGGCCGCCGACGGTGTCGTCGGGCGCGGGGGCCTCCTCTGCCCGCTCCGCCTTCGCCTTCTCCTCGGTCCCGGACAGGGGCAGCCAGGGGGCGCTGGAGTTCCCGCCGAGGACGGCGAGGACCAGCGTCACGGCGTAGGCGACGCAGACCGAGGCCAGGACCCACCCGAGGCGTCGGAAGGTCTTGCCGCGACGGCCGCTCTCGTCGACGAAGACGGGGCCGTCGGAGCCGTCCGGCGGGGCGGGTTCGCCGGGCGGTTCGGCGAGCTGACGGCCCAGCCCGTCGAGCTGGATCGTCGCGTCGTCGGGCTCATGCGTATGCCCGGTTCTCTGACCTTCGCGCCAATTGTCCACAAGTACAGCCCATCCCCCACTCAAGAATCAGGCGCACGGAATTGACTGGTTCTTTACTGTCGGACTGGGCCCCCACCCGTCCATGAACCCGGCCTTCCCGCGCCCGGACGATGAATGTAGCGCACGACATTGACGCCCAAGTGCCCCTGAACGGAGTTGATCAGGAACGGTTGCGCATCAGTGACCGATCGCCCTCGGGAAGCCAGCAGCCGGCCGGCGGGATCATCCACCCCTCGGCATGCGCCAACTGGTCAGTAGCGTTCCGCAACGCGTCCACGCCGGGGTGGTTCAGACCCTTGCGCCAGACCAGCGCCAGCGGCGAAAGCGGAATCGGGTCGACGAGCGGGCGCAGCACCGTTCCGGGCATCGCCGGGAAGTCGACGACGGCGAGCACGGGGTGTCCTCCCTTCGACATGACCCGTTGAAATTCGGCCACGCCCACGGCGAGCGGAACGGGAGGAGCCAGGGTGATGCCCCACTCGGCGAACAGCAGCGCGGCGAGGTCCGTCCACTCCCGCGTCCGCTCGTTACCGGCCCCCGCGTAGACGGTCTCTCCGGACAGTTCGGCCAGGGCGATGACCTCCCGCGCGGCGAGGTGATGGGAGACGGGCAGCATGAGGGCCATCGGCTCGTACCGCACGGGGTGCACGGAGAGTCCCGCGCGCACCGCGGGAGCCAGTCCGGCGGCCCGGCCGAAGGAGGCGTCGAGCCGGCCGGCCAGGATCTCACCGGCGGCCCAGGTGAGACCGGACTCGAAGCGGGCCATCAGCTCGCACTCCGGCAGCAGTTCGCGGGCCCGCGCCAGCACCCGGGCGGCGGTCGCCCCGTCGCTGTTCAGGTCGACGAGCAGCGGCCGGGCGGGCGCGCCGCTGAAGGCCCCGGCCAGTTCGGCGTGCGCGTCGAGCACGCGGCGGGCGTACGGGAGCAGGCGTTCGCCGTCCGGGGTGAGTGCGACCTGCCGGGTGGTGCGGACGAACAGCTCGACGCCGAGCTCGCGCTCCAGCCGCCGGATGTCCCGGCTCAGCGCCTGCTGTGCGACGAAGAGGCGGGCGGCGGCCCGGGTGAAGTGCAGTTCGTCGACGACGGCGAGGAAGGCGCGCAGGAGACGGGGGTCGGTGTCGGCTGGGGGCACATCGCGAATCTACAGCGCCGGGGGCATTCACAACACAGAAGCGTGAATCGGCGCGGAGTAGGTGTTGGACCCGGGCGGCGGGGCACGGCCAGCCTGGTCATATGCCGATACCCCTCGCCACCGGCCCGGAGCCCGCCGGCCTGGAGCTCGCCGACCCGCAGCCCGCGTCCCGGCCGGAGCCCGCTTCCCGGCCGGCCCCGTCCCGCCGGGCCGTCACGCCGCGCCCCCTCCCGGCCGCCCGCCCGCCCGCGTCTCCCCGGCCCGTCCCCGCCACCCGCCCGGACCGGGCCGCCGCGCCGCCGCTCACTCCCCTGCTCACGGTCGCCGGCGGCCAGTTGGTCGCGGCCCCGCGCTCCGCGCCCGGGAGCGCCGAAAGCCCCGGGCGAGCCGGTCGAGCCGGTCGACGGCGGCCGTCGAACCCCTACCTCCGACTGCTGGCCACGCCCGGGGCCCGGGCGTTCACGGCGGGCAACCTGATCGCCCGCCTGCCGATGGGAATGTTCAGCGTCAGCGCGGTCATCATGATCGCCGGCTCCCGGGGTTCGTACGCCCTGGCCGGGGCCGTCACCGCGACCGGGCTGGCCGCGACGGCGGTCGTCGCGCCCTTCACCGCCCGGCTCGTGGACCGCTACGGGCAGGCGCGGATCGCGGTGCCCGCCACCGCGCTGGCCGTGCTGGGGTCACTGGCCCTGGTGCTCTGCGTGCACCACGAGGCCCCGGCCTGGACGCTGTTCGCCGCCTACGCCGCGACCGCGACGACCCCGAACACCGGAGGGATGTCGCGGGCCCGCTGGGCGCATCTGCACCGGGGCGACCCGGCGACCCTGCACACCGCGAACTCCTTCGAACAGGCCGCCGACGAACTGTGCTTCATGCTGGGCCCGGTGCTGGCCGCGACGCTCTGCGGGGCGCTGTTCCCGGAGGCGGGCACCCTGGTGGGGGCGTTGCTCCTGATGAGCGGCGTCCTGCTCTTCGCCGCCCAGCGCGCCACGGAACCGCCCGTCACCCCCCGTACGAGGACCGTGGCCTCGCCCCTGCGCACACCGGGGATGCCCGCCCTGCTGGCGGTCTTCCTCGCCACGGGCGCGGTGTTCGGGGCGCTGGAGGTGGTCTCCATCGCGCATGCCGGGGGCGCGATCCTGGCGCTCCAGGCGGCCGGGTCGTGCGTGGCGGGCCTGGTCTACGGTTCGCTGCGGCCCGCCCGGAACATCCGCCTCAGGCTGCTGCTGTGCCTGGCCGGGATGACGGCACTGATGTCCCTGCCGCTGCTGGCCGCCACCGGCTCCGCCTCTCTGCCGCTCCTGGCGCTCTGCCTGCTGGTGGCGGGGGCCGCGACCGCGCCGACGATGGTGACGGGCATGACGCTGGTCCAGCGGTCCACGCGCCCGGAGCAGCTGAACGAGGGCATGACGCTCGCGGTGACCGCGCTGCTGGGCGGGATCGCGGCCGGAGCGGCGGCCGGCGGCTGGCTGGTGGAGCACGCGGGCACGGTCACCGGCTACGTGGCCCCGATGTCCGCGGCGGCCCTCGCCCTGGTCGTCGCGGGAGCGGGAGCGGGTACGGCGGTACGTCGAGGGAGCCGAGCGGTATGACGAGGGGGCCCTGCGAGACGGGATGGCTCGACGCGCTCCCCGAGGGCCCCGGCACCCGGGGCGGCGCGGGCGGACCGCGCGGCGCGGGCGGCCACGGACTCGCCGCCGCCCGCGCCCAGCACCTCGCCCCCGCTCCGGCTCGCCCTCTCCGACCGGATCGTGGTCATGGAGCCGGGCGGATCGTGGAATGCGGTACGCACGCGGAACTGGCGGCCTCCGGAAACCTGTATGCCCGGCTCCGGGCGGCAGGGGAACCGCGCGCGATAACGGAACACGGGGAGGCCAGGGGTTCCGGGCGCGAAAAAGCCTCCGCCCCGCGAGTGGACTCGCGGGGCGGAGGCTTACATGGGGTGGTGGAGATGGCGGGAATCGAACCCGCGTCCAACGGTGCGGAACCAGGGCTTCTCCGAGTGCAGTTCGCTACGCTTTTCTCGGCCCCGGAGGTCACGCGAACAAGCCTCCGACAGGCCCAGCCACTGTTTGATTTCCTTCTCGGCCCCGTGGCCGGGCCGAGAAGTTTAGATCCCTAGTTGATGCCAGGATCCGGGTCGGGATCACCCCCGGGCTGACACTCCGCAGAGTCTTCGCTTAGCTGCTAATTAGGCAGCGAGGGCGAAGGCGGAGGAATCGCGCTTGGAATTGGCGATTATTGTTTGCGACATATGGTTTACGAGATCATTGCCGCTTCCTCGACTCGCTTCCCCTGCTTCGACATCCGCTGTCGAAACCGATCATCCCCATGTGGATTTTTCAAAACGCGCACCTTCGCTGAGGTGCACGGCCCATCGTACGTGACCAACGCCGGACGATGCCAGCGTATTCCCCCGCGAGGGGCCGCTCAGGCGCTGCGCTGCCGCCGGCGGACCGCCGAGATGGCACGGTTGGTCTCCCGCGTGTCCTGCTTCTCGCGGAGCGTCTGCCGCTTGTCGTACTCCTTCTTGCCCTTCGCGAGCGCGATCTCGACCTTGACCCGGCCGTCCTTGAAGTACAGCGCGAGCGGCACGATCGTGTGGCCCGTCTCCTGCGACTTCGACTCCAGCTTGTCGATCTCGGCCCGGTGCAGCAGCAGCTTCCGCTTCCGCTTGGCCGTGTGGTTGGTCCAGGTGCCCTGGACGTACTCGGGTACGTGGATGTTGTGGAGCCACGCCTCGTGGTCGTCGATCTGGACGAAGCCGTCGACCAGGGAGGCCCGCCCCATGCGCAGGGACTTGACCTCCGTGCCCATGAGGACGAGACCGCACTCGTAGGTGTCGAGGATCGTGTAGTCGTGCCGCGCCTTCTTGTTCTGCGCGATCATCTTGCGCCCGGTGTCTTTTTCCTTCGCCATAGTGCGGTCATTTTCGCACTACGACCCACCCCCGAGGCCACTCAATACCGTCTCGGCCCGCTGCTGGGCCCTCTCCCCCACCACCAGGTCGGGTGTGATGCCCCTGCCGTCGACGGTCCGGCCGCCCGGGGTGCGGTAGTGGCCGACGGTCAGCTCGGCCACCGAACCGCCCGGAAGCTCGCTGGGCATCTGCACGGAGCCCTTGCCGAAGGTGGGCGAACCGACCGTGACCGCGCGGCCCCGGTCCTGGAGCGCACCGGTCAGCAGCTCGGCGGCGCTCATCGTGCCGCCGTCGACCAGGACGACGACCGGCCGGTCCGTGTCACCGCCGTGTTCGGCGTACAGGGCCTGCTGCTCCCCGCGCACGTCGTACGTGGCGACCAGCCCGCCGTCCAGGAAGGCGGAGGCGGCGACGACGGCCTCGGCGACGAGTCCGCCGGAGTTGGCGCGCAGGTCGAGCAGTATCCCGGCCCCGTCGGGAGCCTCGCGGACCGCCGCGCGGACGTCGGCCCCGACGCCCTTGGTGAAGGCCCCGACCTTGACCAGGACCGCCGACGACGGCTCGGCACCCAGCCGTCGCACGGTGACCGCCTCGGTGGTCAGCCGGGCCCGCCGAAGGGTCTCGGTCCAGCCCCGGCCCTCCCGGACGAGACCGAGCCGCACCCGGCTACCCTCGGCCGCTCCCGTACCGTCGCCGCGCAGCAGCGCGACGACCTCCGCGACGGGGCGCTTGCCGACCGTGCGGCCGTCCAGGGTCCGCAGCAGATCACCGGCCCGGATCCCGGCCCGGTCGGCGGGGCCGCCGGCCTGCACGCGGGAGACGGTGACGTCACCGCGGTCGGTGCGCCGGGCCGAGAGCCCGACCCCGGTGTACGTGCCGTCAAGGGCCTGCTCGAACTCCTCGTACTCCCGCTCGTCGTAGACCGCGCCCCAGCGGTCCCCGCTGCGGCTGACGACCTCCTCGGCGGCGTCCTTCACGGACTTCCCGTCGGCCTCGGCCTCGGCGGCGGCGTCCTCGATCTCCTCGCGGTCGACCGGGGCGACGGTGGAGGAGACGGCACGGGTCTGCGGACCGGCCCCGGGATCGGGGTCCTGCGGCAGCGAACCGGTCGCGGCGGCGGTGGCGAGGGCACACCCGAAGACCAATGTCAGGGCCGCCCCGCGGCAGAGACCTCGGGGCCGGAAGCGGTGCGAACAACCCGACATGGCGCCGAGTCTAGGACAAGCCCCCTGGGGCGCACGGGTGATCGCCCGTGCGCCCCAGGAGGCGTACGTCACCAGAAGCAGGATGGCACCGGGCCGTTCACGCCTCGGGAGAACCGGGATACCCACCGGGCCGGGCAGGAGCAGCGAGTTCGCATCCGGTCGGAGCAGCGACACCTGCAGATGCCGGAAGTACGCCCTCCAAGAGGTAGACGAGATCGGCATTGAGCGACCGCCGCTCGCTCTTGGCGTGCTCGGTCAACCGAGCGTGGAGAGCAGCTGGGAGCCGGAGGGTGAGCCGAATATCGGAATCCATGGAGTCATGGTGTCATGGTGGTGTTAAATTTGCACCATGACGACACCACTGGAAGTCGAAGGTATTGGGTATGCCCGGTACGCGTACCGACTCAGGGTGTCGTCCACTGCCCTCGCTGCGCTGATGTCCGAATGGGACCGGTGCCGTTGGGTGTGGAACCAGTGCGTCGCAGAGTCTCGCGCGGCACACCGGGCCGGAGAGAAGTGCGGCCCGGCTCGGTTGGACAAGATGTTGACGAGTTGGCGTGCTGGGCAGGAGTGGCTGCGTCAGGGCGGGTCGGTACCGCAGCAGCAGATCATCCGCGATTTCGCCGGGTCGCGCGCCAAAGGACTCAAGGACATCAAGGCCCGGCTACCCGTCAAGCGGCGTGCGGGAATGCCAAAGTTCAAGAAGAAGGATCTCTCCGCCCCGACGCTGAGCTACACCCGGCGCGGCTTCCGCCTCAAGGAGGGCCGTCTGCACCTCGCAGGCGGCATCGTCCTGACGGTGGTGTGGTCACGCCGGCTGCCGGGCCAGCCCTCCAGCGTCCGCGTCCACCGCGACAGCCTCGGTCATTGGTACGCGTCCTTCGTCGTCCGAACCGAAGCGCAGCCCCTACCGGAGACGGGCCGGAATATCGGCATCGACTGGGGAGTGAAGGAGACGGCGACCACCACCAGCGGCGCTCACGACCTTTCCCATCCCGAACACGGGAAGAAGGAAGCCGGGAAGCCGGCCGACCATCAGCGGAGGATGGCACGGCGGAAACCCCGGCGAGGACAGGCCGCTTCGAAGAGGTACGGCCGGGCCGAACTGCACGCCGCGAAGGTGCACAAGAAAGTTGCCCGGCAACGGCAGGACACCGCGCGTAAGTGGGCCAAGAAGGTCGTGATGGACTTCGACCAGCTCGCGGTGGAAGACTTCAGGCCGAAGTTCCTCGCCAAGTCGACGATGGCCCGCAAAGCGGCCGACGCGGCCATCTCGGCCACCAAGCGCGAACTGATCAACATGGCACGCAAGCACCGGCGCACCCTGCATCTGGTGCACCCTGCGCACACCACCATGGACTGCGGACACTGCGGAGCGAGAACCAAGCACGCACTTCCGCTGTCGGAACGTACCTACACCTGCACCGCGTGCGGAGCCGTGTCTCCCAGGGACAAGAACTCCGCACGCGTGATGCTCGTCCGGGCTGGTCTGGACCCGGCTGGTGCTGATCGCGGAAGACCTGACAGCCCGCCGGGCTGCTGGGCAGCGTGAGCCAGGAATCCTCCGGCTTCAGCCGGTGGAGCACTCAAACCTTCAGGTACTTGCGCAGCGCGAACAGAGCGGCCACGGCGGGCATCAGCAGACCGATCGCGAGCACCAGCGGAAGCTTGGTGAGGACCGCGTCCCAGCCGATGAAGTTGATCAGGTTCAGCTTCTCCTGGAGCGCGAGGCCGCCGTCGATCAGGAAGTACCGTCCGCCGAGCAGCATCGCGCAGGCCAGTACGCCGCCGATCAGGCCCGCGACGGCCGCCTCCATGATGAAGGGGGCCTGGATGTAGAAGCCGGAGGCCCCCACGAGGCGCATGATGCCCGTTTCACGTCTCCGGCTGAACGCGGAGACGCGCACGGTGTTGACGATCAGGATCAACGCGATGACCAGCATCAGGATCATCACGTAGACCGCGACGGCGTTCATGCCGTTCATCAGCTCGAAGAGCTGGTCCAGGATGGATCGTTGGTCCTGGACGGACTGCACCCCGTCACGCCCGGCGAAGGCCGTGGCGACGACCTTGTACTTCTGCGGGTCGTCCAGCTTGACGCGGTACGACTCCTGCATCTGGTCGGGCGTGATGTTGCCCGCCATCGGGGAGTCGCCGAACTGCTCCTGGTAGTGCTTGTACGCCTCGTCGACCGTCTCGAAGTGGACCGTCTCGACGGCGTCCATCTTCCCCAGGTCGGCCTTGATCTGGTCCTTCTGCTCCTTGGTGACAGCCCCCTTGGCGCACTTGGGCATGTCCTTGGCGTCGTTCTTGTTGCAGAGGAAGATCGAGACGTTGACCTTGTCGTACCAGTAGTCCTTCATCGTGCTGACCTGCTCGCGCATCAGCAGCGCACCGCCGAACAGGGCGAGCGAGAGGGCGACGGAGACCACGACCGCGAAGGTCATCGTGAGGTTGCGGCGGAGACCGACGCCGATCTCCGACAGGACGAACTGGGCGCGCATGGCGTCCTTTCAGTACTCGATGCTCGACATGCACGAAGGGCCGCAGCCCCTCGGTCAGTGCTGGTAGCCGTAGACGCCGCGTGCCTGGTCGCGTACGAGACGGCCCTGCTCGAGCTCGATGACGCGCTTGCGCATCTGGTCGACGATGTTCTGGTCGTGGGTCGCCATGATCACGGTGGTGCCGGTCCGGTTGATCCGGTCCAGCAGCTTCATGATGCCGACGGAGGTCTGCGGGTCGAGGTTGCCGGTCGGCTCGTCCGCGATCAGCAGCATGGGGCGGTTCACGAAGGCGCGGGCGATGGCCACGCGCTGCTGCTCACCACCGGAGAGCTCACCGGGCATCCGCTCCTCCTTGCCGCCGAGGCCGACGAGGTCGAGGACCTGGGGCACGGCCTTGCGGATCTCGCCGCGCGGCTTGCCGATGACCTCCTGTGCGAAGGCCACGTTCTCGGCGACCGTCTTGTTGGGCAGCAGGCGGAAGTCCTGGAAGACCGTCCCCAGCTGGCGGCGCATCTGCGGCACCTTCCAGTTGGACAGCCGCGCGAGATCCTTGCCGAGCACATGGACCATGCCCGTGCTGGCGCGCTCCTCGCGCAGGATCAGTCGCATGAAGGTCGACTTGCCGGAGCCGGAGGACCCCACCAGGAAGACGAACTCACCCTTCTCGATGTCCAACGAGACATCGCGCAGAGCCGGTCGGGTCTGCTTCGGGTAGGTCTTGGAGACGTTGTCGAATCGGATCACGGATGCACCACGGTCGGCCGGGAGTAGGTGAGCGTGACCATACGCGAACCGGGCTCACGCGTGCAGGCGGCGTCCGGCAATGGGCGTTTTATGGCGGATCGGCCGCTGGAACGAACCGGGTCGTGACGGACCTTGTCCGGCGGGCCGCGCCGAAATCGCCGCGAGCTGGCACAGTGGTGGGGGGAACGGTTGCGTTTCCGTGAGCGTTGTGCGGAGAGAAGGCCGGCAAACGGCTCCGCCGCGCGGGAGGAGGAATGCGCATGACCTATGACCGACTGGTGTGCGCGAACTGCGCGTCCCCCGTCAGCGAGGGCCGCTGCCGCGTCTGCCGTGCCGTGCGACAGCAGATGCTGGAGGAGCAGGGCCAGGGCCCGCTGGCCGGGATGAACCCCGCCATGCTGATCGCCCTGATGGTGGTGCTGCTGACCGCGCTCGCGCTGCTGGCGCACCAAGCGGCCTGATCCGGCCCGTACGGCCCCCAGGGCCGCCCCACATCCGCCCGTAGGGGCTGACAGACGTATGCGTACGGCCGCCTGAGCGGTTCGGGCGCACGGAAGGGCCCGGGAGGCGATCCAGCCCTCCCGGGCCCTTCCTCGTACTGTGCCGTGCCGTGCACGGGCCTGAACAGCGCCCGCTACGCATCGGTACGGTCCGCTACGGACCGCTACGGCGCGTTGCCGGACCTAGGCGACCGTGCGACCGCCGCCGACGAGGCGCGGCAGGATACGGAAGCCGATGCCGCCCGCGATCATCGTCGCGGCGCCGATGACCAGGAAGGTCGTCTCGGCCGCACCGGTCTCGGCGAGCTCTTCCTTGCCCTTGCTCTGCTCGACCGGCTTGTTGCCGACACTGTCGGTGTCGGTGTTGTCGGTGCACTGCGCGCCGTCGAGGTCGACGGTGCAGCCGGCGGCGTCGCCACCGGTGGTGGAGCCGCCTCCGGTCGAACCACCGGCGGTCGAACCGCCGGTGGAGCCGCCGGTGGAGCCACCAGAGGTCGAACCGGAAGCGCTCGTCCCGCCCTGGTCGCCGCCGCCGTTGTTGCCCGAACCGCCGTTGTTGCCGGAGCCGCCGTTGTTGCCGGAGCCGCCGTTGTTGCCGGAGCCGCCGTCGACGCCGCCGTCAGCACCACCATCGGCACCGCCGTCAGCACCACCATCGGCACCGCCATCGGCACCGCCGTCAGCACCGCCGTCAGCACCGCCGTCAGCACCGCCATCGGCACCGCCATCGGCACCGCCGTCAGCACCGCCGTCAGCACCGCCGTCAGCACCGCCATCGGCACCGCCGTCAGCACCGCCGTCAGCACCGCCGTCAGCACCGCCGTCAGCACCACCATCGGCACCGCCGTCAGCACCACCATCAGCGCCACCGTCAGCACCACCATCAGCACCACCATCAGCGCCACCGTCAGCACCACCATCGGCACCGCCGTCAGCACCACCGTCAGCACCACCATCAGCACCGCCGTCAGCAGCGCCGCCGACGTCAACGCCGCCGATCGGGTTCTCGTCGCCCTCGCCCAGCTGGACGTTGGCGTCGACGACGCCGGTGTCGACGCCGATGTCCAGCGCCTGCGCCGCACCGGCTGCGGTCAGCGAGGCACCCGCGGCGATAACCGCACCAGCGGCGATCCGCGCGACGCGCATACGCGTCTTCTTCGTCATGTGTTGCTACCCCCAGTAGCCGATCTCGTCATTGGAGCAGCCATATGTGGGTCGCGGGCCTGCGGGGAATCGCCCTTGGCAAGGCCACGTCGTGTCGCGGTCACCCCGCCGGCACCCCCGGTTCACACCCGTCCCAGACATACGCATGCTGCTGTAGCACCCTGGCCAGAGTTAAGTGTTACGTCAAGGCCGTTCCGTGCACTACACACCCTTATGGGGGTTCCTGACGGCTATGCGGAAGCCGGACTGTGACGCATCGGGCACAGGTCCTCCGCAACGAAGAAGGCCCGGACAGTCACCCGTCCGGGCCCAACCTCCGTACCGTCGAGGCTACTTCTCGCGCTGCTTGCGCCAGCGGATGCCCGCTTCGACGAAGCCGTCGATCTCGCCGTTGAAGACCGCCTCGGGGTTGCCCATCTCGAACTCCGTACGCAGGTCCTTGACCATCTGGTACGGGTGCAGGACGTACGAACGCATCTGGTTGCCCCAGGAGTTGCCGCCGTCGCCCTTGAGCGCGTTCATCTTCGCCTGCTCCTCCTGGCGGCGGCGCTCGAGGAGCTTCGCCTGGAGGACGTTCATCGCGGACGCCTTGTTCTGGATCTGCGAGCGCTCGTTCTGGCAGGAGACGACGATGCCGGTCGCCAGGTGGGTCAGACGGACCGCGGAGTCCGTGGTGTTGACGCCCTGTCCACCGGGGCCCGAGGAGCGGTACACATCCACCCGCAGCTCGGACTCGTCGATCTCGATGTGGTCGGTCTGCTCGACGACCGGAAGCACCTCGACGCCCGCGAAGGACGTCTGGCGGCGGCCCTGGTTGTCGAAGGGCGAGATGCGGACCAGGCGGTGGGTGCCCTGCTCGACGGAGAGCGTGCCGTAGGCGTACGGGACCTGGACGGCGAAGGTGGTCGACTTGATGCCGGCCTCTTCGGCGTACGCGGTCTCGTAGACCTCGGTCTTGTAGTTGTGCCGCTCGGCCCAGCGGATGTACATGCGCTGGAGCTTCTCCGCGAAGTCGGCGGCGTCGACGCCGCCCGCCTCGGCCCGGATGGTCACCAGGGCCTCGCGCGCGTCGTACTCGCCGGAGAGGAGTGTGCGGACCTCCATCTCGTCCAGCGCCTTCTTCACCGACTCCAGCTCGGTCTCCGCCTCCGCCTGGGCGTCGGCGTCGCCCTCGTCCTCGGCGAGCTCGAAGAGGACTTCGAGGTCGTCGATGCGGCCGCGCAGGGTCTCGGCCTTGCGGACCTCGGCCTGGAGGTGGGAAAGCTTGCTGGTGATCTTCTGGGCCGCCTCCGGGTCGTCCCACAGGGACGGCGCCGCAGCCTGCTCCTCGAGCGCGGCGATGTCCGCCCTCAGCGCATCCAGGTCCAGGACGGCCTCGATCGACCCCATGGTCGAGGAGAGGGACTTCAGCTCTTCGGAAATATCGACGACTGCCACGGGTCCAGCGTAGCGGCTGGGCGGATGAAGCTTGCCCTCGCCCGGAAACCGGATGCCGGTCCGGACCGGGGCGAGGACGCCCGGCGGCTCTGCCAGGGGCGTACGGCACCGTCCGGGCCCGCCCCCTGTTGACGCCCCTACGGGGTCGCCGGGGCCGAGTTCTCGCTGTCCTGCGGTGCCGGGCCCCCGTCGCCGTCACCGGTGGCCAGCCAGCCGCCGACCACGACGGCCGCGCAGAGGGCGAGGGCGGCGACACCGAGGGTGATACGGCGCTTACGGACGGCCGCCGCCTTGTTGCGGGCGGAGCCGGGCCGGGGCCTGCCCGGGGCGCGGGGGGCGCGGGCGGTCCCGAGGGGGCCGCCCGCCAGCTCGTCCGGGGCCGGGACGCGCATGCTCGTGTGGGTGTCCCGGTTGGAGTCGGGAGCGGAGCCGGGCACCAGCGGGACCGCCCCGCGGCGGCGGGGCTCCTCGGTGGCCGGGGTGTACTGCTGCTCGTCGTAGGCGGCGGGCTGCTGGTCGCTCTCCTCCGGGCCCGGCTCGTCCACTTCCAGCGGTGGTATCCCCGCCAGCAGGGGCAGCAGGTCACGCAGCCGTACGGCGAGCTCCGAGGCGCGCAGCCGGGAGGCCGGCGCCTTGGCCAGGCACTGGACCAGGAGCTGCCAGAGCTCCTCGGGGATGCCGGGGAGCGGGACGACGGTCTCGGTGACATGCCGGCGCAGGACCGCGCCGGGGTGGCCGCCGCCGAAGGGCGTGAATCCGGCGAGCAGTTCGTAGAGCACGGTCGCCAGGGCGTAGATGTCGACGGCGGCGCGGGGCGGGAGGCCCTCGACGATCTCGGGCGCCAGGTAGTCCGGCGTACCGATGATCTTCGTGGCCTTGGTGCGGCGCGGGGTGTCGATCAGCTTGGCGACGCCGAAGTCGGTGAGCAGGGCCGGGTGCGCGCCGCCGGGGCCGAGCGGGCCCTCCATGTCGAGCAGGATGTTCTCCGGCTTGACGTCCCGGTGGACCACGTGGGCCTTGTGCGCCGCGGCGAGCCCGTCGGCGACGTCCGCGATGATCGCGACGGCGGCCTCGGGTGCGAGACGGCGTTCGCGGTCGAGGCGGGTACGCAGGTCGGTGCCGCGTACGAGTGTCATGACCAGGGCCAGGTCGTTGCCGTCCACGACGAGGTCCCGGACGGCGACCACGTGCGGGTGGACGAGTCCGAGCAGGGCGGTGCGCTCCTGCACGAAGCGGCCCACGAGCTCCTGGTCGGACGCGAGGTCCTCACGGAGCAGCTTGATGGCGACCGGGCCCTCGGGCCCTTCGCCGAGCCATACCGTGCCGGCGCTGCCGCGCCCCAGGATCTGGTGGGCCGTGTACCGGCTGCCGATATTCCGTGCCAAGACTGCTCCCTCAGCGGCTGGCGGTGGACCCCCGGTCGACAAAGCTACGCGGCGTTCGGGGTGTCACGCGCCCTGGATGGCACCGACCTTCACTTCTCCGGGCCGAATGGACCCGGAGAAGTCGACAAAGGGACAGGGTTGCGGGTCGGACCTCGCCCGGCCGTTACGGGCTGGGCGCTACGGACTGGACCTCGCCCGGCCGTTACGGGTCAGACGCCGCCCGAGCCACCCGTGCTGTCGCCGACCTTCGAGATCCAGTCGGTGACCGTGCCGATCGCGTCGCCGATCGCCTCCCAGTAGCCCTTGCCCTGGGCGACCCAGTCCTGGAGCGGTGTCAGCTCCCAGATGAGCCAGCCGGCGACGATCAGGAGCACCACGGTGAACAGGCACCCCTTGAGGCAGCCGAGCCCGGGGATGCGCATCGGGTTGGCGCCGCGCTGCCTCGGCGGACGCGGCTCGCGCGGGGCCGGCTGCTGGGGCGGCTGCGGCTGCTGCTGCTGCTGTTGTTGCTGTTGGGGCGCGTACTGCTGCCGCTGGGGCGGCTGCGGCTGCTGGTAGCGCTGCGGCTGGTGGTGTTGCTGCTGGTGTTGCGGTGGGTACTGCTGGTGCTGTGGAGGCGGCTGGCGGCGCTGGGGCGGCTGCTGATGCTGCTGTTGCTGCGGGGGCTGCTGGCGCTGGGGACGGCGGCGCAGCGGGTCCTGGTCCGGGTCGAGGTACTGGACCTGGGTCTGATCGTTGCGGTCGCGTGCCGCCTGGAGTTGCGACTGCCAGGGGTGCGGCCCATCCGGCTGCGGCGGCCCGTCGGGGCGCTGCGGCACGGGCGGCAGGACGGAGGTCGGGTCGGCGTGGCCGCCCGGGCCCTGGCCGCCCGGGCCACCGGTCTGCTGGAAGACGCTGGTGGGGGCGGCGGGGTCGTAGGAGCCCGCGTTGCTCGGCAGCACCTGCGTGGGGTCGGCCGCGCCCTGGGTGTCCGGGACCGCGGTGGGCGCCGGGTCGGGGGCGAGCAGGGCGCCCACCCCGTCGGCGGCGGCGATCTGGGCGGAGTTCGCGTGGACGCCGATGCCCGAGGCGACCGTACGCAGACCACGGGCCAGGTTCTCGGCGCTGGGCCGCCGGTCCGGGTCCTTGCTCAGGCAGCGCTCTATGACCGTCCACAGCGGGGCCGGGACGTTGGAGGGGCGGCGGGGCTCCTCGCTGAGGTGCCGGTGCAGCACTTCGAGGGCGGTGCCCCCGGCGAACGGCGGGCGGCCGGTGACCAGCTCGTACAGCAGGATGCCCGCGCCGTAGATGTCGACGGCGGAGGTCTGCGGGCGGCCCTCGGCGGACTCGGGTGCCACGTAGGCGGGCGTGCCGACGAACTCGTGGGTCCGGGTCAGGCCCGGGGAGTCGGCCAGCCGCGCGATGCCGAAGTCGGTGAGCATCGGGTGCATCTGGCCGTCGCGCTCGTCGACCAGCACGTTGGCCGGTTTGAGGTCGCGGTGGACGACCCCGTCGGCGTGGCTGGCGGCGAGCGCGTCCGCGATCTGCGCGGTGAGCAGGGAAGCGGCGACCGGGGTGAGCGGGCCGTTCTCGCGGAGGTAGCGGTGCAGGTCGGGGCCGTCGATCAGGTCCATCACCAGGGCGAGGAGGTCGCCCTCGACGACGAGGTCCCGGGTGCGCACGATATTGGGGTGCGTGAGCCGCAGCAGGACGGAGCGCTCCCGCAGGAACCGCATCACGACATCGGCGTCGTTGGCCAGCTCCTCCTTGAGGACCTTGATGGCCACGGTCTCGCCGGGCTGACCCGCGACGGCTGCCTCGGCGCCCGCGGTCTCCCGCTGGCGGGCTCGCCAGACGGTGCCCGTGGCGCCGCGTCCGAGCGGCTCCTCGAGCAGGTACTTGCTGCCTACCGGCCGCACGTCATGCGCTCCCTGCTGATCGTGGTGCTTGCGGTCCCCCACGGGGGTGGGGGGGGGGGGGGGGGGGGGGGGGGGGGGGGGGGGGGGGGGGGCGGGGGGGGGGCGGGGGGGGGGGGGGGGGGGGGGGGGGGGGCGCGCCCCGGGGGGGGCCCCCCCCCCCCCCGCCCCCGGGCCCCCCCCCCCCCCCCCCCCCCCCCCCCCCCCCACCCCCTGGGCCCGCCCGAATGTTCCGGCCCACTGTAGTGCCGCCGAACGGGGCACCGGGGGCCGCGTTTCGGGGGAAGACGCGCAGACCGGGCGGAAGGTTGCCGCACAGCTGACCACAGGCAGGTCAGACGTTCGGTCGCGGATGCGGATTCCTTCCCGGCATCCGGCAGGTGACTGCCGGGAAACCCCTCCGAGCGACGGGATCCGGACGCAAGCAGGCACTTTTGCGCCCACAGCCGACCATTCAAGATCATTTAAAGGTGACCGCCGGGCGTGTTGTCAGTGGCAGGTGCGAGGATGCCTCCAGCACGGATCCGCGAGGTCGAAGCCTCGCGGTGCGTGACGACCTGTACGGACGACGTGTCCGTGCCGGGTGGGGGGAATCACAGGGCGTTTCCCCTGCCGGGCACCCCCGCGCAGAAGGGACCGCTGACGGCGATGCAGATCCGGCTGACCGTCCTCGCGCCGCGCAGCGGCCAGACCCCGGCGCGCACCTGCGACGTGCTCGTCACCGCCCCCGCCGGGACGGCGCTGGCCGCCGTCGCCTCCCAGCTGGCCGCCGCCGTGTCGGGGCCCGAGAGCTCCCAGGGCGGCGGAGCGATCGTGCTCTTCGCCGGACGGGATCGGCTGGACGGGCACCGGGTCGCGCTGGGCGAACCGCCCCTGGTGGACGGCGCGGTCCTCTCGCTCCAGGTCCCCGGCGACGACGAGGCGACGGACGACCCCGTTCCGGCCCAGCTCCACGTGGTGGCGGGCCCTGACGCGGGCGGCGTCCACCTGCTGCACGGCGGGCAGATCCGGATCGGCCGCTCCGCCGGCGCGGACGTCCCGCTCGACGACCCGGACGTCTCCCGGCTGCACTGCGCGGTGACGGTCTCCGACGACGGCCGGGTCTCGGTCGCGGACCTCGGTTCGACGAACGGCACCTCGCTGGACGGCGTCGAGGTGCGCGAACGGCCGGTCCGCCTCGCCCCCGGCGCGCTGCTGCGGCTCGGCGAGTCCGTCCTCCGTCTCACGGCGGGCTCCCGTCCGGCGACGCTGCCGACCGCCCCGGACGGCGAGGGGCACCTGCGGGTGGCCCGCGCCGGGACGGATTCCCCCGCCCCGGGCCACGGCACCGGCGCGACGCTCTCCACGCACACCCCCGACCACGGTGCCCAGGGCCACGGCCACGGTTACGGCGCACCGGCCTCCCCATTCCCCGCTTCCGCACCCGCGTCCGCCGGTTCCCCGGCGCCCTACGGCGGCTCCGGAGCCCCGGGTTCCGCCCCCGAAGAGGCCTCCCGGCCCGAGTACGCCGAGGCCGGGCCGGACGCGTACCCGGAACACGGCACCCACGCCCGCGGCGAGGAGTTCGCCGACGCCCCGGCCCCCCGGCGCGGGATAGGAGCATGGGCGAGGCGGCTCAAGGGCGGCGCGAAGGGCGAACAGGCGGCGGGCCCCGAGCCCGGCGCCGAGCGGCGGGGCGACGCGTACGGCGCCTCCCGCGCCCCGGACGTTCCGGGTGGCCCGACGGCGCCCGGATCATCGGCGCCCGGATCCGGCGCGTACGGCTCCGCGGCGGGATCCCACGACTTCCCGGGCGGTTCCCACGATCCGTCCGGCGGCCCGTCGGGGGCCGGCCACCTCGCCTCCCCGGCCTCCCCCGGCTCCCCCTTCTCCGCGCTGCCCTCCGCCCCCGAGGGCACCTGGCCGGATCCGGCCGCCGTGCTGCTGACCGCCCTCGGCCCCGGGCCCCGGCTCTGGGAGCGCCACCCGGAGCACCCGGAGGCGCTGGTGGTGCGGCTCGGCACGACCGACCGGGCCGAGGTGCCCGCCGTGCCGGTGACCGTGGGGCTGCGGGAGGCCGGTTCGCTGGGGCTCGCCGGTCCGCGCGCCCGGCTGGCCGGGCTGGCCCGCGCGACAGTGGCTCAGCTCGCCGCGCTGCACTCCCCGTTCGACCTGGAGATCGTCCTCATCAGCACGGACCGCTCCCGCCCGCTGGAGGAGCGGCGGCGCGAGTGGTCCTGGCTGGGATGGCTGCCGCATCTGCGCCCGACGCACGGCCAGGACTGCCGGCTGCTCCTCGCGTACGACCGTGAGCAGGCGGCCGCCCGTACGGCCGAGCTGGTGCGCCGCCTCGACGAGGGGCCCCTCGGTCCCGGCTGGCCGCATCTGGACCGGGCCTCGGTGGCCGACGCCGCCCGCGAGCACACGGGTCCGCACACGGTGGTCGTCCTGGACGGCGACCCCGGTACGGCGATGCTGCGCGAGACCACGGCGCGGCTGGCCGGGGCGGGCGCGGCGGCCGGAATCCATCTGATCTGCCTGGCCGAGACCCCGGCCGCCTCCCCCGCCTCCCCGGTGGCCGCGACGTACGAGGCCGCCTGCCGGGCCTCCATCGCCTTCCGGGAGTGCGGGGCGGTGGCGATGCTGAGCGGGGACGTCGCCACGGCGTTGCGCCTGCTGCGCACGGCGGGCGGGCAGGCCGCTGGGCACGGGACGGTGGCCGCGGTCGACGCGGTGTCGGGGGCCTGGGCCGAACGGTTCGGACGGGCCCTGGCTCCGCTGCGCGAGGAGGGCTCAGCCGCGCCGACGGGCCGGCCGGCGACCGCGGCGCTGCCGCCGTCCGCCCGGCTGCTGGACGAGCTGGGCCTGGCCCGCGCCACCCCGGCCTCGCTGATGGCCCGCTGGGCGTCCACGGCGGAGGCCCAGCCGGGTGCGTCGACGCCCCGGGCCGCGACGGCCCCGTCGCCCCGCCAGGAGCTGGACAGCCCCAACTCCGGGCGCACCCTCAGTGCGGGCCCCCGCGTCGGCCCCCAGCGCACCGCGTCCTCCACCCCGCACCGCGACTCCGGCCGCACTCCGTACCCGGCCGCGGGCGCCCCCGACCCGGACCGCACCACGTACCCCCCGCTGGATGCCCGCGGCTCCGGGCACACGCCGTACCGGAGCCACCGCGCCGACCCGGACCGGACGCCCTACCCGCCCCTCTACCCACCCCTGGACACGCACGACTCCGGGCGCACGCCGTATCTGGGCTCCCAGCGTTCCGGACCGGGGCAGCCCTCCGGGGCCGGATCCGGGGAGCTGGGCGACGCCGCCGCGTCGGCGTCCGTCTCCGGCGGGGCCGCGCCCCCGGCCGGCGCCGCCCACACCGGCCGGCCGGTCCTCGTGCTCGGGGCGGGCCCCCGGGGGCCCCTCAGTGTCGATCTCGCCGACGAGGGGCCGCACCTGCTGATCGAGGGGCCGCCGGGCAGTGGTCGCACCGAGCTGCTCCGGGCCGTCGCCGCCTCGCTCGCCTCCGCGGCCCGGCCCGACCGGCTCGGCATCCTGCTCGTCGACGGTTCCGGCGGCGATCAGGGGGAGCGCTGCGAAGGGCTGCTCCCCTGTACGGAGCTGCCCCATGTCTTCACGCACCTCGTGGCGTGCGACCCGGTCCGGATGCGGGAGTTCGCCCAGGCCCTGGGCGGCGAGCTGAAGCGGCGCGCCGAGCTGCTGGGCGACCTGGACTTCGCCGCCTGGCACGAGCGGCACGCCCAGCAGAAGGTCCCACCCCGGATCGTGGGCCGGCGTCCGCCGAGCGGCGCCGAGCAACGGGGCGATCTGGACTCCCCGGCCAGCGGCACCCTGCGGCTGCGCCCGGTCGCCAGGACGGGGGACCCGGGCCCGTCACCGCTGCCCCGCCTCGTCGTCCTCGCCGACGACTTCGACGCGCTGGTCGCCCCGGCGCTCGGCAGTCCCGGCCGGCCCGCCGCCGGTTCGGTGGTGCGGGCCCTGGAGGCCGTGGCCCGGGACGGCGGGCGGCTCGGGGTGCACCTGGTCGCCACCTCCGCGCGCCCGGACCGCACCGAGGACACCGAGCTGGCCCGGGGCGCCCGGCTGCGCATCGTGCTGGACGCCCCGGTGCCGACGCCGTCCCCGGACGAGCCGGCCCCCGGCCGGGGCAGGCTGGGGCATCCGGACGGCCGGGTGACGCCGTTCCAGGGGGGACGCGTCACCGGCCGCATCCCGCGTACGGCGACACTGCGGCCCACCGTCGTCCCGCTGGAGTGGGAGCGGATGGGCGATCCGCCGACCCGACGCCCGGTCCGGGAGCTGGGCAACGGGCCGACCGACCTGGCGCTGCTCGCCAGCGCGCTGGAACGCGCGGCCCGCTCGGTGAACGCCGAGCGGCTGCCGGCGCTGGTGCCGTTCACCGCCTGACCCGGCCTCCGGAGCTGGTGATGTGCGCAGTCCGACCCGGCCTCCGGCGCTGATGCCGTTCACCGTCCGACCGGGCCTCCTGATCTACCCGCCCCTACCCCTGCCCCGGCAGGCTTCCGACATGCCCTGACATGACGTCACGAGGCGATCACGATCATCCTGTTGGGGCCTCCGGCGGTATTGCGGGCCCCGTGCGCCGGGCGTAGGACTGTGCGCACGGACGACGTGGTCCGGGCATGCGGACATGGCCGGACGCGTACAGAAGAGACGGGGCAGGAATGCGCACAACCTTCTCGATACGCAGGGCCGCGGTCGTGTTCACGGCGGTCGGCGCCCTGGCGCTCACCGCATGCGGAGGCGACGGCAAGAAGAAGTCGGACGACGACTCCGGCAAGGGCACGGACAGCACGTCCACGGTGAACCTGCCGAAGCTGGACGGTGAGACCATCTCGGTCGCCGCGGTCTGGACCGGACCCGAGCAGGAGAACTTCACCAAGGTGCTGGACGAGTTCGAGAAGCGTACGGGCGCGAGCGTCACCTTCGTCCCGGCGCAGGACCCCATCATCAACTTCCTGGGCACCAAGATCGCGGGCAAGCAGCCGCCGGACGTGGCGATGATCCCGCAGGTCGGTGCGATCCAGCAGGCGGCGGCGAAGAAGTGGGCCAAGCCGGTCGGCCCCGAGGCGAAGGCGCAGCTCGACAAGAACTACGCGAAGGTCTGGCAGGACCTCGGCGCGGTGGACGGCACCCAGTACGGCGTGTACTTCAAGGCCGCCAACAAGTCCCTGATCTGGTACAACGCCGCCGCGTTCGACAACGCGGGGGCGAGCGAGCCGAAGACCTGGAAGGACTTCCTGACGACCGCGGAGACCATCTCCGCCTCCGGCGTCACTCCGGTCTCGGTGGGCGGCGCGGACGGCTGGACCCTGACCGACTGGTTCGAGAACGTCTACCTCTCCCAGGCGGGGCCGGAGAAGTACGACCGGCTGGCGAAGCACGAGATCCCGTGGACCGACCCGTCCGTCAAGGACGCGCTGACCACACTGGCCGGGCTGTTCGGGAAGCCGGAGCTGATCGCGGGCGGCGCGGACGGGGCGCTCCAGACGGAGTTCCCGGCCTCGGTGACGCAGACCTTCACCGGGGGCGACCAGCCCAAGGGCGCGATGGTCTTCGAGGGCGACTTCGTCGCCGTCAACATCGCGCAGACCGAGGCGAAGATCGGCACGGACGCCAAGGTCTTCCCGTTCCCTGCGGTCGGCGCGGACTCTCCCGTGGTGACCGGCGGCGACGCGGCGGTGGCGCTGAAGGACACCAAGGGCGCGCAGGCGCTGCTGACCTGGCTGGCGTCCTCCGACGCGGCGAAGATCTGGGCCGAGGCGGGCGGGTTCATCTCCCCGAACAAGAGCCTGGACCTGAAGGCGTACCCGAACGACGTGCAGCGCACGATGGCCCAGGCGCTGGTCGACGCCGGTGACGACGTCCGGTTCGACATGTCCGACCAGGCCCCGCAGTCGTTCGGCGGGACGCCCGGGAAGGGCGAGTGGAAGATCCTCCAGGACTTCCTGAAGAACCCGAAGGACATCGCGGGGACCCAGAAACAGCTGGAGTCCGAAGCGGTCAAGGCGTACAAGAGCTGACGCCGTGACGACAGCGACCGCGGGGGGCGCCGGTTCGGCACCCCCCGCCGACGACACGGGTCCACGTCCCTCCCCGCCGCCGGATCCGGGGAAGTCCCGCCGGAGCGTGACCGGCACCCGCAGGGTCATCGCGGCGGCGTTCCTGCTGCCCGCACTGGTGCTGCTCGGCGCGCTGGTGCTCTATCCGATCGGGTACTCGGTCTACCGGTCGTTCTTCGACCAGGCCGGTACGGGCTTCGCCGGGATCGACAACTACAAGGCGCTGTTCACCGACGCCACCATCGTCACGGCGGTGAAGAACAACGCGATCTGGGTGGTCTTCGCCCCGACGGTCGCCACCGCACTCGGGCTGGTCTTCGCGGTGCTGACCGAGCGGATCCGCTGGGGCACCGCGTTCAAGCTGATCGTCTTCATGCCGATGGCGATCTCGATGCTGGCGGCGGGCATCATCTTCCGGCTGGTGTACGACCAGGCCCCCGAGCGGGGCGTGGCCAACGCGGTGGCGGTGGGCGTGCACGACACGTTCAACCAGTCCTCCGGCTTCCCGAAGGCGCGCCCGCTGCCCGTGCACCCGCTGGAGAAGGGTGACGGCGGGGTGTATCTGTCCAAGGAGCCGGTCCGGGCGGGCCAGCCGCTGCGGGTGCCACTGGTGGGCGTGGCTCCGGTGAAGATGCCGGGTGACGCGCGGCCGGCGAAGGCGGCCCCGGCGGAGTCCGGGGACGGGATCTCCGGCACGGCGTGGCTGGACTTCACCCGGGGCGGCGGCGGGAAGCCGAATGTCGTCGACCCGAAGGAGCTGGGGCTGAAGGGGCTGAAGGTCGAGGCGGTGAAGGACGGGAAGGTCGTCGCCACGGCCACGGCCGGAGCGGACGGCGTATTCACCCTGCCCGCCTCGGCGGACGGGTCCCGACTGCGCCTGCCGGCGGACAACTTCCGCGAGCCGTACAACGGCGTCGACTGGCTCGGGCCGTCCCTCGTGACGCCCGGGATCATCGGCAGTTACGTATGGATGTGGGCCGGGTTCGCCATGGTCCTGATCGCGGCGGGCCTGGCCGGTCTGCCGCGTGAACTCCTGGAGGCGGCCCGGGTGGACGGCGCCAACGAGTGGCAGGTGTTCCGCCGGATCACGGTGCCGATGCTGGCGCCGGTGCTCGCGGTGGTCCTGGTGACGCTGATGATCAACGTGCTGAAGGTCTTCGACCTGGTGTTCATCATCGCGCCGGGCTCCTCGCAGGACGACGCGAACGTGCTGGCGCTCCAGCTGTACAGGTCCTCGTTCGGCACGGACGCGGACCTGGGGATCGGAAGCGCGATCGCGGTGCTCCTGCTGCTGCTGGTGATCCCGGTGATGCTGTTCAACATCCGCCGGATCCGGAAGGAGGGACGCCGATGACGGGCCCCGCCCGCCCCGCGCCGCCTCCCGGCCGGGGGTCCGGGGGTCGCCCCCCGGGAGAACACAGCAGCATCCGCCGGATCCGGAAGGAGGGACGCCGATGAGCGCACCCGACTCGTCCATCAGGGCCAAGCAGTCCCTCGGCGCGCGGATCGCCGCCCGTGCGGGCGGCGGGGTGATGCGGGTCTTCCTGATCCTGGTCGCCCTGTTCTGGCTGATGCCCACGATCGGCCTGCTGCTGTCCTCGCTGCGCGGGCCGCAGGACATCGCGGCGACCGGCTGGTGGAAGGTCCTCACCGCCCCGTCGGAGATGACCTTCGACAACTACCAGCGGCTGCTGGACAATTCGACGATCACCGGATCCCTCGTCAGCACGATCATGATCACCGTGCCCTCCACGGTGCTGGTGGTGGTGATCGGCTCACTGGCCGGATACGCCTTCGCGTGGATGGAGTTCCCCGGCCGGGACTGGTGGTTCCTGCTGGTCGTCGGGTTGCTGGTGGTGCCGGTGCAGGTCGCGCTGATCCCGGTCTCCGAGCTGTTCGGCACCATCGGGATCTTCGAGACGACGCTCGGGGTGGTGCTGTTCCACACGGCGTTCGGCCTGCCGTTCGCGATCTTCCTGCTGCGGAACTTCTTCGCGGAGATCCCCCGCGAGCTGCTGGAGGCCGCCCGGCTCGACGGGGCGGGCGAGATCCGGCTCTTCACCCGGGTCGTGATGCCGCTGGGTGGTCCGGCGATCGCCTCGCTCGGCATCTTCCAGTTCCTGTGGGTGTGGAACGACATGCTGGTCGCGCTGATCTTCGCGGACTCCGATGCGCCGCCGATCACCGTGGCGCTCCAGCAGCAGGTACGCCAGTTCGGCAACAACATCGACGTGCTGGCGCCCGGCGCGTTCGTGTCGATGGTGATCCCGCTGGCGGTGTTCTTCGCCTTCCAGCGGCAGTTCGTGTCCGGTGTGATGGCGGGCGCGGTCAAGTAGCCCTCACCACAAGGACGTACGCGCTCGAAGGCGTACGGCTGTACGTCAACCCGGAGCGGCCCGGTTCCCCGGAACCGGGCCGCTTCGCCGTCCGCGTCCCCCGATTGCCACGTCCGGCGTAACCCTGTCATTCCATCCGACGTTTGCGGTCTGCCTGGTTCCCGCGAACGATCGACCCATGGATGTGTAGTGCCCCGGTTCTCCGTCATCGTGCCCGCATTCCGGGTCCAGGCGTATCTGCACGCGTGTCTGGATTCCGTGCTGGCCCAGTCCTTCAAGGACTACGAGATCGTCGTGGTCGACGACTGCTCCCCCGATGCCTGTGGGCCGATCGCCGACGACTACGCCCGCCGGGACCCCCGGGTCACCGCACTGCATCTCCCCCGCAACACGGGCCTGGGACCGGCCCGCAACGCCGGGATGGGCCGGGCGGGCGGCGACTACCTGATCTTCCTCGACGGTGACGACACCCTGCTGCCGGACGCGCTCCAGATCATCGCCGACCGGATCGACGCGGCCGGCGAGCCCGACGTCCTGATGTACGACTACGCCCGCACGTACTGGACGGGCCGCAGCGTGCGCAACGTCCTGGCCGCCCACCTCGACGAGGGCGGGCCCACCCGTTTCCGGCTCACCGACCGCCCCGAGCTGCTGCAACTCCTCATGGTCGTCTGGAACAAGGCGTACCGCCGCACGTTCATCGAGGCAGAGGGGTTCAGCTTCCCGCCCGGCTACTACGAGGACACCCCCTGGACCTACCCGGTGCTGATGTCGGCCGGGTCGATCGCGGTGCTCGACGCGGTCTGCGTCTCCTACCGGCAGCGGCGGCGCGGCAACATCCTCTCCACCACCAGCGAGAAGCACTTCGACGTCTTCGACCAGTACGACCGGGTGTTCGCGTTCATCGACTCGCGCCCCGAACTCGCCCTGTGGCGGCCGGTGATGTTCCGCCGCATGCTGGACCACTTCTCGGCGCTGTTCGCCTCCCGGGACCGGCTGCCGCTCCACAGCCGCGCCGCGTTCTTCCGCCGGGCGACCGCGTCCTGCCGCCGCTACCACACCCCCGGGGCCCCGGTCCCCCGCCGCGCGCTGCTGCGGCACGGCCTGCTGCGGCTCGGCGCGCGGCGCACCTACCGGGCCCTGTCGGGGGCCCAGCGCCTCGGCGATCGGCTGCGCCGGGGTTCGGCGGCCGTACGCCGGGCGGTGCGGGGCGCGGCGCTGCGGGCGCACTACCGGATCCAGCTGCGGCTGCCGCTGCGCTCCCGGGACGTGGTGTTCGCCGCCCGGGGCGGCGGCGGGTACACGGGCGGCCCGGCGGCGATCGAGGCGAAGGTCCGCGAGCTGGTCCCGGGGGTGCGGACGGCCTGGATCTGCCGGCCCGTCGACGCCCACACCGTGCCGACCAGCACCCGCCATCTCGCGCGCGGCACCTTCGCCCACTGGACGGCGCTGGCCCGCTCCGCTTATTTGGTGAACGACTCCGCCTTCGACCGGGGGCTCGTCAAGCGCCGGGGCCAGGTCCTGCTGCAGACGCACGAAGGGACGCCCCTGCGGACCGTGGGCACCGATCTGGTGGACCGGCCCGCCGCCGCCCGGGGCACCGACTTCGAGCAGTTGCTGCGCTCCGTGGACACCTGGGACTTCTCCCTCTCGGCGAACCCGCACTCCACCCTCGTACGGGAACGGGCCTACCCGTCCGCGTACACGACGCTGGAGTACGGCTCGCCGCGCAACGACGTGTACCACCGCACCGGTCCGGCCGAGGTGGCGCGGCTGCGCGAGACCCTGGGTATCCCGGCGGGCAGCACGGCCCTGCTGTACGCCCCGACGCACCGCGACTACCGGCGTGTCCAGCGGCCCGCGCTGGACCTGGAGCGACTGGTCCGGGTCCTGGGGCCGCAGTTCGTGGTCCTGGCCCGAGCGCCTCACCCGGCGGGCCCCGCCGGTCACCGCGAGCGGCATCCCCGGATCATCGACGTCAGCGGGCACCGGTCCGTGGAGACGCTGGCGCTCGCGTCGGACGCGCTGATCACGGACTACGCGTCGCTGATGTTCGACTACGTCAACCTGGACCGCCCGGTGGTACTGCACCTCGACGACATCGAGGCGCACGAGGCGGCCCGGGGAACGTACTTCGACATCACGACGTTCCCTCCCGGCATCGTGGCCCGGGGCCAGGACGAGCTGTTCGACATCTTCGCCACGGACCACTGGCGGGGCTCCCGCTCCGCACAGCTGCGGGCCGCGTTCCGGGCCCGGTTCTGCCCGTACGACGACGGGTACGCCGCCGAACGGGTGGTGCGGCGGGTCTTCCTCGGGGAGACGGACGGGCTGCCGCTGCCGGTGCCGTCCGCCGCCCGCCGGACGCCCGCGGCCCTTCCGGCGCAGGACGGGGCCGGGGCGGGCGTCAAGGGCTGACCCCGGCGCCCGGCGCCCGGCGGCCGCTCGAAACGCCCGTCCGTTCAGCGATCCAGGAACGCGAACAGCTCCTCCCAACGGCGCAGGGTCTCCGGCTCGGAGAACCGCTGGACGCCGGACCGGGCCCGCGCGCCCATCGCGTCGCGCAACCGGGGGTTGCCGGTGAGCCGCAGGAGGCGGTCGGCGAGGGCGGCGATATCACCGGCGGGGGCCAGGAGCCCGTCCTCACCGTCCCGGACGATCTCGCGCACCCCCGGCGCGCAGTCGAAGGCGGCGCAGGGCACGCCGCTCGCCATCGCCTCCAGCAGGGCCAGCGGGAAACCCTCGCCCCGGGATGACTGGACGAAGACGGAGGCCTCGGCGAGGGCCCGTTCCACGTCGTCGGTGCGGCCCATCCACTCCACGGATCCGTCGAGGCCGAGGCCGGTGCACCGGGCCTTCAGCGCGGCCTCGTCCTCTCCGGCCCCGTACACGCGCAGCCGCCAGTCGGGGCGGGCGGGGGCGACCAGGGCCCAGGTGTCCAGGAGCAGGTCGATGCCCTTCTGATCGCTGAGCCGGCCGATGCTGGCGACGGTCCTCGCGGTGCGCGGGGAGGGCACGGCGGGCAGGCGGGAGAGGGCGTTGGGCAGGAAACCGACGTTGTTCATGCCGTCCCCGGCCCACTGGTCGGCGTCCTCCTCGGTGAGGACGAGCCAGTGGTCGAGGTCCTTGTAGTGGTTCTTGATCCAGCGGTAGCGGTGGCTCGCACGGGAGTAGCCGTAGGACTCGTGGCTCATCCCGATGACCCGCAGCCCGGTGGTGTCGGCCTCCCCGACCCATTCCATCGCCCAGACCTGGGTGACGATGACGACCGCGCCGGGGCGGGCCGTCGCGAAGATCTCCGAGAGCCGGGCGACCGCCTGTCTCTTGGCGGCGGCCCGGGCCGCCTCCTTGCGCCGGGTGGGGAGGCGGAAGCGGTCACGGACGCCGTGGGGCGTCCAGGGGGTCGGGGGGTGGGCGGGGTGGAGGGCGGTGACGGGATGGGCGGACTGTGCGGGCAGCGCCATCTTGAGGTCGGACGCGTGGATGCCGATGGCATGGACCCGGTGCCCCTGGCCGGCGAGGAGACGGGCGGTCTGGTGCATCCAGCCGGTGACGCCGCCGAGTTCGTCGGTGCTGTTGGAGACGATGAAGACGTCGCGGCTCATCGGCCGGCCCCCCGGTCGTGGTCGATGGTGTAGCGGGCACCCCGGGAGGATCCGGGGGCGAAGACGGCGGCGACGGTCCTACGGGCCGCGTCGCCCCGGTCGTAGGGCCCGAACTGCCGCACGAAGGCCCGGCGTCGGTCGATGTACGGGGTGTCGGACTTCTTCAGCTCCGCGAGGGCCCCGAACAGCTCCTCCTGTGTCGCGGTCACCGGCCCGGGGGCGTGCTCCCGCAGGTCGAAGTAGCTGCCGCGCTCGGCCGCGTACGCCTCCAGGTCGGGGGCGAACAGCACGACGGGCCGGTCAAGGAGGGCGAAGTCGAACATGATGGAGGAGTAGTCGGTGATCAACACATCGGTGAGGGCGAGGATTTCGCTGACGTCGTGGTGGCGCGAGACGTCGACGACGGTGCCGGGCGGACAGATCGGCAGCCGGGCGGAATCCAGGTAGTGGGCCCGCACGAGCAGGGTGTGGGTGTCGCCGAACCTCTCCGCGAACTCCCTTACGTCCAGCAGAAGTCGGGCCCTGGGCTGCTTGCCCGGGCCGCCCCGGAACGTGGGGGCGTACAGCACGGTCCTCCGGTGGTCGTCCAGCCCCAGCGCTCCGGCGAGCGGCGGGCGCGGCAGCCGCCCCTCGGTCTCGACCCGGTCGCGCTCCGCGATCAGGGCGTCGTTGCGCGGGTAGCCGGTGCGCAGGAGCCGTTCCTCGGGCAGCCGGTAGGCGCGGGCGAGGGTGTTCACATCGTGCTCGGAGCGGACGAGGAAGTGGTCGAAGCGGTCCACGGCCTGCTGGAGCCGCACGCGCTGGGGGGTGTTCTGGAGCCGTACGCGGGTCTCGTCGAAGCCCATCCGTTTGTACGCGGAACCGTGCCAGGTCTGGAGGTACGTCGTGTGCCGGGGCTTGTGCAGCTGCTGCGGGAAGCCCTGGTTGTCGACCCAGTACTCCGCGCGGGCCAGCGCCCACAGGTAGCGCCAGGACCAGCGGCGTACGAGGCGGGCGTCGGCCGGGAAGCCGTCCGGGGAAGGTTCGTAGGACCAGGTGGCGTGGAGTTTCAGGCCCTGGCGGCGGATCTCCTCGTAGAGGGCGCGCGGGCTGTCGCCGTAGCAGGTGCCCATGTGGCTTTCGAGGACGACGGAGCCCCGGCGCACGGGGAGCCGGGTGAGCCAGGTGTTGTAGACGGGGGCCTTGAAGCCCCGGGAGCGGTAGCGGTCCAGGCGCCCCCGCAGGGACCGGACGAGGAGCTTCGCCTTGCGGGCGGGCCGGAAGCGGGTGGCGTAGCGGACCAGACGGTGGGTGGTGCGGGCCGGGCGGCGGCGAGCGGTCAGCCGGAGCGCGAAGTGGTCCTTGAGCGTGATGTAGGGCTCCCAGGTGTCCCCGGCGAGCCGCCCGAGCCGGGGCCTGGCGGCGAACCGGAGGGCCCCTTCCACCTGGTCCTGCGGGGCGAACAGATCGCTGACGGACCTGGGCCCGTCGGGGCCCCCCGCCGTCACGGTCAGCCGCGCGTCCCACGCCGTGTCGCGGGCGCCGACGGGGCGCAGGCGGCGCGTGACGTCGGCCCGCGCGCGCCAGATGATCCCGTCGCCGTCGTGCCGGACCTCCTCGACCGGGAACGCGACGGCGCGCGCCCCTCCCCGGGCCCGGAACTCCAGGGTCGCGCCGAGGGGGGCCCCGGGGGCGGGGCCGCTGTGGCCGGGCAGCACGAGGCGCCCTTCGAGGAGCAGGCGGCCCCGCTCGGCGGTGGCGCGGGTGAGCCGGTTCATCAGCCGCGCGTCGCCGAACGTGCGGTACTGGTGGCCGAGTTCGGTGAAGTCGACGCCCGGCCCCGTCGGGTCGCCGCCCCAGACCACCCGGCCGTCCGCGCCCGTTGTCAGCGGCGCGCACACGGTGGCGGGCCTGCTCAGCGCGTACGCCGCGGTGAGGACCCCTTCGGCGTCGCCCCGGGCCAGCAGGCCCACGGCCAACCGCTCCAGCGGCGGCAGGTCCGGCAGGCCGTTCCGGAAGGAACCGGTCAGCACACGGGCGGCGGTCGCGACGGCCCGGTCGCGGCGGGCGGCGGGCAAGTGGGGGAAGGACCGGGCGAGCGGCACCAGGTGGTCGCGGGCGAACGCCTTCTCCCGTTCCTCGCGCAGCTCGGACAGTCCACGCGCGAGGAGGGTGTTGCCGACCCGGTGGTGGGCCTCGACCAGGGCGGCGAGGTCGCGGGCCCGGTCGGGGACGGCCCGGCCGGTCACGATCAGTCGGCGGACCAGGGCGATCCGGCCGACCGCGGCGGCGGCGAGCGGGCCGAAGAGGATCTCGCCGTGCGCCAGGTCCTCCTCGTACCGCAGCCCGTGCCGTCTGGCGGCCTCGCGGCGCAGACAGAATCCGGTCACCAGGGCGTCCCTGACGACGAGTTCGGGGGCGTCGGTGAAGCGGGCGAGGGTGCGGGAGCGGGCGTACAGCTCACTCTGCCAGGACGGTTCCCGTTCCTTGCCGTCCTCGTCCGCGATCCTGCTCCAGCGGCCGGCGATCAGGTCGGCGCGGCTGGTCTCGCCCGCCTGCCAGAGGTTGCGGCAGGCGTGGAGCTGGAGGCGTTCGCCGGTGGCGAGGACCAGGACGTACCGGCCCCTCGCCGCGTCCAGGCCCGCGTTGCGCAGGGCTCCGGTGGTGCGGACGGCCGGGTCGGCGTGGAGGAGCCGGACCCGCTCGGGGGCCCGGTCGGCGAGGGCCCGGGCGGCGGTGCGGACGGCCGGGTCGGCGGTGGAGGCGAGGACCACGACGGCCTCGGCTCCGCGCAGCGACTGGCCGAGCACGGACTCCACGGAGGCGCGCAGGGCGTCGGCGCCTCCGGGGCCCTCGCTGTCCCCGCCGCCGGTGATCACACAGCTGAAGTCGCTCATGCCTGCTCCCCCTTGAGCATCCGGTCGACGACCCCGGCGGCGGCGGTCCCGTCGTCGAGGTCGCAGAACGCCTCCCGGAACCGCTCGTACGCCTCCCGGTGCCCGGCCCTCGCGCCCTCCGGGTCGCGCAGGGCGGCCACGATCCCGGCGGAGTCGGGGATCAGGGGCCCGGGGGCGCGGTCCTCGAAGTCGAAGCAGAAGCCGCGCAGGGTGTCGCGGTAGTGGGCGAGGTCGTAGGTGTGGAAGAGCATCGGGCGGCCGGTCCGCGCGAAGTCGAACATGATCGAGGAGTAGTCGGTGACCAGGACGTCGCTGATCAACAGCAGTTCGGCGGCGTCCGGGTGACGGGAGACGTCCCGGACGAAGGCGGTGTCGGGGACGCTCCCGCCGACGAGGTAGTGGCGGCGGACCAGCAGGACATGGTCGTCGCCCAGGCTCTCCCGCGCCTGTTCCAGGTCGAGTTGGAGGTCGAGTCCGTAGCGCCCGCCCCGCCGGGGGTGGTCGTCGCGCCAGGTGGGGGCGTAAAGGATCACGCGCCGCCCCTCGGGGATCGCGAGCCGCTCGCGTACGGCGGCGGTCTTTTCCCGGTCGGGGTCGCACAGCAGGTCGTTGCGCGGGTAGCCGCACTCCAGGACTTCGCCCGAGTAGCCGAAGGCACGGCGCAGGACGGGGGTGGAGAAGCTGTTCGGGGAGACGAGCACGCTCCACTGGGCGGACCGGTGTTCCATGGACGCCATGTACGCGGCGTCGGCGTGCGGGGTGCCCGCGAGGTCGCGGCCGATGCGCTTGAGGGGGGTGCCGTGCCAGGTCTGGACAACGCACTGGCCCTCGGCCCGCTCGAACCACTCGGGCAGGTGGGTGTTGGTGACGATCCAGCGGCTGCGGGCCAGCGCCTCGTACCACGCGGCGCTGTGCAGGGCGACGGGCCGGACGCCTTCGGGCACGGCCGCCTGCTGGTCGCGCACCACCCACAGGTGTTCGATATCGCGTCCCCGGGCGGCGAGTTCGCGGTGGATGGCGCGGGGCGAGTCGGAGTACTGGCGGCCGTCGAAGCTGGAGTAGAGGACGGCCGGGCGCGGTTCGGCCGCTCCGGGGCCACGCAGTCCGGCGTACCGCTCGCGCTGAACGCGCTGCCCGTACGCTCCCCGCTCCTCCACCGGGCGGGCGCTGCCGGACTCCAGTACGAGCCGGTCGTGGTGGCGCCGCTGAAGGATGAAGTCCCGGTGGCCGGAGCGCTGTAGCCGCGGAAGGGTGGGGTGCAGAGGGGTGCTCAGCCGCAGCGGCCGGTACGCCTCCGGGTCCCGCTCCCCCGGCTCGCGAAGGAAGAGGTACCAACGCCCCTCGGCGAGCGGCAGCGCCCCGCCGGGTCCCTCGACGGAGGCGGGCGCGATCACGGCCCGGAAGCCGTCGCCGTCTCCCCGCTCCAGGCCGAGGACCACCTCCTCCCGGTGGCCGCTATGTCGCAGGACGAGTTCCCGGAAGGCGCCGGCCGGCTCGGGGAAGGCCCCTTCGAGGATCAGGGCGCCCGAGTCCTTCCAGGTGGCGGCGGTGACGACGGGCTGGACGGCCCGGTCGGTGAGCACGAGGTCGCCGGAGGGGTTGGGGGCCGCGTACAGCTCCCGGCCGCCGGGCAGTGCGTAGCGTCCGTCCTGCGTATCGGTCCGGGCGGCTACCGTCAACGGCTCTCCCTCACCGACGAGTTGGACACCCCAGATGTCGTCCTCCCCCCGGAAGGCGCTGAACGGGATGTCCGCCGCCCGGGAGCCGGGGGAGCCGCGCAGGGCGAACTCCCGGGTTTCCCTGGTGCGCCACTCGGTGAGCCTGAGGGCGACCGGCCCGGCGTCGCCGAGGATCCTCACCTCCAGGCGTACGGCGTCATCGGCCGCCGACTGCCCGGTCAGCACGGCCATGACCTGTTCGGTGCGCAGCTCCAGCTTGTTGCCGGACAGGACGGGGACGATACGGGTCCGCTCGTCGGTGTACGTCACCGCGGGCGGGGCCGGGGTGCCGACGAGCCGCATCGGGCCCCGGCGCGGCCGGCCCGCGCCGACGACGACGGCCTCCAGCTTCCACGTCGTCCGACCGCCGCCGCCGCTGCCCGTGCCCTTCGCCGTGAGCCTGCGCGGGTCGATGACGGCCTCGAACCCGGCGCGGTCGTAGCGGTGCAGGGAGCGCCCGGAGAGGGCGGTGGCCTCGTCGCCCGGGACCGGGCGGGTCCGCAGGGGGATCAGCCGCTTCCCGGAGCGCAGCCAGCCGATCCGGACCGGTCCGCCCGGGGCGTTCCGTACGTAGGCGTGGCCGGACAGGTGCAACAGTCCGTCCCGCCAGACGGCCTCGGTGAGGTGGGCGTGGACGGGCAGGTCGGCGGAGGTCAGTGCGGTGGTGGCGGGCGGCAGGGGGGCGCGGACGGCGGGGTGATGGGCACGGGGGCGGAGCAGCCCGGTGACGTGGAAGGTGTCCCGGTCCCTCTTCTCGTCGGCGAGGAGGGCGAGGAGTTCGGGGAGCCGGCGGTCGCGGATGAGCTGCCACTTGACCCGCAGATGCAGGGGCAGTCCGGCGAGGACGCCTGGCTCCACGCTGGCGGCGAACGCGCCCGCGTGCTTCAGGAACGCCTCGTGGAACTCCGCGTCGCCGCCCCCGAGCGCCTCGATGAACAGCCACAGGTCACCGGAGAGCGCGTGGGCCTCGTAGCGGCGCTTGCCCTCGGCCAGTTCGGGCCGGGCGGCGAGGAAGCGGCTGACGGTGGTGACGGCGGTGACCCGGTCGCGGATGCCCCGGGGCACGGCCCGCCGGGTGGTGATCGAGCCGTCGCGGTCGCGCCAGTGGTAGACGGGTTCCTCGACGACGTCGACGGAGCGGGCCAGGAAGTGGGCGGGCAGGACGACGGCGATGTCCTCGTACAGCACCCCGGTGGGGAAGGCGAAGGCGTGCTCGTCCCAGAAGGTCCGCCGGAAGACCTTGTTGCAGGCGATGCGGTCGCCGAGCAGGATCCAGTCCCGGGTGATGTGGGTGGCCCGCCGGGCCCTCTCCATCGGTTTGCGGAACATGGGGGACTGTTCGAGATCCCCGTTGGCCCGAAGCCGGAGCACGTTGCCGGTGGCGAAGTCGGAGCGTGAACCGTCGAGTTCGGCCAGCATCCGGGCGTAGGCGCCGGGCGGCACGATGTCGTCGCTGTCGACGAAGGTCAGGAACTCCGCGCCGGGATGGGCCTCGCGGACGCCGGCGTTGCGGGCCGCGCCGAGCCCGGCGTTCTCCTGCCGGAGCAGCCGGAAGCGCGGATCGCGGTCCGCGAAATCCTGTGCCAGGAGCGGTCCGTTGTCCGTGGAGCCGTCGTCGACGAGGACGACCTCCAGGTCCGGCATGGTCTGCTCGGCGAGTGAGGACAGGCAGGCACCGAGGTACTCCTCGACGTTGTAGAGGGGGACGACGACGGTGAGACGGGGTGCCATCGCGGCGCACGATCCTTCCGGGCGGACGACATCAAGGAGCAATGAGCGTCGGGGAGACGGGACTTGGGCGGGACCTTGGGGCGGTTCGGGTGGTTCGGGTGGTTCACGTGGTTCGGGTGGTTCGGGGCGGGAGGGCCCTCGGGGGCCATGGGGTACAACCCGCACCGGAAGGACGGGTCACCCGAGGGGGTCCGTTCGGGTGACGCGGAGGGCGGAGTCGCGTGTCCCGGGGCGTGCCGGGAGCGCGTTCGAGCCCCGTACCGGAAGGGCACGGGGCTCGATGCGCTCGGTGCTGCCGCGGGGCGCGGGGTCAGGGCTTGACGGCGATCCGTCCCTCGTCCATCCGGAGCAGGAGCAGCTGCTCGCCGGTCTTGTCGAGGAACTCGTCGACCGCCTGCCGTGATCCCTGCCAGTAGCCGTAGTCGTCGATCAGAAGCACTCCGCCGGGGACCAACCGGGAGTACAGGTGCTCCAGTTCATGCTTGGTGGAGGCATACCAGTCGGTGTCCAGACGCAGGATCGAGATCTGTTCGGGGGCCTGCCCGGGGACGGTGTCCTCGACCCTCCCCCGCACGTAGTGCACGCGTTCCTTCGGGTACGGGACGCTGTCGAAGCCCGCCTTGACGTCCTCCAGCGAGGCGACCGCCCAGATCGGCCGGTCCTTGCCCTGGGCGTCCAGCAGTTCCTTGGCCGGCCGGCCGTCACGCCGCAGATCCTCGGCGGTGGGCGGGGTCATGCCCTCGTACGTGTCGAAGAGGTACAGGTCGCGCTCGGTCTCCCCGGCGGACAGCAGGGTCCGGGCGCAGGCCTGCATGGACCCGCCGCGCCAGACACCGCACTCGACGATGGAGCCGGGGATGTTGTGCCGGGCGATGTGACGGGTGGCGAGGATAAAGGCGTTGAGCCGCTCCGGCGAGGTCATCGAGTACGGCTTGACCGCACGGATGATCTCCTTCGCCTCGTCGTCGTAGTCGGCCGGGAACGCGAGGGCGGGCTTCTTCGCCTGGGGCTTCGGCTTCGCGGCAGCCACGGGAACAGGGGCGGGTGCGGCGGCCGGAGCCGGTGCGGGACCGGCGGGGGCGGTGCGGGCGGCAGGCACCGTGACACGCCTGAGCTGGTATCCGGTGAGCTGCTGAAGGACGCCGTTGACGGCGTTGCGCCAAGCCATGCCCCGGGACAGTACGCGCGGTTTGCGCCGCATGTCATTTTTCGTCAACCTGTCATTGATCCCGCCGGACCGTCCCAGCGGGCCCCACAGCTCAGCCCGCCGGCTCGGCACACGCACGAGCCTTGTCCGGTTCGGGCGTCCGCTCCGGTTCGGGCGTCCGCTCGGATGCGGGCGCCCGCACCGGTTCGGGCGTCTGCTCGGGTACGGGGGCGGATGCGGGCCTACCGCACCGCTCACGGCCGTCCACCGGGCGGGGCAGTGGGACGCCGTCCACGCCGCCGACCCGGTTCGCCCACCACACCGCCAGCTCCCGTACGGCGAACATCGTGAGGCGGGGGTAGCGCCGAGGCTTGCGGAAGACGCCGACGGAGTCGCCCCAGTAGGCGGCCTTGCCGTCGATGGCCCGGTAGTCGTGCCAGATGCCCTTCCGCGGCGGGAAGTCGGTGTAGGCCTCGCGCAGTTCGAGCCGCGAGTGGGCGGCGAGCGCGCGGAACCCGTCGGGGTAGTAGCGCCAGCAGTCCTGCGCGTCGTGGACATGGCCGCGCGAGGGCGCGGTGATGAACGCGTGTCCGCCCGGCTTCAGGATCCGGGCGATCTCCAGCATCGACGCCCAGAAGAACGGGATGTGCTCGAACGCCTGCCCGGACAGCACGACATCGGCGCTGTTGGAGCGGGCGGGAATCCGGTAGGGCTTTGTCATCACCGCGTCGACGTTGGGGCCGTCCCGCACGTCGACCCCGAAGTAGTCGATGGGGTGCCCGGCGAGGAGCGCCCGGTGGGTACGGGTCTGCTTGCCGGAGATGCGCGATCCGAGGTCGACGACGCGGTAGGCGCCGGACGCGGGCCCTTCGGCAGGCAGATACTCCTGGATGCAGAGTTCCATCTGCTCGTAGGCGGACCGGTGCATGGACGTCTCCCAACATGGCGGGGTGAGCGAGCTGTTGGGAACAACGACCGCGCGGCGCGGAGGAATCGGCACGGGCGGCCCGGCGTGAGCCGTTCGGGTGGCGGGACACGCCGGCGGACCGGGGCGGGCCTCCGCATCACAGGGACGGGGCGAAGAACCGCCGTACGACGCGTTCCGCCGCGCGCCCGTCGTCGTACGGGCAGAACCGCTCCCGGAACGCGGTGCGCAGCGCGGCCGCCTCCGGCGACCGCCACTCCCCCGTCCGGAACACGTCGGCCAGCCGCCCGGGGGTGGTGGTGACGGCGCCGGGGGTGTCACCGGGCCGCCCGGAGAGCAGGTCGAAGTAGGTCCCGCGCACGGCCCGGTAGGCGGCCCAGTCGGGGGCGTGGACGACGATCGGGCGGTCCAGACAGGCGTAGTCGAAGACCAGGGAGGAGTAGTCGGCGATCAACGCGTCCGCGGCCAGGCACAGTTCCTCGACCCGGGGATGCCCGGTGACGTCGACGACCCGCGCCGCCGAAACCGACGGCTTGGCGGGGGGTGGGCCGTATTCCCCATCTCTACACAGCCCCGATTCGTGATGCACGGCCGATGCCCCTACCGTCCCGCCGACCCCGGCGGACCGCCCGTAGAAGTAGTGGGCACGCACCAACAGGACGTATTCCGGGCCGAGTTCCCTCGCCAGTCGCTCCGGGTCGAGGTCGGGCACGAAGCCGTCGCGGTAGTCGCGGTGGGTCGGGGCGTAGAGCAGGGCGGTCTGCCCCTCGGCGATGCCCAGTTCGGTGCGGAGCCTCGCGATTTCATCGGAGGTGGCGGTGGCGTAGCGGTCGTTGCGGGGGTATCCGAGGTCGAGCCGTTCGTAGGTGCCCGGGTAGACGCGGTCCCAGACCCCGGTGCTGTGCGGGTTGGCGGAGAGGCTGAAGTCCCACTGCGCGACATGGGCGAGGATCTTGGCGAAGTCGGCCTTCCGGGCGAGGGCGGGGTACGCGCGCTGGTCCAGCCCCATGGTCTTGAGCGGGGTCCCGTGGTGGGTCTGGAGATAGCGCTGACCGGGCCGTTTGGTGAAGCCGCCGGGAAAGCTGGAGTTGTTGACCAGGTAGGTGGCGGTGGCCATGGCCCGCCAGTAGGGGCGCGAGCCCTCGATGACGTACGGCACACCGGGCTCCATCCGGTCGCGGTGCCGGGAGGAGAGGACCCACACGCCCCGGATGTGCGGGGCCAGTTCGCGGGCCCTGGCGTGGATCGCGGCGGGGTTGCAGGCGGCGCCCCGGTTCCAGTACGCCCCGTAGACCGCGAGGTTGGGGTCGAGCGGGCGGCGCAGGTCGGTGCGGTAGGCGGCCCGCATGGCATGGCGGCGCACGAACCGCTTCACGGAATCTCGGGTGGGCATGGCAGCCGAGCGTAGTGGTGGGGTCGGGGAACGGGCGGCCCACGTTCACCCGTTCGGGTCAGCGCCGGTGACCCCGGGACCCGCCCCCTGTTGACCAGGACATGAAGCCACCACTGGCACCACCGCCACCGCTCCTCAGCGTCGTCGTCCCCGTCCACAACGTCGAGGCCTACCTGGAGGACTGCCTGCGGTCGGTGGCGGAACAGACCCTCGAAGCGATCGAGGTGGTCATGGTCGACGACGGTTCGACGGACGGCAGTGCCCGGATCGCCGCCGAGTTCGCCGCGCGGGACTGCCGCTTCCGGCTGGTCCGGCAGCAGAACGCCGGCCTGAGCGCCGCCCGCAACACCGGTGTCCGGCACACCACCCCCACCGTCCCCTACCTGGCGTTCGCCGACAGCGACGACGTCGTCGTGCACGACGCGTACGAGCGGATGACGGCCTCGCTGGAGTCGACCGGTTCCGATCTGGTGACCGGCAATGTGTGGCGACTGACCGCGCAGGGGCGACAGCAGGCCTGGCAGTACCGCTGGCTGACCGCCCCCCGACCGCGCACCCACATCACCGCGGACCCGCGCCTGCTGGCCGACCGGGTGGCCTGGAACAAGGTGTTCCGGCGCTCCTTCTGGGACGCGCACGGCTTCACGTTCCCCGTGGGCAAGCTGTACGAGGACACCCCGGTGATGATCCCCGCGCACCATCTCGCCCGGTCCGTGGACGTCCTGCGCGAGCACGTCTACTACTGGCGGGTGCGGGAGGGATCGATCACCCGGCGGCGTACGGACGTCACGGGCGTACGGGACCGGATCGCCGCGTGCGAGCAGGTCAGCGCGTTTCTGGGCGGCCGGGACGCGGCGCAGCGGCGGGCGTACGACGCGTCCTGTCTGCGGGACGACTTCGGGTACTTCCTGGACGGCCTGCCGATGGGCGGCGAGGCGTACCGGGCGGCGTTCCTGGAGGGCGCCGGGGCCTTCGCCGACCGGGCGGGGCCCGGCGCGCTGGAGGGGCTGCCGGTGGAGCTGCGCGTCAAGTGGTCCCTGGTGCGGGAGCGGCGGATCGACGAGCTGCTGGCGGTCCTCGCCTTCGAACGGGCCAACAGGGCGGGTACGTTCGCGGTCGAGGGGTTCCCGGGGCGGCGGCGAGCGGTGTACCCCGGGGTGCGCGGCGCGAACGCCCGGCTCGCGCGCACGGACATCCCCGCCGTGGCACGGCTGCTGGAGGCACGCTGGGGCGCGGACGGGAAGCTGCGGCTGCGCGGGTACGCGTATCTGCGCAACCTCCCCGGCGCCTCCGCCCGGCAGCGGCTCATGGTGGGGATGGTCCGGGCGGAGCGCGGGCAGCGGGTGCGGCCGGTCCCGGTGCGGTCCGTGGACACGCCCGAGGCGACGGTGAACTCCGGTCAGGAGCTGCACGGCTACGACCACGCGGGGTTCGAGATGGTCCTCGACCCGGACCGGCTGCCCGCGACGGCGGACGGCGGCGGCTGGCTGGTCGGCCTGGTCCTCGCCGCGCCCGGGACGGTACGTCGGGTGGCGGTGCGCGCCCCGGACGCGGGCGCGGACCAGCCGCTCGTCCACGACCTGGGCGACGGGCGGCGCTCGGTGCTCGACTACCGGGGCGGCCGGCTCCGGCTGACCGTGTCGCGCCTGCGGGCCCGGGCCGAGGGGCACCGGACCGCCGAGGCGGAGGGGGCCCCGCTGGAACTCACGGGCCGGCTCTTCGACGGAAGCGGGAGCAGGCCGAGGGCGCTGGTGCTGACGCGCGAGGGGGGCGAGGGGGGCGAGGAGCGCTCCTGCCCGGTGGAGTACGCGGAGACCTCCGGGGCCAACGGGGCCCGTGCGGCGGGCGGGTCCGATGCGGCGACCCCGGCGGCGGCAACCCCTGCGGACGGGTGGCGCGGGCCGGACGGGGTCGGGTTCACGGTGCGGGTGCCGCTCGCCGAACTCGCCGGCGCCCCGCCCGCCCCGCACCGGGCCCCCCGCGAGGTCGAGCCGGTGGACGGGGCGCGCTGGCGGGTCCGGCTGGTGCTCGCCGACGGCACCCGCGTCCCCCTGCCCGCCGCCCCGGAGCTGCCGCCGCCCGCGTGCGCGGACCCGGCTGGCGACCTGGTGCTGGACCTGGCGGGGGCCCCGTACGCGGACCGGGTGGAGCGCACGCGGGAGGGGGCTCTGCGCGTCTCGGGGACGTACGTTCCGCCCGCTCCGGGGGCGGTGGCCGCGTCCGTCGGCCGTCTCGTCCTGCACCACGAGACGCTGCACGAGACGGTTCCGATCGCGGCGGCCCTCACGGGGAACATCACGGAGCCGGGTGCGGAGGCCGTCACGGAAGCCGTCACGGAGCCGGGTGCGGAAGCCGTCACGGAGCCGGGTGCGGAGGCCGTCAGGGAAGCCTTCGTGAACGGGCCTTCGGACAAGAGCTCGGACGAAATCCCCGACGAGTGTTCTGACGAGTGCTCTGACGGGAGCTCTGACGGGAGCCCCGACCACGCGCCGGGCCGGTTCTCCGCGCTGATCGCCCCGCCGCTCCCGGAAGGCCGCTGGGAGGTCCGCCTGGACGGCCGGCCCGTACGTGTCCTCGGCTCCGCCGCCGCGCACCTCCCCCGCGACGGAGGCGAGAGCGCTCTGCGGCTGGAACGGCGGCACGGCGACCGCCTGTCCGTCGTCGCGGGGCCGGAGTCGCGAGCGGCGGCCGCCGGGCGGAGCGCGTACGGCAGGCGGCTCCTGCGCGCCGCGCACTACCGTGACGGGCGCACGCTCCTCCCGCTCCGCGACACCATCCTCTACGCGGGCGGCGACTCCCCGCGCGCCGTGCACGCCGAACTCGTGCGCCGGGGCACGGAGACCGAGCACCTGTGGGTCACCGGTACCGCCCCCGGCCGCACCACCCACGTCCCGCCCGGCGCGCGGGCCGTCCCCGTGCACAGCGCCGCCTGGTACGAGGCGCTGGCCCGCTCCCGTCGGATCGTCACGGACGAGCAGCTGCCCGGGTGGTTCGAGCGGCGTCCGGGGCAGACGGTCGTCCAGACCTGGCACGGCACCCCGCTCGGCCGGTTCGGCGGCTGCCTGGCCGACACCCTCTACGCCGACCACCAGTACCTCGCCACCCTGCCGCGGCGGTCGGCCCAGTGGTCGGTACTGGTCTCCCCGAGCCGCTTCGCCACCCCGTGGCTGCGCCGGTCGCTGGCGTACGAGGGCGAGGTGCTGGAAGCCGGATCGCCCGCCAACGACGTGCTGTTCCCGCCCGGCCGGGACAAGGCCTGCGAGGAGATCCGGCGCGGGCTGGGGATCCCGGAGGACCACCGCACCGTGCTGTACGCCCCGACCTACCGCGACCACCTGGCCCACCCCCCGGCGCCGTCCGCCGACCGCACGGCCCCGGGCCCGTACCGCTGGGATCCGGCACTCGACCCGGGGGCCCTGGCCCGGGCGCTCGGCCCCGGCCACACGGTGCTGGTCCGCCGGCACCCCCGGGTCACCGGCGGCCCCCAGGAGGCGCCCGGCGTGCTCGACGTCTCGCGTCACCCGGAGGCGGCCGGTCTGCTGCTGGTGGCCGACGTCCTGGTGACGGACTACGCGGGGCTGGTGTTCGACTTCGCGCTGACGGGCCGGCCGATGCTCTTCCACACCTACGACCTGGAGCACTACCGCGACACCGTGCGCGGCTTCTGCCTGGACTTCGAGACCCGGGCGCCGGGGCCACTGCTGGTCACGACGGACGAGGTGGCCCAGGCGCTGCGCGACACCGGGCCGCTGGCCGCCCGGCACGCCGACGCGTACGAGAGCTTCCGCCGCGACTACTGCGATCTGGACGACGGCGGCGCGGCGGCCCGGGTCGCGGACCGGCTGCTGGCGGACACGCCCTGAGACCGTCGGGAAGCCGGGGCCCGGAATCCCCCGGACGAGTGGCGGCGGGGAGAGCGGGCCCGCCGCACGGAACCCATGAGAGGTGCCCCTCTTCCCCGCTGCCTCCGCCCCGCCCTCCGACCTCCCGCCCGCCGCGACCGGAGACGGCCGGGCCGACCGGACGGCCCGGCCGCCCCTGTGGCTGCCGTCGCCGTACCTCGTGCTGGGCGGTCTGCTGTGGGCGCTGCTGTCGGCGGCGGCCTGGCAGGCTCCGCTGTGCTGCGAGGCCGGGCTCCAGGCGGCGGTCGTCGAACGGCTGCGGGTGAACCTGCTGCATCCGGCGTTCCCGATGACCGACCTGCCCGCCGTGGCGAGCGCGCACTACTCCCCGTACGCGCTGCCGCAAGGGCTGGCCGCCCGTGCCAGTGGGCTTTCGGGCCCGTCCGTCGTCGCGCTGGCCGCGTCGGTGAACCTGCTGCTCCTGCTCACCGGGATCGGCCGGCTCACCCGGCTGCTGACCCCGAACCGCTGGGTTCCGGTCCTCGTGTTGGTGCCCCTGACGCTGATCCACTGGGCGGACCCCGCCCGCTGGAGCGCGCCGAGCACGTTCGCGGTCGCGGTCACCCTGCACCTGTGGGCGTGGACCGGCCGCGCGACCGCCCGGACCGCCCGCCCCGGCGATCCGAAGCCGGGCCGGACGCCCCGGTGGGCCGAGGCGGCCGGGATCGGGGTTCTGCTCGGAGTCGTCCTGCTGGTGCACCCGCCGACGGCGATCGGCGCGGCGATCGGGTGCCTCGCCCTGATCGCGGTCCGGACGCGGACCCGGATCCGGCCGACCGTGTCCCGGTGGGTGTTCGCCGTCGTGTGCGCGGTGACCGTGGCGGTGTTGTGGCCGTACTACAACGGGCTCACCGCCCCGCGCACCCCCGCCGACGGCCGGACCACGGGGCCTCCGGCGGCCGAGGGGGTGCGCGCGGCCGGGGAGCCGTACACCTGGGCGACCGCGTACGTGCCCCCGGGCGAGGTGGTCCTGACGGACAGCCGCCCGGCGATGTACGCGCTGGCCGGACACGGGGCGTACGTGCTGGCCGACGGGCTGCCGGACGCGGGGCTCGCGCGCACGGAGCGACGGGAGCGGAGCCGGGCGGTGGCCGCCTACCTCGACGCGTCGACCCCGCAGGCCCGGCGGGACGGGATCACCGCCCGGTACGGGGTGCGGTGGCTGCTGCTGACCCGTTACCAGCGCCTGCCCGAGAACGCGACGATGCTGGCGTTCAGCCCGCGCACGGGCGAGGTGCTGGCACGGGTGACGGCGGGCTGACGCGACCGGGGCTCCGTCGGGCGGGCACGAGGGCCCGCTCCGGTCGGGCGGGCACGAGAACCCACTCCGGTCGGGCGGGCACGAGGGCCCACTCCGGTCGGACGCGCATGAGGCCTCCCCGCACGCGTACCGGACACCGGCGGGACCTACTCCGGTCAGGCGGGCCCGGGGCCCGGATTCCCTCGGGCGTGCTTGAGCGCGGCGACCGCCGAGGCGGCCAGATCGTCCAGGTAGCCCTTCGGCAGCTCGCCGCGGACCACGACGAGCCGCCAGTACAGCGGGCCGACGATCAAGTCGAGCGCCCGGTCCGGATCGCTGCCGGCGGGCAGCTCCCCCCGGGCCACCGCCTCCCTCACCACCACGGCGGCGACGCCCTGCTGCTGGTCCAGGAGCGCGACCTTGATCGCCTCGGAGATCTCCGGATTGCGGGCCGCTTCGACCAGCAGGTCCGGGATGACCTGTGAGGCGACCGGGTGACGCAGGGCATACGCGGCCAGTTCCAGGACGGCGCGCACGTCCCCGTACAGCGAACCGGTGGCCGGGGCGGGCATCCCCTGGGCGGCGACGGCCGCGACCAGATCGAGGACGAGCGCCAGCTTGGACTTCCAGCGGCGGTAGACAGCGGTCTTGCCGACGCCCGCACGCCGGGCGATGCCCTCGATGGACATCCGGGCGAACCCCACCGCGGCCAGTTCCTCGAAGACGGCGGCGCGGATGGCGTCGGTCACGTCCTCACGCAGGACGGCGGCGCCTGCGGGGGCGCGGCGGCGGGTTCCCCGTTCGGTGGTCATGGCCCGCATGATAGTCGGCCGCGACGAAACGGTTGCGTTGCGACGTAGAAGCGGCCTACTCTCAGCGTTACGACGATACGGTCCCGTCCTAACGAGGGCGTCCCCACGGGACCGTACCGTCCCACCGTTCCCTCGCCCCGTCTCTCCCCATCTCCCCGCCGTTACGCGGTTCCGCCGTTCCACTCCCTTCCCCCCTCCCGCTTCCATCGAAAGCGATCGTTCGTGGTGAGCCAGACAGCAGCTCCGCCGTCCCCGGTGAGCACCCCCGCCCAGGACGTCCCCACCTACGCACCCGGTGAGCTGGCCGCCCTGGCCGCCCGGCACGGCCTCACGGTCAGCGGCGCCAGGCCCTCGCTGCCCGCCTACATCCGGCAGCTCTGGGGGCGGCGGCACTTCATCGCCGCGTTCGCGACGGCCAAGCTGACCGCCCAGTACAGCCAGGCGAAGCTCGGCCAGATCTGGCAGATCATGACGCCCCTGCTGAACGCGACGGTCTACTACTTCATCTTCGGCGTCCTGATGAACACCAAGCACGGAGTGGAGGACTTCGTCCCGTTCCTGGTCACCGGGGTCTTCATCTGGACCTTCACCGCCAGCTCGATCACCGCGGGCACGCGGGCGATCAGCGGCAACATCGGCCTGGTGCGGGCCTTGCACTTCCCGCGCGCCTCGCTGCCGGTGGCCCTCGCCCTCCAGCAGTTGCAGCAACTGCTGTTCTCACTCGGCGCGCTGGCCGTGATCCTGCTGGTGTTCGGCCAGTACCCGCGCCCGTCCTGGCTGCTGGCGGTTCCGGCGCTCGCGCTCCAGGCGGTGTTCAACACCGGGGTGTCGATGGCCGTGGCCCGGTTGACGGCGAAGACCCCGGACATCGCACAGCTGACGCCGTTCGTCCTGCGGACCTGGATGTACTCCTCCGGCGTGATGTGGAGCCTGGACCACCTGCTCAAGGGGGAACGGGTGCCGCACGCGGTGATGGTGGCGCTGGAGTACAACCCGGCGGCGCTCTTCATCAACCTCATGCGGTACGCGCTCATCGACAGCTACACAGGGGCGCAGCTGCCACCGTTCGCATGGGCGGTCGCGGGGGGCTGGGCGCTGCTGTGCGGAGTGGCCGGATTCGTGTACTTCTGGAAGGCCGAGGAGACGTACGGACGTGGCTGATCCCAAGAATTGCCCCGGCCTCAAGGATTCCGCCGGCCTCAAGGATTCCTCCGAGGACCGGCGTGTCCCGACCGTCGTCGTGGACGACGTCCACATCACGTACACGGTCAACGGCGCGCGTACGGGCAAGGGCAGCGCGACCTCGGCGCTCAGCCGGATCACCACCCGCCGCCGTACCCCCGGCGCACGCCAGGTGCACGCCGTGAAGGGAGTCAGTTTCGCCTCGTACAGGGGCGAGGCCATCGGCCTGATCGGCTCCAACGGCTCGGGAAAGTCGACCCTGCTCAAGGCGGTCGCGGGCCTGCTGCCGCCGACCCGGGGCAGGGTCCACACCCAGGGCCAGCCGTCGCTGCTCGGCGTGAACGCGGCGCTGATGGGCGACCTGACGGGCGAGCGCAACGTGGTGCTGGGCGGACTCGCGATGGGCATGACCCGCGAGCAGATCCGCGAACGCTACGACGAGATCGTCGACTTCTCCGGCATCAACGAGAAGGGCGACTTCATCACACTGCCGATGCGCACGTACTCCTCGGGCATGGGCGCCCGGCTCCGCTTCTCCATCGCGGCGGCCAAGAGCCACGACGTGCTGCTGATCGACGAGGCGCTGTCCACGGGGGACGCGAAGTTCCAGCGCCGCAGCAAGGACCGCATCAAGGAACTGCGGGCCGAGGCGGGCACGGTCTTCCTGGTCAGCCACAGCAACAAATCGATCACCGAGACCTGCGACCGGGCCCTGTGGCTGGAGGCGGGCACGCTGCGGATGGACGGCCCGGCGAAGGAAGTAGTGGCAGCGTACGAGGCGTTCACCAAGCGCAAGTAGCCCTTCCGACCGCCCGGCCCACCACCCCCGGCCCACCCGCGCGGATCCGGCCCGTCCGGCGCCTGAGGGCAGCAGTCCAGCCCGTCCGGCGCCTGAGGACGGCACCGCACCCGGGGCGGGCCGCACCAACGCCCGGGGGGGCCGGCGCCACCAAAGGCGCCGGCCCCACAGACGTACAAGAACTCCCTACGCGTGCGTACGCAACAACGTCCGCATCGTTCGCATCGCCACCGAGAGATTCGCCAGGTCGAACGTGTCCGACCCCTGGATCTCCTCCAGCGTCGCCCGCGACCGGGCCAGGATCGCCGCGTTCCTCTCCTCCCACGCCCGGAACCGTTCCTCCGGCGTGGACGACCCGTTCCCCACACTCAGCACGTCCGACGTCAGCGCCGCGTGCGCCGCGTACAGGTCCTCGCGGATGGAGGCGCGGGCCATCGACTGCCAGCGGTCGTCCCGCGGCAGCTCGATGATCCGGTCCATCAGCTGGGTGATCCGCAGCCGGTCGCCGAGATCGTAGTAAACCTCGGCGACCTCCAGCGGCTCCTTGCCCGTACGGTCGGCGATGGCCACGATGTCCAGCGCCGGGAAGGCGGAGGAGAACCCGGCCACCCGCACCGCCAGCTCGTCCGGCACGCCCGCGGCCGTCAGCTCCTCCAGGATCGAGTGGTACCAGTCCAGGTCCGCGCCCTTGAGCAGCTTGGGCAGCTCGTCCCAGACCCGCGCGACACCGTCCCGGAAGCACTCGATGGTCTCCGCGATGGCGACGGGCTGCGGCCGGTTGCCCAGCAGCCAGCGTGAACCGCGCTCGACCAGGCGACGGGAGTGCAGCCGGATCCGGGTCTGGACGTCGGCGTCGGCCTTGTTGTCGAGCGCCTCGACCGCGTCCCACACCCGGGACAGGCCGAAGATCTCACGGGCCGTGAACTGGGCCCGCACGATCTCCTCGATCGACGCTCCGGTCTCCTCGCGCAGCCGGTGCAGGAAGGTCGAACCGGCGGTGTTCACCGTGTCGTTGACCAGGACCGTCGTGATGATCTCGCGCCGCAGCGCGTGCCCGTCGACCGCCTCGGGGAACCGCTCGCGCAGCTCGCTCGGGAAGTAGGCGTGCACCAGCTTCTGCAGGTGCGGGTCGTCCGGCAGGACCGTGGAGATCAGCTCGGCCGCCGCCGTGATCTTGGTGTAGGCGATCAGCACGGCCAGTTCGGGCTGGCTGAGCCCCTTGCCGTTGCTCAGCAGCTCCCGGATGTGCCGGTCGGCGGGCAGGAACTCCAGCGCCCGGTCGAGGGCGCCGTCGCGCTCCAGGCGTCGCATGAAGCGCTGCTGGGCGTGGAGCAGGGACGGGGCCTGGGCGAAGGCGTTGGAGAGCGCGACGTTCTGCGCGTAGTTGTTGCGCAGAACGAGCGCACCGACCTCGTCGGTCATGTCGGCGAGCAGCTTGTTGCGCTGCTTGACGGTCATGTCGCCGTCCCGGACCAGACCGTTGAGCAGGATCTTGATGTTCACCTCGTGGTCGGAGGTGTCCACACCGGCGCTGTTGTCGATCGCGTCGGTGTTGATCCGGCCGCCGCCGCGGGCGAACTCGATCCGGCCCAGCTGGGTGGCCCCGAGGTTGCCGCCCTCGCCGACGACCTTGGCCCGCAGCTCCTCGCCATTGACGCGGATCGCGTCGTTGGCCTTGTCGCCGACGTCGGCGTTCGACTCGGAGACGGCCTTGATGTACGTGCCGATGCCACCGTTCCACACCAGGTCGACGGAGGCCTTGAGGATGGTCCGCATCAGGTCGGCGGGCGTCATCTTGCTCACCGAGGGGTCGATGCCGAGCGCCTCGCGGACGTGCGGGTTGAGCGGGATCGACTTGGCGCTGCGCGGGTGGATCCCGCCGCCCGCCGAGAGCAGGCCCGTGTCGTAGTCGGCCCAGGAGCTGCGCGGCAGGTCGAAGAGCCGGCGCCGCTCGGCGTACGAGGTGGGGGCGTCCGGCTTCGGGTCGATGAAGATGTGCCGGTGGTCGAAGGCGGCGACGAGGCGGATGTGCTCGGAGAGCAGCATCCCATTGCCGAACACGTCGCCGGACATGTCGCCGACGCCGACGACGGTGAAGTCCTCGGTCTGGGTGTCGTGGCCCAGCTCCCGGAAGTGCCGCTCGACGGACTCCCAGGCGCCCCGGGCGGTGATGCCCATGCCCTTGTGGTCGTAGCCGGCCGAGCCGCCGGAGGCGAACGCGTCGCCGAGCCAGAAGCCGTACGCGACGGCGACCTCGTTGGCGATGTCGGAGAAACTCGCGGTGCCCTTGTCCGCGGCGACGACGAGGTAGGTGTCGTCCTCGTCGTGCCGGACGACGTCGGCGGGCGGTACGACCTCGCCGGCCACCATGTTGTCGGTGATGTCGAGCAGCGCGGAGATGAACGTGCGGTACGCGGCGATACCCTCGGCGAACCAGGCGTCGCGGTCCACGGACGGGTCCGGGAGCTGCTTGGCGACGAAGCCGCCCTTGGCGCCGACGGGCACGATGACGGTGTTCTTCACCATCTGCGCCTTGACCAGGCCGAGGATCTCCGTACGGAAGTCCTCGCGCCGGTCCGACCAGCGCAGCCCGCCTCGGGCGACCTTGCCGAAGCGCAGGTGGACGCCCTCCACGCGCGGCGAGTAGACCCAGATCTCGTACGCCGGACGGGGCGCGGGCAGGTCCGGGATGGCCTGCGGGTCGAACTTCATCGAGACGTACGCATGCGGGGCACCGTCGTCCGTGTGCCGGCCCCCCTTGCCGCCTCCCTCACTCGCGCTCTGGAAGAAGTTGGTGCGCAGGGTGGCCTTGATGACGGTGAGGAAGGATCGCAGGATCCGGTCCTCGTCCAGTGAGGCGACCTGGTCAAGGGCCCCGTCCAGCTCCTCCAGGAGCCCGTCGGTCAGCTCCGTTCCGGCGTTCTGGCGACCGGGCGACATACGGGCCTCGAAGAGCGAGACGAGCAGCCGGGTGGTGTGGACGTTGTTGCGGAGCGTGGACTCCATGTAGTCCTGGCTGAAGGTCGAACCGGCCTGCCGCAGGTACTTCGCGTAGGCGCGCAGCACCATGGCCTGCCGCCAGTTCAGCCCCGCGCCGAGGACCAGGGCGTTGAAGCCGTCATTCTCCGCCTCGCCCTTCCAGACGGCGGCGAAGGCCTCCTGGAAGCGGGTGCGGGCGTCGTCGGCGAGATAGCCGCCGTTGCCGTTGGCCAGCGGCATCCGCAGCCCGAAGTCGTAGATCCAGGCGTGGGTACGGTCCGCGCAGCGCAGCTCGTACGGCCGCTCGTCGACGACCTCGACGCCGAGCTGCTGGAGCGCCGGGAGGACGGCGGAGAGGGAGACCTGCTCGCCGGTCCGGTAGATCTTGAAGCGGCGCTCGCCGGGGCCCGCACCGACCGGCTCGTACAGGCTGAGGGCGAAGTCCTTCTCGCCCTGCTTGAGGGTCTCCAGGTGGACCAGGTCGGCGACGGCGGCGCGCGGCGAGTGATCGGCCTTGTAGCCCTCGGGGAACGAGTGGCCGTACTGGCGCTGGAGTTCGGCGCCGCGCTCCTCGCCCAGCTCGGCGTTGAGCGCCTCCTGGAAGCCGTCGGCCCAGGAGCGGGCGGCCTCGACGAGCCGCGCCTCGATGCGGTCGGCGTCGGCGTCGGTCAGGTGCGGCAGCTCGGTGCCGGCCGGGACGCGGATGACGAAGTGCAGCCGGGAAAGGATCGACTCGGTGTTCCAGGCGGTGAAGTCGACGCTGTTGCCGCCGAGTTCCTCCTTGAGAATGTCGATCAGCCGCAGGCGTACGCCGGTGGTGTAGCGGTCGCGCGGCAGGTAGACGATCGCGGAGTAGTAGCGCCCGTACTCGTCCTGGCGCAGGTAGAGCCGCAGCCGGCGGCGCTCCTGGAGGTAGAGGACGGAGGTCACGATGGAGCGGAGCTGGTCGACGGGCGTCTGGAACAGCTCGTCGCGGGGGTAGGTCTCCAGGATCTGGAGCAGGTCGCGACCGTCGTGGCTGTTGTACGAGAAGCCCGCGCCCTCGACGACCTCGGCGACCCTGCGGCGGATGACGGGCACCCGGCGCACGGACTCGGTGTAGGCGGCTGAGGAGAAGAGCCCGAGGAAGCGCCGCTCGCCGACGACGTTGCCCTTGGCGTCGAACTTCTTCACGCCGACGTAGTCGAGGTAGCTGGGGCGGTGCACGGTGGCCCGGCTGTTGGCCTTCGTCAGGACGAGGAGTTTGTGCTCGCGGGCCTTGGCGCGGGCGTCGGCGGGCAGCCGGTCGAAGGACGGGCTGACCGGGTGGGCCTCGTTCTCGCTGTGGTGCGGGTCGGAGCGCAGGATACCGAGCCCCGTGCCGGGCACGGCGGCCAGCGAGTCGCTGTCCTTCAGCTCGTACTCGCGGTAGCCGAGGAAGGTGAAGTGGTCGGCGGCCAGCCAGCGCAGCAGCTCGCGGGCCTCCTCGACCTCCTCGTCGGCGAGGTCGTCCAGCGGTTCGCCGGGCAGGTCGTCGGCGATCCGGAGGGCGGCTTCGCGCATCTTCCCCCAGTCCTCGACGGTCTCCCGCACGTCGGACAGGACACGCAGCAGGTCGGTGGTGATCTGCTGGAGGTCGGCGCGGTCGGTCTCGCGGTCGATCTCCACGTGGATCCAGGACTCGACGAGCGCGTCGTGGGGCAGTTCGGCCCTGCCGCCCTTCCCGTCCTTGGAGTCCTTGCGGCCCTGGGTGCTCTTCGGGAGGCCGGGGCCGCCGGAGAGGACCTCGATGAGCTTGCCGGTGACATCGCGGCGGACCGTGACCTGCGGGTGGATCACGACGTGGATGCCGCGCCCCTGCCGGGACAGCTCATTGGTGACGGAGTCCACCAGGAAGGGCATGTCGTCGGTGACGACCTCGACGACGGAGTGGCTGCAGGTCCAGCCGTTCTCCTCGACGGTCGGGGTGTGCACCCGGACGTTGGCGGTGCCCTGCGGACGGTTCTCGGCCAGCCGGTAGTGCGAGGCGGCGGCACCGAAGACGTCGACCGGATCACGGCCGCCGAGGTCCTCCGGAGCCGTATGCAGGTAGTAGCGCTGGAGGTAGGCGAGCACCGTGTCCTGACCGGGACGGGCGCTCTCGTCGGCCCCGGCGGCGGAAGTCGGCGCCCGGGGGGCACCTCCCGGGCCACCGACACCACCGCCCGGACCGTTTTCAGCTACCTTGGCGGCCCCTGCGAGCAGCTCGGCCTTGGCTTCGTCCAGCTTGGTCTGCATGTCCTCTGGCTCCTGTCGCGCGCCGTTGCGTGACGTAGGTGAGAAAAGCGGCGTACCGCCACGACGCGGGGTTTCCGGTCTGGGTCGACGCTATGCCGCTTCGAGAGATACCCGGGACCAAATTGGCCATTTTCGGCAGCCGGTCCGGAGTCGGGAGATCGCGGATCGCCCGGGTGCTGTGGCACTCCGGGCGGCAGCCGGGGGCTTCGCTGCCCCCGAGGCGTATCGCGCTGATCACGCCACCAGGCTATCGCCCTCGCACCCCGTTGCGTCATGAGCTGCTTGTGTACAAAAGAACCCCCCGAACTTTGACACTCCGGACAGTGCGCCGCGCCCCCTTGGCGAACTCTCGAAACCGGGGCAGTCTGTCCGCACCGCACGGATTCAGGCCCTCGGCACACCATCGGGGCCACCGGCCCCGAGGAGCCCCGCCATGCCGCAGAAGATCCTCATCGTCACCGGCGACGCCGCCGAGTCGCTCGAAGTCCTCTACCCGTACCAGCGGCTGCTGGAGGAGGGGTACGAGGTCGACATCGCGGCCCCCGAGCGCAAGACGCTGCGCTTCGTGGTCCACGACTTCGAGCCCGGCTTCGACACGTACACGGAGAAGCCCGGCTACACCTGGCCCGCCGACCTGTCGTTCTCCGAGGTCGACCCCGGGGCGTACATCGCCCTGGTGATCCCCGGTGGTCGCGCTCCCGAGTACCTCCGCAACAACGCGGAACTGCGGAAGATCGTCGGCGCCTTCTTCTCGGCGGACCGCCCGGTCGCCCAGATCTGCCACGGCCCCCTGATCACCGCCGCCACCGGCAGCCTCAGCGGCCGCAACGTCACGGCCTACCCGGCCCTGGAACCGGACATGCTGAGCGCGGGCGCGACCTTCCAGGACACGGAAGCGGTCGTGGACGGCACCGTGGTCTCCTCCCGTGCCTGGCCGGACCACCCGGTCTGGATGCGGGAGTTCCTGAAGGTACTCAAGTCGAACCACCCTTCAAGCCCCTCCGGAACCTGAGGACACCTTCCGCCTCACCCGGACGCACCCTCAGCCCGTCCGGGGAGCACCTTCCAGCCCGTCCGGCGATTGAGGACGTCTGTCCAGCCCGTCCGGGATCACTCTCCAGCCCGTCCGGCGATTGAGGACCGGGGTCCGGGGCAGCGCCCCGAAAGCCCGCGGCAGGCCCACCCGCGCCAAGCCCCCCGCCCCCGCTACGCGGAAAACGTCTCCGCCAACGCCACCGCCTCCCCCAGGCTGTCCACCACCGGCACCCCCGCCCCCTCCAGGCTGCTCCGGCTGTGCGACCCCCCGGTGTACAGCACGGCCCGAGCCCCCACATGCGCCGCCGCCACCGCGTCGTCCAGCGCGTCCCCGATGACCACCGCGTTCCGCGGCACGATCCCGTCCGCCCCGGCCAGCGCCTCGAAGTGCCGCTCCATGTGGAGCGCCTTGCTCCCGCCGGACGGCCCCGTACGCCCCTCGACCCGGACGAACCGCGGCTCGATTCCGTACCCCCGCACCACCGGCACCAGCTGCTCGTGCCCGTACATACTCAGCAGCGACTGGCTGCGCCCGGCCCGCTGCCACTGGTGCAGTAGCTCCTCGACCCCGACGGTGAGCCCACAGGCCACCCGCTGCTCCGCGTAGTACCGGTGGAAGATGCCGTCCATCCGCTCCCACTCGGCCTCGGTGGGCAGCCGGCCCAGGAACCGCTCGTAGAACCGGGGTATGGGGATGGTGTACATCTCCCGGTACTGCTCAAGCGTGATCGGCGCCAGCTCGACCTCAGCGAACGCGGCGTTCGTCGCCTGGATGACGGCATGGGTGTCGTCGAGCAGCGTGCCGTTCCAGTCCCAGACCAGATGTGTGCGTGTCGTCCCCGAAGTCATAAAGAAAACGTACCCGCCGGGTACGACAACGCCGGCCCTCAGCCGATGAGCTGCCCAATCTCCTGGACTCCGAACCAGAGCAGCTCGTGGTCCTCGGCTCCGTCCACGGTGAACTGAGCGTTGTCGTCGCCGAGGTCCGCCGCCCCCAGCGCGGCCGTCGCGGCGGCCACGTCCTTCTCCGCGTCGTCGGCGTCCACGTGTACCGCCGCCGCCTTGGCCAGCGGCAGCGCGGCGGCGATCCGCACCTCGCCGAGCGATGCGGCGCTCAGCCCGTGATCGGGGTCGGCGACAGCGGCCCCGTCCGGTACGTCGATAGCCATGACGACCCGGCGGCGCACCTCGTCCGGCTTCCCCGCGACCATCCGGAGCGAGGCGGCGGCGGCCCGGCTGAGCGCCGCGTACTCCAGCTCCTCGATGTCGTCGGAGACGTACCACTCACGCAGCCCGGGGGTCACCGCGTAGGCGGTCAGCGGTCCGGGGCCGACCTCGCCCGCACCGTGCGCCGCTGCGAGACCGGAGAGGGTCAGGGGGACGTACACACGCATGGCAGGTCGCTTTCGTCGGGGGAAACGTCCTCAGGATACGTGGGAACGTCCCCTTTCGGGTTTCGGTAACCGGGGTCGTCCGTCCACGGCCGGCACCCCGTCACCCCCGCTTTCACCCATGTCCCGCAAGGGTCGAGCCACGAATAGGTGAATCCACCCACGCCCGATCGGCGCCCAAAGGCCCCTTGCGTCGCTGACGACCGCCCCCGTAGAAGATCCCCAACACAAGTTACCGCTCGGTAGGAACCGGGCCCGGTCAACGGGGGCGACGATCATGAGCACGGACAGGACGAGGCCCGCCGGCCGACGCGACCAGGGTGGTCCCCGGTCGGTACCTCCGCAGCGGTCCCGCAGGCTGCAGCCCCACCGGCCGCAGCGCCCGCACCAGTGGTTCGCCGAGCGCCTGCTCGCGGTCCTCAGCGGACAGCGCCCGGTGCACTGGATGCTCGGCCACACCATCGGCGAGGCCTACGACCAGCTCGCCGAGCTGGCCCCGAGCACCCCACTGGGGGCCACCCGGGGCAGCCGCCCCGTGCTTCGCCACTGCCGCGGGGCCCAGCCCGCCACCGGCGTGGTCGAGGCGTTCGCCAGCATCGCCGCGGGCGACCGGGTCCGGGCGATGGCCTTCCGCCTGGAACAGGGCGCCGACCAGCGCTGGCGCTGCGCCGCGGTGGAACTGGGCGGCGAACGCCTCACGGCCGGCCACACCGGCCCCCGGTGACCCGCGAACCGCGGCAGGGGCCGGACACCCCGTGGTGTCCGGCCCCTGCCGCGGTACCGCTGGTGCTACTTCTTGCGACGGCGACCGCCGCCGCCGCCGCTCTTCTGGGCCTTGCGGCGCTCCGCACGCGTCATGCCGTCGGCGGAACCGGACCGCGTGTCACCGGTGGCGTCGTCGTTGGCGAAGTCGCCCTCGACGACACCGCCCTCGCCGTCCACCGTGGGAGCGGAGAAGTGGAGCCGGTCCGGCCGCTGCGGGGCCTCCAGGCCCTTGGCACGGATCTGCGGGGCGGCAGCGGCGCTCTCCTTCTCCAGCGAGGTGCGTTCGGCGCCGTCCTGCACCGGAACCTCCTCGACCTGCTGCTCGACCTGGACCTCCAGGTTGAACAGGTAGCCGACGGACTCCTCCTTGATGCCCTCCATCATGGCGTTGAACATGTCGAAGCCCTCGCGCTGGTACTCGACCAGCGGGTCCTTCTGCGCCATGGCCCGCAGGCCGATGCCCTCCTGGAGGTAGTCCATCTCGTAGAGGTGCTCGCGCCACTTGCGGTCGAGCACGGAGAGGACGACGCGTCGCTCCAGCTCACGCATGATGTCGGAGCCGAGCGAGTTCTCGCGCTCCTCGTACTGCTCGTGGATGTCGTTCTTGACGGACTCGGCGATGAAATCGGCGGTGACGCCGGCCAGGTCCCCGGCCGCCTCCTCCAGCTCCTCGACGGTGACCTTCACCGGGTAGAGCTGCTTGAAGGCTCCCCACAGCCGGTCCAGGTCCCACTCCTCGGCGAAGCCCTCGGCGGTCTCCTGCCGGATGTAGTCGTCGATCGTGTCGTCCGTGAAGTGCCGGATCTGGTCCTGGAGGTCTTCGCCCTCCAGGACGCGGCGGCGCTCGCCGTAGATGACCTCACGCTGCCGGTTGAGCACCTCGTCGTACTTCAGGACGTTCTTACGCGTCTCGAAGTTCTGCTGCTCGACCTGCGACTGGGCGGAGGCGATGGCGCGGGTGACCATCTTGTTCTCGATCGGGACATCGTCCGGAACGTTCGCCATCGACATGACGCGCTCGACCATCTGGGCCTTGAACAGGCGCATCAGGTCATCGCCCAGCGACAGGTAGAAGCGGGACTCGCCCGGGTCACCCTGACGGCCGGAACGACCGCGCAGCTGGTTGTCGATACGACGCGACTCATGGCGCTCCGTACCGAGGACGTAGAGCCCGCCGAGCTCCTTGACCTCTTCGAACTCCGCCTTCACGGCCAGCTCGGCCGACTCCAGCGCGGCGGGCAGCGCGGCCGCCCACTCCTCGACGTTCTCCACCGGGTCGAGACCGCGCTGGCGCAGCTCCGCCTCGGCGAGGTCGTCCGGGTTGCCGCCGAGCTTGATGTCGGTGCCTCGGCCGGCCATGTTCGTCGCGACGGTGACCGCGCCCTTGCGGCCCGCCTGGGCGACGATCGTCGCCTCCCGGTCGTGCTGCTTGGCGTTGAGCACCTCGTGCTGGACACCGCGCTTGGAGAGCTGCTGCGAGAGGTACTCGGACTTCTCGACCGAGGTGGTGCCGACCAGGATCGGCTGGCCCTTCTCGTGCTTCTCGGCGATGTCGTCGACGACCGCGGCGAACTTCGCGACCTCGGTGCGGTAGATCAGGTCCGACTGGTCGGCGCGGACCATCGGGCGGTTCGTCGGGATCGGCACCACGCCGAGCTTGTAGATCTGGTGGAACTCGGCGGCCTCGGTCATCGCCGTACCGGTCATACCGGAGAGCTTGGCGTAGAGGCGGAAGAAGTTCTGGAGGGTGATCGTGGCGAGGGTCTGGTTCTCGTCCTTGATATCCACCCCTTCCTTCGCCTCGATCGCCTGGTGCATGCCCTCGTTGTAGCGGCGGCCGGCGAGGATACGGCCGGTGTGCTCGTCGACGATCATGACTTCGCCGTCGATGACGACGTAGTCCTTGTCCTTCTTGAACAGTTCCTTGGCCTTGATGGCGTTGTTCAGATAACCGACGAGCGGGGTGTTCACCGACTCGTAGAGGTTGTCGATGCCGAGCCAGTCCTCGACCTTGGCGACACCGGACTCATGGATGGCCACGGTCCGCTTCTTCTCGTCGACCTCGTAGTCGCCGGTCTCCTCGATGCCCTTGAGCTGGTTGCCCGCCTCACCCTTGGTGAGGCGCGTGACCAGCTTGGCGAAGTCGCCGTACCACTTGGTCGCCTGGTCGGCCGGGCCGGAGATGATCAGCGGCGTACGGGCCTCGTCGACGAGGATCGAGTCGACCTCGTCGACCACGGCGAAGTTGTGGCCGCGCTGGACGAGCTCGTCCTTGGACCACGCCATGTTGTCGCGGAGGTAGTCGAAGCCGAACTCGTTGTTCGTGCCGTACGTGATGTCGCAGGCGTACTGCTCGCGACGCTGGGCCGGCGTCATGTTGGAGACGATGCAGCCGACTTCCAGACCGAGGAACTTGTGAACCCGGCCCATCATCTCGGAGTCGCGCTCGGCGAGATAGTCGTTGACCGTGATCAGGTGCACGCCCTTGCCGGAGAGCGCGTTGAGATACGTGGGCAGAGTGCCGACGAGGGTCTTGCCCTCACCGGTCTTCATCTCGGCCACATAGCCGAGGTGCAGGGCGGCTCCGCCCATCATCTGTACGTCGTAGTGGCGCTGTCCGAGGACGCGCTTCGCGGCCTCACGGACCGTGGCGAACGCTTCGGGAAGCAGGTCGTCCAGGCTCTCGCCGTCCGCGTACCGTTCCTTGTACTCGTCGGTGAGCGCCCGCAGCTCGGCGTCGGAGAGGGTGACGAAGTCCTCTTCGATGGAGCTGACCTGGTCCGCGATGCGGTGCAGTTTGCGCAGGATCTTGCCTTCGCCTGCACGCATGAGCTTGTTGAAGACGGACACTGAGGCTGGTCTCCTTGCCGGTCGGGCCTGGCACTGGGTCGTGTAATGGACTCTGGCGCGGGCACGGCAGGTGGGCCCCACCGCAACGGCCATCGTAAGCGAGGACACCACCGCGTCGGGAGGGCTGCCGTCGCGTGGACCTCGCCGCACCCTTACAGGACAACGGTCCAGACGCACGGAAGGTGCCGGGAAGCCCCAAAAGTACTCGCACCAAGGATGCCGGCTCACGAGAATCGGCCCATGGAGCCGATCACTCTCACCACGGAACGACTGCTCCTGCGGCCCTTCGGCCCGCAGGACACCTACCCGGTGCACGCCGCCTGCCAGGACCCGGACATCCAGCGCTGGACGGTGATCCCCTCTCCGTACCGTCTCACCGACGCGGAGGTGTTCACCACGGAGCTCTGCCCGGCGGGCTGGCACGACGACTCCGCCTACGGCTTCGCCCTGGTCCTGCGGGAGACCGGGGCGCTCGTAGGTGCGCTCGGCATCGACCGCCGCAGTCGGCCGGGTACCTACGAGGTCGGCTACTGGTCCGCCAAGGAGCACCGCGGCCGCGGATACGCCACCGAGGCGGTGCTCGGCTCCGCCCGCTGGGCCTTCTCCTCCCTCGGGGCTGACCGGCTGGAGTGGCGGGCCGAGATCGGCAACCTGGCCTCGCGGGCCGTCGTCCTGCGGGCGGGGTTCCGGCTGGAGGGCGACCAACGGTCCGGGCTGCTCAACAAAGGGGTTCAGCGCGACTCCTGGACAGCGGCCCTGCTCCCGTCCGACCTGGGGCTCGCCGGCACCCATCCGTACGTCCCCGAGCGGCATGCCCCACGGCCCGGCCGGACCCCCGGTCCCGGAGCGTGAACCGCGTGATCCGCGTACGGCGTCCGGGGCCGGACCGGGGGCCGGACTGTCAGTGGCGCCGCCTAGGGTTCGCTGTATGACGCCTGTGCCTCCTCCCGCAGTCGAACTCTCCGCCGACCAGGCCCGCCGCATAGCGCTGCGCGCCCAGGGCTTCCTGGGGGCTCCGGACCGCCGGGCAGGGGTGCCGGGAGTGCTGCGGCACCTCGGCGCGGTCCAGTTGGACACGATCTCGGTGCTGGCCCGCTCGCACGAGCTGATCCCCTACGCCCGGCTGGGCCCGGTGAGCCGCCGGACGGTGGAGGACGCCTACTGGTCGGGCGGCCGGACCTTCGAGTACTGGTCGCACGCGGCGTGCGTCCTGCCCGTCGAGGAGTGGCCGCACTTCGCGTTCCGCCGCCGCGCCTACCGCTCCCGCCCGCACTGGGGCCACGATCTGCCCGACGGCTCGTACGACACCGTGATCAAGCAGCTGCGCGACGAGGGGCCGCTGACGGCGACCGAGCTGGGCGGCGCGAAGAACGGGGGCGAGTGGTGGGACTGGTCGGCGTCCAAGGTCGCCGTCGAGCGGGCCCTGATGTACGGCGAGGTGGTGTGCACCGAACGGCGCGGCTGGAAGCGGGTCTACGACCTGGCCGAGCGGGCCATTCCGGATGCGCTGCTGCACGACGACCTGAGCGACGCCGAGTGCCGGCGGCGGCTGGTGGCGCTGGCGGGCAAGTCCCTGGGCGTCGGCACCCGCGGCGACATCGCGGACTACCACCGGCTGAAGGGCGAGGAGTTCGACGCCGTGGTGGCGGACTCGGGGCTGGTCCCGGTCGTGGTGGAGGGCTGGGCGAAGCCGGCCTGGGCGGACCCGGAGGCCCTGGCCAAGGAGCCGCGCGGACGCCACCGTACGACGCTGTTGTCGCCGTTCGACTCCCTGATCTGGGAGCGGGCGCGCACGGAGCGGATCTTCGGCTTCACGCATCGGCTGGAGGCCTACGTCCCCAAGCAGAAGCGGATCCACGGCTACTTCGCGATGCCGTTGCTGGCGGGCGGGAGGCTCCAGGGCCGGGTCGACCCGGCGCGCGAGGGCACCACGCTGGTCGCCCGGCAGGCGTCGCCGGCCGGCCCGAAGGCGGTTGCCCCGATGGCCGAGGCCTTGGTGGAGGCGGCGGCCTGGGTGGGCTGCACGGACATCCGGGTGGACCGGGTGGACGCCCCGGAGCTGCGCGAGCCACTTAGGAAAGAGATCGGCCACGCGCTCCAGCACGCCTACCGCTGACCGGCCGGCGCTGCCCGGAGCGGGAACCGGGGCCGTCCGCTACCTGATCTCCAGGATCTTCTCGCGCATGGCGTAGACCACGGCTTCCATCCGGGAGTGCAGCTGGAGTTTCTCCAGGATATTGCGGACGTGGTTCTTCACCGTGTTCTCGGAAATGAACAACTCCTTGGCGATGTCCCGGTTGTTCATTCCGGTCGCCACGAGTTTCAGCACTTCCAGCTCGCGTTCGGTGAGCCGGGGCGCCGGAACGAGCCGTCGCTCGTCGGTGCGCTGGATCATCGATTTGAACTCGGTGAGCAGCTTGGAGGCCATGGAGGGGCTGATCTGGGACTGCCCGTCGGCTACCGCGCGAATGGCCGTGGCGACCTCGTCGGTGGAGATCTCCTTGAGGAGATAGCCGGTCGCGCCCGCCTTGATCGCCTCGTAGAGGTCGGCTTCCTCGTCGCTGATCGTCAACATGATGATCTTCGCGCTGGGGGCCACCTCCTTGATGGCCGTACAGGCCTCGATGCCGCCGCGCTTGGGCATCCGCACATCCATCAGAACGATGTCGGGCAGCAGGTCGGCAGCCTTGTCGACCGCCTCGGAGCCGTCCCCGGCCTCGCCGACGACCTGAATGTCCTCCTCCTGGGCGAGGACGATCTCCAGGCCCCTGCGGAAGAGCGCGTGGTCATCGACCACGAGGACCCTGATGGGCTCCTTGCGTGAAGCGCCGTCCGCGCCGGTACCGGTGTACGCACCGGAGTCGCCGGAGCCATTCGCATCGCGCACGGGCCCGAAGGTGTCCGCCATCGTTCCTCCCCCTGAAGGCCACGGCCTGAAGTGTCGGTCGTTCGCCAACGGCACTTCACAGAAAACCGATTGGCTCGGGCCGCCATGATTCCATGCCCGGCCCCCGGCACGGTGATCCCGCACCCGTGCGCGGGTGCCCCCGGTGGCGCGAAAACGCCCCGGGGGCACTCCGACGCTGTGGCCTCAGCCGCCGAGCGCACCGCCCGCGCCGCCTGCTTCGTCCGCGGCGAGCGGGTCGGTCCTCAGGTGGATGACGCCGTAGTCGTAAGCGTGTCGCCGGTAGACGACGCTGGGCTCCTTCGTCTCGGAGTCGACGAACAAGTAGAAGTCGTGGCCGACCAGTTCCATCTCGTAGAGCGCCTGGTCGAGCGCCATCGGTGCGGCGGTGTGGGTCTTCTCGCGCATCACGAGCGGCCCTTCGCCCTGCACTTCGAGCGAGCCGATCCTCGTGGTGGGGACGGGCTCCGACGGCTGGTCGCCGACCAGTTCACCGTCCTCGTCGAACGATGCGACGCCGGGGACCACGTCCCCGACCTCGGCAGCCGACAGACGGCCGTTGCCACGGCGGCTGTAGCGCTTGTCGTGCTGCTTGCGGAGCCGGGCCTCCAGCTTTCCGGTGGCCAGGTCGAGTGCTGCGTAAGGGTCACCCGCCGCCGCTTCCGCCCGGATGACCGGTCCCCGGGAGCGGAGCGTGATCTCCACCCGGTCGGAACGGTCGGCCTGACGGGGATTCGGCTCCTTGGACACCTCGACGTCGAGGCTGATCACCTTGCCGTCGAACTTCTGGATCTTGTCCAGCTTCAGCTTCTCGGCCACGTGCTTGCGAAACCGCTCCGGCACCTCGGTCTTGCGGCCCTTGACGACGATGTCCACGCAGAACTCCGTTCCCGGATCGCCCCGCTCAGCGGCGGAGCATCTCCCTTTTGCACCAGGCCCCGGAGATCACCAGGGCCTCGGACTCGGTGGCTTTCGCCTCCTCCTCCCCCGTCGGAAGGGTCGCAACCCCACCGACTCGCGTGCTTCTCCTACCGGTGGGTCACCTGCCCGAAACCTGATGGTGCATTCATCGAGGTCCGGCATTCACCGTTCCTCACAACCGAACATAGCCTGCACACCAGGGTCTCGGCACCCGCTACTGGCACGTACCTCCGTTCAGGGGGTATTGCCCTCTCATTACCTGCAACGATGCGGGTTCCCTGTCAGTTCCGGTTTATTTCGAAGGCGGAGGGAGAGGCTGCGACGACCGCCGCCCGACACCCTCCGTGCACGGAGGGCTCCCGACCGACACCGAGCGCCTCACCGACGGCCCGTGCCGCCTCCGCCAGCGTCGATCCTGTCGTCAACAGGTCATCGACGAGGATCACCCGGCCCTGCCGGAGAGGTCCGTGCCCGAGCGGTCCGTACCCGAGCGGTCCGTGCCGGAGGAGTCGCCCTCCCCCCGCCGTGAGCTCCAGCGCGCCGGCCAGATTCGTCCGCCGCTGCCGAGCCCCGAGTCCCGACTGGTCGGCGACCTTCCGCCGCTGCCGCAGCAGCGGAAGCACCTCCGTCGGCAGTCCCTCGCGCCGTAGGTCCCGCGCGGCCGCGGCGGCGATCCTGCGCACCGGGTCATGGCCGCGCGCCGCGGTCGAGGAACGCGCGGAGGGAACCGGGACCAGCAGCAGGGGGCCCGCACCGCACGACCGCCCCGCCCAGGCCCGTACACCACCCGCCAGGGCCCGCCCGAGCGCCCCGGCCAGCCCCAGTGCCCCTCGCTCCTTGTGGGCCAGCAGAACCGCGCGTACGGCGTTCTCGTACGGCGCGGCCGCGTACACCGCCGGAAGCCCCGGAGGCCGGGGCGAGGGCCGGACCGGACGGGCGGGCGCACCGTGCAACGCGGCCCCGCAGGCCGCGCACAGCTCGGTACGTGGCCTGCCGCAGCCGGCACAGGCCACCGGCAGGAGCAGGCCGGACAATTCCTGCCACGCGTTCCGCATGGCCCCACTGTGCGGGGACCGCCGGGACCGGACCACCCCTGTGGAAAACCCCGGGCGTTCCGGCGGATCCCGGCCCGCCGGCGGATCAGCCGGGGTAGACCAACGAGGTGCCCTGTTTGAGAACCGTCTGCCAGTTGTCGCCCGGCGAGAGCTTCACTATGCCGTCGCCGACGGTCTCCGCCATCAGCGGAAGCAGCTCGTCGTCCGCCGCGGCGACCGACTGGACCTGGTTCACCCCGGGCAACGATCCCGAGGCCGACGTGGAGCCGTCCGCCTGCACGTAACGCACCTGCTGGACACCGCCCTCCTCCTTGCCGACCACCACCAGCCGGCTGCGTCCGGACCAGGAGATGGCCGTCACCTCCGTGAGCTGTGGTGCGGCCTGGCGCAGGTCCTCGACCGAGATCTCGGGCGCCACGGAGGAGCCCCGGCGCTCGACCCGGCCGATGTTCAGCGTCGTACGGCCGTCCTTCCTCAGCAGCAGAGCGATCCGCACCCCGTCCGCGGACATCCGCAGCTCCTCGATCCGGGCGCCGTCGAGCCCCGGCACCCGGACCTCATGCGGCTCGCCCGTACCTCCGGTCAGCCGCAGCAGCCTGGGACCGGCCGGATCGCGGTCGGCGACCCAAAGGTCGCCGCGGCCGTCCCAGCTCGGCGATGACAGCCGGTCTGCGGCCTTCTTCGCCTCGCTGTTGACGAGGGGGTCGGCCAGTTCACCCTCCGTCTCCAGGGAGGACACATAGAGGTGCTGCCCGTGGGAGGAGATCGCGGCGGCCCGTTGTTCGTCCCGGGCCACCCCGACGGCGCTCATCGGGACGACGCCCGCACCGAGCGGGCCGGTCACGGGTTCGGGCGTTCCGGTGCCGTCGGTGGCGCCGGGGATCCGCTCCACCTGACCTTTGTCGTTGATGAAGTACTGGCTGTCGGCCTCGTCGGAGCCGTTGTCGGCGGAGAACTCCGGCGCGTCGTCGGCGTCCAGCGCGCAGAGCTGGCCGCCGTCGCCACCCTCCAGCTCCACCCGCTCGACCCGTGCCGAGGTCAGGTCCCCGAGCGTGAACAGCACCTGCGCGGCCATCATCCGGCAGGCGCTGCGGCTCGCCTTGTCGGCCTTGTGGTTGAGCGGCACCTTCAGGACGTTCTGATCCTCCGACGGCAGCGCGATGACGCCCTTGCGCAGGGCGGTCCCCGTCGGGAACCGGGAGTCGACCACGGGCCGCAGCCAGTTCGTCGGCCCGGCGAGCAGCGTCCTGACGGTCTGCGTGGCGGTGTCCATCCGCGTGACCGGATCCGTACGGTTGCGTACGTAGACGGGGTCCGCGACGAGTGTCGACCGACCGTTCGTACGCCCGGTGGCGAAGTAGTACTTGTTCACGGAGCGGTAGAGGCGCTTGAAGTCGGACTGCCCGAGGACCAGACCCTCCGGAACGACGTCGATGCGCCACTCCTGCTTCCCGTCCGGCCCCTTCTCCTGCACCAGGCGCAGGGTCTGGGCGTAGTCGGTCGGCGCGAGCGGACGGTAGGAACTCTGGGCGTCGACCGCCGCCACCTTCTCGCCGGTCAGCGTGTAGGTCGTCGCCTTGTCCCGGGTGGCCCGGTTGTCCTCGTCACGGAGCAGGGGACCACTGCGGTTGGGGGCCTGGGCGAGCACCGTGATACCCCCGCCCGGCTGCCAGGTACGCCGGGTGTCGGTGCTCAGATACTTCCGGGTGGTCGCGAACGCGGGATCATCACTGGTCATCGACTCCAGGAAGCCGTCGACGATCTCGCTGGGCAGCGCGCCTTCCCGGGGTGCCACCGCGTACACCTGCACCTGGGAGTCCCCGGGCTGCGAGGCGTCGACCGCCTTGACGTCCCCGGTCTCCGGCATCGAGCCGCACCCGGCCAGCACGACGACGCCGCAGCCCAGCAGCGCGAGCGTCCGCACCGCCCGCCCTCGGCCGCCCGAACGGCGGTCAGTACCCACGAGTGGTGTCCTCCCGGTCGAAATTCTGTACGCCATCGCCCACGCGCCCACCGGGACGCTCCGGGGCCGGACGTGCCACGACACGTGACCCGTTGCCGGGCAGCGCGGCGGGGTGCACCGACGAGGGGGTGCCGTTGCGGACGGCGGGGCCCCGGCCGGGCACGGGCAGCGGCGAACGCTCGCCTGCCCCGGGCTGGGGCGGCACGGACATCAGCCGGTGGTCTTCCGACGCGCCCGTCCCGGCCTCGTCGCGTTCCCGGTTGCCCCGGTTGCGCCGCGAGTCCTCGGGCTCCAGCGGTATCGGCGAACCACGCAGAGGCTCGTCCGCCGTGCGCGGCAGAGTCAGCCTGAACTGGGAGCCGCCGCCCGGCTCGCCCCAGGCCTGCAGCCAGCCGCCGTGCAGCCGGGCGTCCTCCACGGCGATCGACAGGCCGAGACCCGTCCCGCCGGTCGTCCGGGCCCGTGCCGGATCGGCACGCCAGAACCGGTTGAAGACCCGGGTCGCCTCGCCGGGCTTGAGCCCGACCCCGTAATCCCGGACGGCCACGGCGACCGCGCCCTGCGCCACTCCCATCCGCACCACGACGTCCCGGCCCTCACCGTGTTCGACGGCGTTGACCACGAGGTTGCGCAGGACGCGTTCGACGCGGCGGGCATCGGCCTCGGCTATGACCGGCTGGTCGTCGCCGACGACCAGGATCCGGGTGCCCTTGCGCTCGGCGAGCGGCTCGGCGCCACCGATCACCCGGTGCACCACGGTCCGCAGGTCTATCGGCTCGGCTTCCAGGGCCGCGGCGCCCGCGTCGAACCGGCTGATCTCCAGCAGATCGGCGAGCAACGACTCGAACCGATCGAGCTGGTCGCCCAGCAGCTCGGCGGAGCGCGCGGTGACGGGGTCGAAGTCGGCACGCGCCTCGTGGATGACGTCGGCGGCCATCCTGACGGTCGTGAGGGGGGTCCGCAGCTCGTGCGAGACATCGGAGACGAAACGCCGCTGCATCCGGGAGAGCTCCTCCAGCTGCTGGATCTTCAGCTGAAGGTTCTGCGCCATCTTGTTGAAGGCCTCGCCGAGCCGGGCGATGTCGTCCTCGCCGGTGACCTTCATCCGTTCCTGGAGCTTGCCGGCGGAGAGCCGCTCGGCGATACCGGCGGCCATCCGCACCGGTGTGACGACCTGCCGCACCACGAACCAGGCGATGGCCCCGAGCAGCACGACGACAAACAGTCCGGCGGTCGCCAGGGTCGTTTTGACCAGGGTCATGGACTTCTCCTCCTGCGTGAGCGGGAAGAGGTAGTAGAGCTCGTAGGGCTGCTGATCGATGTCGTAGAGCCGCTTGCCGACGACAAGCCCCGGCTGCGACTCGCTCCCGTACGAGTACCGGATCAGGGAGTACGTCTGATACGCGCCCTGGCCCTTGCCCACGTTCTGCCGCAGGCGCTCGGGGACACTGGACGCCTCGACGCTGCCCGAACCGCGCGCGGCACGGCTGCTCGCACCCTCACTCACCGAGTCGACGCTGAGCGCCACCACGTTGAAGGCGTTCTTGCCGCCGCTGGCGAGCTGGTCGACGAGCTCGGTGCGCCAGGAGGTGCTACCGGTCATGCCGTCGGTGCGCTCGCTCCCCTGCCCGTCGGGGGCGAGGGGGGCGTTGGCCTTTTCCTGGGCCGCGGCGAAGCCGCCGGCGGCCTGGGTCTGGGCGGCGGTGCCCTTGGCCTCGAGCAGGCCGTTGCGCACCTGGCCGATGACGACGAAGCCGAGCAGCAGCACGACGACGATCGACATCAGCAGAGTGCCCGCGACGACGCGGAGCTGCAGATTGCGCCGCCACAACCGGACGGCGGGCAGCAACGGACGGCGCACCCACCGCATCAGCAACCGCGGTACCGGCCCGCCGGGCGTCCGGTCCGCGAACAGCCGACCGCCCTGCAGGAAACGGCTCATACGTGACGCCTTCCGTGCCGGGCCGGCAGCCCGCTCCGTACGGACTCCCGGCTCGCCGGGCCCCGGAGCGGCGCTGCCTCGGGGCATCTCAGCTCGGTCCGGCCTTGTAGCCGACGCCTCGGACCGTCACGACGATCTCCGGCCGTTCCGGGTCCTTCTCGACCTTGGAACGCAGACGCTGGACATGCACATTCACCAGGCGGGTGTCGGCCGCGTGGCGGTAACCCCACACCTGTTCCAGCAGGACCTCACGGGTGAAGACCTGCCACGGCTTGCGGGCGAGCGCGACCAGCAGGTCGAACTCCAGCGGGGTCAGGGCGATGGACTGCCCCTCCCGCTTCACGGAGTGGCCTGCCACGTCGATGACCAGGTCACCGATGGTCAGCTGTTCCGGCGCGGGCTCTTCGGACCGCCGCAGACGTGCCCTGATCCGGGCAACCAACTCCTTAGGTTTGAACGGCTTGACGATGTAGTCGTCGGCCCCTGATTCCAGGCCCACCACAACATCGACGGTGTCGCTCTTGGCAGTGAGCATGACGATCGGCACACCGGACTCGGCCCTGATCAGCCTGCACACCTCGATGCCGTCCCTTCCGGGCAGCATGAGGTCGAGCAGCACCAGGTCCGGCTTGGCCTCACGAAATGCGGCCAGTGCCTTGTCGCCGTCCGCTACGAACGACGGCTCGAAACCTTCTCCACGCAGCACAATCCCGAGCATCTCGGCCAGTGCGGTGTCGTCGTCGACGACAAGGACGCGTCCTTTCATAATCGACATCATCCCATTAGCCAATCGTTACCTGCGATGACCTGGCACACAGCTCTGCCAGTCCGACCCCCGTGACCGGGGAAACAGCGCCTTCCTCGGTGACGATCGCCGTGATCAGTTCCGGCGGCGTGACGTCGAAGGCCGGGTTGTACGCCGGGGCCCCGAGGGGTGCGACGACCATCACGCCTCCGCCGCCGACCGATACACCCTGCGGCGATGTGAACTCTGTCACTTCCCTCCCGGAGCGCTGCTCGACAATGATCGATCGGCCGTCCGCGGTCTCCAGATCCACGGTCGTCGTCGGCGCCACCACGATGAAGGGCACGTGGTGATACTTCGCGAGCACGGCCAGCGGATAGCTCCCCACCTTGTTCGCCACCGAACCGTCGGCGGCGATGCGGTCGGCCCCTATGAGCACCGCGTCGACCTCCCCGGCCGCGAACAGGGACCCCGCCGCGCTGTCCGTGAGCAGGCTGTACGCCAAGCCGTTGCGCGCGGCCTCGTACGCGGTCAGCCGGGCTCCTTGGAGCAGCGGCCTCGTCTCGTCCACCCACAGCCGTCGCAGCCGCCCCTGCCGGTGCACCCGCAACGCCACGGCGAACGCCGTCCCCTCGCCCCCGGAGACCAGCGCCCCGCTGTTGCAGTGGGTCAGCAGCTGATATCCGCGGCCCGGCATCAGCTCCTCCAGCAGCGCCTCGCCGTACTCCGCCATACGCGCGCTGGCCTGCGCATCCTCCCGGTGCAGGGCCCGCGCCGCGGCCAGCGCCGCCGCGGCGGACGCCTCGTCGCCCGCCCCCTTGCCGGCGGCTTCCCCGTAGGCGGCCGCCACCCGCCGAACCCCGTAACCAAGGTTCACCGCGGTGGGCCGCGCCCGCTCCAGCAGACCGGCCGCCTCCGCAACGTCGTAACCCCGCGCCGCCGCGAGCGCCACCCCGTAGCCCCCGGCGATCCCGAGCAACGGGGCCCCTCGTACCGCCAGTGTCTGGATCGCCCGCACCAGCGCGGGCACATCGGTGCACACCAGCTCGACCTCCTCGGCGGGCAGCCGCGTCTGGTCGAGAAGCACCAGCACGGGACCCTCCGGGGGCTCGTCCCAGCGGAGTACGGAAAGCGGGAGAGGCTCGAAGCCCGCCGACGATTGCGCGTCCTGATCAGCCATCTGCCCAGTCTGCCCGGTGAGCTGCCCGTACCTGAAGGCACGGAGGAGACAGAGCGGCTGGTCCGCCCCGGAGCTACGCGTGACACGATGGCTGCCAACCTGCCGCCCCGATGAGCGGTCAGGACGGTGAAGGAGCGAGAATGAACGACTCTCCGGGCTGGGCGTCGCCCGGATCTGCCCCCTCCGACGGCAAGGAGGCGGCGATTCCCCGCCCTTCCGAACCCCAGGACGGAAGCGGCCCGACGGGACAGTGGTCCCCCGAACAGCCGCCCCCCGGGCAGTGGTCCCCACCGAACAACCCCGGCAGCGGTCCCGGAGCACAGCCTCCCGCACCCGGCTGGGGCAGTGGCCCGCAGCGACCGGGCTGGGCAGGACCGCCCCAGGCCGCGAAGCCCGGCGTCATCCCGCTGCGCCCCCTGAGCCTCGGCGAAATCCTCGACGGCTCCGTCTCCGCCCTGCGCGCCCACTGGCGTACCGCACTCGGATTCAGCCTCGCGGTCTCGGTGGTCACCCAGATCGCCGTCATCCTCATGCAGCGCTATCTGCTGCCGGAACCGACCTCCGTCGACCCGAACGCCACCGGCACCGAGGCCCTCCGGCAGGCCACCGAATCCGCCCGGTCGACACTGATCTCGCTGGCCCCGGCCTCCCTCGTCACGATGATCGCCACGCTCTTCACCGCGTCGATCATCACCGTAGTCATCAGCCGCTCGGTGCTGGGCCGCCCCGCCACGCTCTCCGACACCTGGGCAGAGGCCCGCCCCCGGGTCCTCCCGCTGCTCGGTCTGACCATGCTGGTAGCCCTGATCATGGCCGCGATCATGGCCGTGGGCATCGGCCCCGGCCTGCTGCTGGGCTCCGAGGTGGGAGCCGCACTCGCCTTCCTCGGCTTCGCCGCCGCCTGTGTCGTGATGCTCTGGCTGAACGTCAGCTTCGCACTCGCCGCCCCCGCCCTGATGCTGGAACGACAGAGCGTCGTGGCCGCGCTGCGCAGGTCGGCGAAGCTCGTCCGCGGCGCCTGGTGGCGCACCTTCGGGGTCCTCGCCCTGACCTGGCTGCTGACGTTCCTGCTGATGTTCCTCGTCTCCATCCCGTTCGGCATCATTGCGGTGATCGCCGACGGAACCGACGTCAGCGAATTCCTCAGCGGCACCGCTCCTTCCTTCGGCTGGCCGTTCCTGATCGTCACCGGCATCGGCGAAGTGATCGTCTCGACACTGATCTACCCCTTCGTCGCCGGAGTGATGGCCCTCCTCTACGTGGACCAGCGCATCCGCCGCGAAGCACTGGACCTCGACCTCGCGCGGGCCGCCGGTCTGCCCGGCTACGGCGCCGACACCCCCAGGAGCTGATGCGGTGTCGGGGGCGGGGGGCATCACCACAGCACGGGACACGGCAGCAGACGACATACCCGTGGACACTCCGCGCCTCCCCGCACGGGAGGCAGCCGAGAGCGAGCTGTCCAAGCCGATGTACCACGAGAACGACCCGAACTTCCTCCAGCGCGCCCTGAACCAGTTCTGGGACTGGGTCGCCGGAGTATTCGACGCCGCCGCGGGCGCCGCCCCCGGCGGTCCGGCCGGACTCGCCGTCCTGGTCGTCGTCGTCCTCGGCCTCGCCGCCGCCCTCTGGTGGCGGCTCGGTACCCCGCAACGCGCCTCCCGGAGCTCGGACGCTCTCTTCGACAGCGACGGCCCCCTCAGCGCGTCCCAGCACCGCGCCGCCGCCGAGGCACACGCCGCGGCTCTGCGCTGGACCGAGGCCGTCCAGGAACGCATGCGGGCCATCGTCCGGTCCCTGGAGGAACGTGCCCTGCTGGACCCCCGTCCCGGCCGCACAGCGGACGAAGCCGCAGCCGAAGCGGGCCGTACCCTGCCCGAGCACACCGCCCGGCTACGCGCCGCCGCCCGGAGCTTCGACGACGTGACATACGGGGGCCGCACCGCGGAACAGCCGACATACCTGTCCCTGCGCACCCTCGACCTCGAACTCGACGAGGCAAAGCCACTGCTGCCCGGAACCTCCCGAGGAGCCACCGGATGACCGTAGCGACCAGCGCTTCCCCCACCTCGACAGCGCCCACCCCCCGCCAGGTCTGGACCCGCGCCCGAGGCATCCTGGCCGTCGTCCTCATCCTCGTCGTCGCCGGCATCACGTTCGCCGTCGTACGTTCCGGACCGAACCACGGACAGCTCGACCCCCGCTCCGCGGACCCCAAGGGAAGCCGCGCCGTGGCCGAACTCCTCAAGGCGCGTGGCATATCCGTCACCGTCGCCACCACTCTCGACGAGGCCACCGCCGCGATCGGCCCCGACACCACGCTCCTCGTCGCAGCCCCCAATCTCCTGACCCGGTCGCAGCAGATCCGACTGGACGCGACGGCCTCCGCCTCCGCGGGACGCACCCTGCTGATCGCCCCAGGACCGGCTGCCACCACTCGGCTCTCCCCCGGTCTCCGCGCCGAGCCGCACCACGCCGTCAGTGCTCTCGCCCCGTCGTGCGAGCTCTCCGCCGCCCGGCAGGCCGGCACAGCGGACATGGGCGGCACCCGCTACACGACGCAGGAACCCAACGCCGTCACCTGCTACCCGAGTGCGGGCCTCGCCAGTCTGGTCGTCCTCCCTACCGGAGCGGGCGGCGACACCGTCGTCCTCGGCTCGCCCGACTTCCTCCACAACGAGCGTCTCGACAAACAGGGCAACGCCTCGCTCGCCCTGCAACTCCTCGGCTCCCGCCCTCATCTCGTCTGGTACCTCCCCTCTCTCACAGATCCATCCGCGACCACCGATGGCAGCTCCCCCGGCGGCGGAAGCGAAGACCAGTCACAGGGCGGAGCGAGAGAGGACGCGACCGACGGGAGCAACTTCCTCGACCTCGTCCCCGCCGGCTGGCTGTGGGGAACGCTTCAACTCGCCCTCGCCGCAGCCCTCGCCGCAGTCTGGCGGGCCCGCCGCCTCGGCCCCCTGGTGACAGAACGGCTGCCAGTGGCCATCCGTGCATCCGAATCGGCCGAAGGCCGCTCACTCCTCTACCGCAAGGCCAACGCCCGCGACCGGGCCGCCGACGTCCTCCGGGCCGCCACCCGCACACGCATCGCGCCCCTCGCCGGAGTGCCCGCCCGTGATGCACACAGCCCCGACATCCTCCTCACCGCGGTGTCCGCGCGCATCGCCGCCCCGGACCACAACCTCAGCATCCTGCTCTTCGGTACGGCTCCCTCCACCGACGCCGCCCTGGTCCTCCTCGCAGATCAACTCGACGCCCTCGAAAGAGAGGTACGCACTTCATGAGCGCCCCGACCCCCGAGCCGGCCGAGCCCACGGCGCCCGCAGCGGCCACCGTGAGGCCTGCGGAACCGGAGCCGTCCGACAGCGCCCGCGCGTCCTTGGAGGCTCTGCGCTCCGAGATCGCCAAGGCCGTCGTCGGCCAGGACCCCGCCGTGACCGGACTCGTCGTCGCGCTGCTCTGCCGGGGACACGTACTCCTCGAAGGCGTACCCGGCGTGGCCAAGACCCTGCTGGTGCGTGCACTTGCCGCATCACTCGAACTCGACACGAAGCGAGTCCAGTTCACCCCCGACCTGATGCCCAGCGACGTCACGGGTTCACTGGTCTACGACGCGCGCACCGCCGAATTCTCCTTCCAGCCCGGCCCCGTCTTCACCAACCTGTTGATCGCCGACGAGATCAACCGCACCCCTCCCAAGACCCAGTCCTCCCTCCTCGAAGCGATGGAGGAAAGGCAGGTCACCATTGACGGAACGCCACGGCCACTGCCTGACCCCTTCCTCGTTGCCGCGACCCAGAACCCCGTCGAGTACGAGGGCACCTATCCCCTCCCCGAAGCCCAACTGGACCGCTTCCTGCTCAAACTGACGGTTCCGCTTCCTTCGCGGCAGGACGAGATTGACGTCCTCACCCGTCACGCCGACGGCTTCAACCCGCGCGACCTGAAGGCCGCGGGTATAGGGCCGGTCGCCGGGCCCGCCGATCTGGAAGCAGCTCGCGAAGCCGTCGCTAAGACAACCGTCTCCCCTGAGATCGCCGGCTACGTAGTGGATATCTGCCGTGCCACGCGCGATTCCCCCTCGCTCGCCCTCGGCGTCTCCCCCCGAGGGACCACCGCACTGCTGTCGACCGCCCGCGCCTGGGCCTGGCTGACCGGCCGGGACTATGTCATCCCGGACGATGTGAAGGCCCTGGCGCTCCCCACGCTCCGTCATCGCATCCACCTGCGGCCCGAGGCGGAATTGGAAGGAGTCACCCCTGACTCCGTCATCGCCTCAGTGCTCGCCCACGTCCCCGTACCCCGATGAGGCGGTGACCATGGCCCTCACCGGACGCACCGCGCTGCTGGCCGCCCTGGGGTCACTCCCCGTGGGCATCCTCGCTCCCAGCTGGACCGGGATGCTTGCGGTCAACGCACCGCTCTCACTGGCAATTCTGTGTGACTATGCCCTGGCCGCGCCAGTGCGTACGCTCCGATTCACTCGATCCGGCGACACATCTGTTCGGCTCGGTGACGCGGCCGTAGTGCAACTGACAGTGACCAACACCTCACGCCGGCGCCTACGAGCCCGGCTGAGGGACGCCTGGCCCCCCAGCAGTTGGGCCTCGGGCTCCGAACGCCTCGCTTCCCACCACACGCTGGCGATTCCTGCCGGGGAACAGCGACGTCTGGTCACCGTTCTGCGCCCGACCCGTCGCGGCGAACGGCAGGCCGAACGCATCACCATCCGCTCCTACGGCCCCCTGGGCCTCGCCGCACGCCAAGGACAGCACCGGGCACCGTGGACCGTACGAGTCCTGCCCCCGTTCACCAGCCGCAAGCATCTGCCTTCCCGGCTCGCCCGGCTCCGCGAACTCGACGGCCGCACCAGCGTTCTGACACGCGGTGAAGGCACGGAGTTCGACAGTCTGAGGGCCTACGTGCCCGGGGACGACACCCGCTCCATCGACTGGCGGGCCACCGCCCGCCAGTCCGCCGTAGCGGTCCGGACATGGCGTCCCGAGCGTGACCGGCTCATCCTGATCGTCCTCGACACCGGCCGCACATCAGCGGGCCGGGTGGGTGACGTCCCCCGCCTGGACGCCTCGATGGACGCCACGCTCCTTCTCACCGCGCTCGCCACCCGGGCGGGCGACCGCGTAAGCCTCCTCGCCTACGACCGTCAGGTCCGAGCCCGGGTCCAAGGCCGGTCGGCCAAGGGCAGTGTTCTCTCCACCGTCATCAACACCCTGGCCACGCTGGAACCCGAGCTCATCGAGACGGACGCCCGCGGCCTGAGCAACGCCGCCCTCACCGATGCCCCTCGCGGTTCGCTGATCGTCCTCCTCACGACGTTGGAGGCCGCTCCCATCGAGGAGGGGCTCCTCCCGGTGCTGCCTCAACTCACCCAGCGCCACACCGTTCTGCTGGCCGCGGTATCCGACCCTCGGATCAAGGAAATGGCCAACGCCCGGGGAGCCGTGGACTCGGTGTACGACGCGGCAGCCGCCGGTCAGGCCCAGGCCGACCGTCGCCGCACGGCCGACAGACTCCGCCGCCACGGCGTTGTCGTCGTGGACGCCACTCCGGAGAATCTCGCTCCCGCACTTGCCGATACGTACTTGGCCCTGAAGGCCGCAGGCCGTCTCTGAGGAGCCCCCCAGGGGGTAATTCTCCCGAGCTCGGCCAAGAGCTTCGCGCGATTCAGCTCGTGCTCTCCTGATTCTCCTCGACGCCATTCGAACCGTGAACGCAGAAAAGCCCCGTGCCAATGGCACGGGGCTTTCCCGGAAAAATTGTTCGGCGGCGTCCTACTCTCCCACAGGGTCCCCCCTGCAGTACCATCGGCGCTGAAAGGCTTAGCTTCCGGGTTCGGAATGTAACCGGGCGTTTCCCTAACGCAATGACCACCGAAACACTATGAAATTAACCAACACCGGATGAAAACACGGCCGTTCGTTATTTCAGAACTAACACAGTGGACGCGAGCAACTGAGGACAAGCCCTCGGCCTATTAGTACCAGTCAGCTCCACCCGTTACCGGGCTTCCACATCTGGCCTATCAAC